>JAIOPX010000155.1 GCA_021413705.1 Planctomycetota bacterium | reverse complement strand
TCCGAATGGCCGATGCATCCAAGGGTGTGCGCAAAATCTGGCGCGCTGGGAAGAACGGATGCGCGAACACTTGCGCGAACGGATGCGCGAACGGATGCGCGAACGCCAAATGCAGTATTCGCGAGGAATACTGGGTTTGGGCCACTTTTCCCCCCCCCTCCCCCTGTCCGCGACTGAACAGCCCGCCTGGGCCACTGCCCCGGCAGTCCAGGGTGTTTGCGCAATCTGTCATTGAGGCATGGTTTCCACGCGCAAGAACACTCCCTGGCCGTCAACATTCAGGTTCTCGATCAGCACGCGATCGGCTTGACCGTCGGGGGCCACGGTGAAGAGTAGGCCGGAGGGGCCGCCGGCGGATTCGCCTTGGGGCTGATAGACGAACGTATCGCGATCCCAATGGCGCAGGGGGAACGTCATCTGCTGGGGACCCATTTTCAGGACCAGCGATCCCTGCTTTTCCGCCAGCTCAATTTCGCCGAAGAAATCATTGGCGAACTTGCCTGTGTAGGCGGTGAGCTTCAGCGCCGCTGACGGCCGGGTTGGAGGATGGCTATAGTCGCGCTCGCGGCCGAGCTCTTTTTTGATCTCCTCGTCGAACATTCGGTTGGCAAATTCCATCCAGTCTCGCTGTAGTTTGCCGTCGATCGCCAGATCGAAAAAACTCTCGACGAGACCTTCCGGGATGCCGGTGGGGCCGCCGTTCGAGAGAACGACGATCGCCAGTCCTTCGGCAGGGAGCATGGCCACTTCGCTGCGCATGCCCAGGGAGAAAGAGCCGGAATGTTTCAGGAACACGCGGCCGCCGCGTTCGACACTGACAATCCAACCCAGGCCGTAGGACGTGACGCGTCCCTGCGCAGGATTGAAGTTCGTGACAATCTGCGGCGTGTGCGTTTCAGTCAGAACCGAAGTGGGAATCAACTGCCGCTGCTCGAACTTCCCTTCGCTCAGTTGCAATCGCATCCAGGGGACAAGATCGTTGAGTGTGGTGCTTAGCCCGCCGGCGGGTGCTTGGGCGTCGGGCTGACGCGTATGTTTTGCCGTCCATTGGCCATCGACGCGAACGTGCAATAGCGCGCGATTGCTTGCCCGGGCGTAATCGGCAAAGCGGTAACTTGTCGAGCTCATGCCGAGCGGTTGGAAAAGCAATTGGTCCGCCAGTTCTTCCCAAGTTATTTTTTGTGACTTGGCCGCGGCATAACCCGCCTCGCTGAAGCCAAAATTGGTGTAGGCATACTCCGTGCGAAAGCTGCTGGCCGGCGGCTGAAATCGCAACCGCCGCGCCACTTCATGCCGATCGAAGCCAATGTCTTCGAGCAAGTCGCCGCAATGGTCTGGCAAGCCGCTACGATGGCAGAGTAGATCTCGCAGCCGCAATTCTTGCGTCGGGTAGGGATCGTACAGGCGGAAGCCCGGGTCGTGGTCGATCACACGATCGTCCCAGGTGATCTTTCCTTTTCCCACCAGGGCCGCCAAGACAGTAGAGGCCACGGGCTTGGACATCGATGCCACCTGGAACACCGTGTTTGCGTCGATGCGCTCCGGCTTGCCAACTTCGCGCACGCCAAAACCTTGCTTGAAAATAACCTGGTCTTGATGGACGACGATAATTGCAATGCCGGGCACGCCCGTGCTCTTGAGTGTTTGGTGGGCGAGTTTATCGATCTCGCCGACCGCGGCCTTGACTTGCTGGGGTGTTAGCTTGGGTTGAGGCGTCGCGGTGTCCGCGCTGGCGAGCGTGGCGGCCAGGTAGAACAGCAAGCTGCAGAGCGCGGTTTTATTGAGGGAGAGCATGAGGACACCTTGAGATGGAGCAGATCGACTATCTGTCAAAGAATAGCACGCAAGCAAGCGGAAGCCAGGCAAGCGAAAACTCAGGCGTGCGGAAGCCAGGCGAGCGGGGGGCGTAAACCCCCAGTTTCTTCCAGCGCCCCCTGCAGCACGAAACTTGCAAGCCAGCACCACGCCAACAGCCGCCTCGTGCCGGGTGGCTTATCTCAGAAACCAAAAGATGGCCCCCAGCGCTAGGATGCCGGCCAGCAGCACTAGCATCCCCGTGCATCCGCCCCCTGGCGAGGCCGGCTTCTTGAACCGCTCCGGTTGATCGCGCTTCAACCGCGCTTCCAGCGTTTCAATAAACTCCTTGGCCTCGCGCAGTCCCGTGTCAGACAGTTCGCGGTAGATCTTGATGGCGTCGATCTTGCGCCCTTCAAACAGGGCTTCGCAGATCCGTTCGTGCTGGGGGTCGGCGGGTGAGTTACCCATGGAATCGAGCCGGGCCATGGAATCGAGCCGGAAACAAAAGAAGCCAAAAGCCGCGAATTGCAGCTATCATACCCCTTGGGCCATGCTAGCGCCAACGCAGACATTGCTTGACTTGGCCTGTCCCGCATCGCAATAATACGGCAGACTCAACATGAGTACTTGGTCACAGTCTATGATTGGGATCAGCCGCAGGGCGCTAGCCCCCGGTTCGTGTTCGTGCGGTATAGACCGGGGGCTAGCGCCCAGCGGCTGATATGCGAAGCGCTTCAAGCTCTCCCACACCATTACTTTCTCCCCATACGCTGCAAGGAGTATTTCTGATGACAATCCGAAAGTCGATTGCGGGCCTGGCCACTTTGGCCGTCCTGATGACGGTGGCCCTGGTCGCGGAAGCGGCCGACGTCTCCAACGCCAAGTGCCCAGTCTCCGGCAAGCCTGCGAAGGAAGATGCGGCCGTTGATTTCGACGGCGGCAAGGTCTACCTCTGCTGCCAGAACTGTCCCAAGGCTTTTGAAGGGAACACCGCCAAGTTCGCGGCCAAGGCCCATCATCAAATGGTGGTGACCGGTCAGGCCAAGCAGGAAGGCTGCCCCTTCTCCGGCAAGCCGATCAAAGCCGACCAGTCCACGGACGTCGGGGGCGTGAAGGTTGGCTTCTGCTGTGCCGGCTGCAAGGCCAAGGTCGAAAAGGCCACGGCAGACAAGCAAGTGGACATGGTCTTCGGCAACGACGCCTTCAAGAAGGGGTTCAAGGTTTCGCAATAACTGCGGCCCATTGTTCAGACCATTGAAAAATCAGGGCGTCCCGGAAATTCCTCCGGGCCGCCCTTTTCTTCGCGCCAAAACAAGAAGTATTGAACCACAGAGACACAGAGGGCACAGAGAAGTGAAAAAGAAGAGGAGGTTTGGAACACTAATTATCGCTAATATCCGCTAATCGGATTAGCGTAGATTAGCGATTATCAGCGTTCCCACATCTGCCCTTTCCTTTCCTTTTCTTCTCTGTGCCCTCGGTGTCTCTGTGGTGATAAATCGAGCAAGGAAAATTCCGATGCGAATGTTCCGCGACACCTCCTTGGGCGTGCTGCTTCTCGTATTGTGTTTTCAGGCATCGGCCCGTGCCGCGGATGCGGATTACAAGCTTGGCAAAGACTCACTCCCTCAGCCCGGCGTGCCGACCGGAGTGGTCACCAAGCACCACTGGAAAAGCCACGTCTTCGCCGACACCGAGCGCGACTACTGGGTCTATGTCCCGGCGCAGTACGATGGCAAGATGCCCGCCGCCGTGATGGTGTTTCAGGACGGCCAAACCTATATCGATCCCAAGGGGCAGTTTCGCGTACCCGTGGTGTTCGACAACTTGATCCATGCCCAGGCGATGCCGGTGACGATTGGCATTTTCATCAATCCAGGTCACAAAGCCCAAGCGGCCCCTGAGAACCGCTGGAAAGCGGACAATCGCAGCGTGGAGTATGACACTCTGAGCGATGCCTACGCCAGGATGCTGATCGACGAAATCCTGCCCGAAGTGGGAAAGCGATATCGTTTGACCGATCAGGCATCGCAGCGGGCGATTTGTGGAATCTCTTCCGGCGGCATTTGCGCATTCACCGTCGCCTGGGAGCGGCCCGACGTATTCAGCAAAGTACTCAGCCACGTCGGCAGTTTTACCAATATCCGCGGCGGGCACGTCTACCCTGCCTTGATCCGCAAGACGCCCCCCAAGCCAATTCGAGTTTTCCTGCAAGACGGCAGCGGCGACCTGGACAACGCGCACGGCAATTGGTGGCTAGCAAATCAAGAGATGGCCGCGGCGCTGAAGTTCAGCAAGTATGACTATCAGTTCGTTGGCGGCAATGGCGGACACAGCGGCGCCCATGGGGGCGCCATCCTGCCGGATTCACTTCGCTGGTTGTGGCGGAAGGAGGGGGCGGAGCCTGTTGCGGAAACCAAGTGAATGAGGTTCGCTGCGCGATGCAGCCACGCGACCCCAGACAGATTGAACCACAGAGTCACAGAGTTCACAGAGTAGAATGAAGAAAGGAGCAGGCAGTAAAGGGAATGCTAATTCGCGCTAATCTCCGCTAATCGGATTAGCGGATATTAGCGCATATTAGTGTTCCAAACTTCTCCTTTTTTCTTCTCTGTGCCCTGGGTGTCTCTGTGGTAAACATTGCCTAGCTAACGTGGCAATCAAAGTGTTTTGCGACGTGTCCTAGCGATTGCCGTCGCCGACAACCGCTGCCACTATGCTGTCAAAGCTCCCCCAAAACCCGCAGCTTCGGGGAGCAATAGCGGGAATTCTTGTCTTTTGCAACTTGGAAAGTTGCAGGTCGCTATCCGCCAGTGGTATGGTGGAAGGTAGTCCGGCGTCGCCAACACTTATTCCGTTCAACCCTGCTCAAGGAACATGCCATGAAGATTCTCGCGATGTTTGCCGCTGCCCTGTGTTCGATGTTTGCCATGGCCGAAGCAGCCAGTGCGCAATGCGCATGCCAGGCGAACACCGGTTACGCCGCACCGACGATTGCCAACTACGCACCTGCCGCGACCACGGCTTATTACGCGCCAACCACTGCGTACTATGCTCCTGCGGCAACCACGGCCTACTACGCTCCCGCGCCAACCACCACCTATTACGCGCCTGCGGCCACGACGGCCTACTATGCGCCTGCCGCGACCACGGCTTACTACGCACCAGCGCCAACCACTGCCTACTATGCACCTGCGGCAACTACGGCCTACTACGCGCCGACCACCGCGTATTATGCTCCGCCGGTGACAACCTACTATGCTCCGACTGCCGTCTATGCTCCGGCCTATCGCCCCGGTCTGTTCGGCGCTCGCCGAGCCTATTGGGGTGCCCGGCCGGTCGTGATGCCGTACTAGGCTCTGGAACGATGTGGGTGTGAAAGCACAACTTGCGGTCAGCAACGAATGAACTCGATTGCGCGCCCTGGCATGGATTCTGGCGTTTTCGTTTCCGCAGGCCGATGAGAGCGATGCCTGGCGAAGGTTGGGAACTACGATCGTGGAGAATGCGTCGATCCGTTATCTTGATTTAATCTCTTGCTTTCTCGGCTTGCGGTCTTTTTTCTGAGAAAATTCCGCCTGGGTTGTCGATTCTTGCCCGCCCCGTTCGACTATGGGATGAGTACTCGACAGTGATCACTGTTGAGCAAGTTCGGAAACGCCATCCTCGCAGGAGAATCACATGAAATACGTCTGTTTGGGGTTCATCGATGAAACGAAGTTTGCCGCAATTCCGCAGGCCGAGGCGGAGAGAATGATGGAAGAGTGTTTTGCCTACGACGACGAACTTCGACGAGGCGGACATTTCCTGGGTGGGGAGGCGCTCGATTCCGCCCGTAATGCGGTCACGTTGCGGATGAAGTCCGGCGAGGTTGCAGTCACCGATGGTCCGTTTGTAGAAACCAAGGAAACCCTCGGCGGCATCCTGCTGCTGGAAGCCCGCGACCTGAACCATGCGATCGCGCTGATGTCAAAGCACCCTGGAGTAAAGATGGGGCCGTTCGAGATCCGCCCGGCCGATGAAGCAATCAATCGCCTGTGCGCCGAGCGGACCGCCGCGATGGGCAAGGGTGCATGAAAGTCGTTGTGGTGTGGCCTCCCTGTGATCGACCGCACCACCGTTCCAGAACGGCGACAGCAGTCCCAAGAATGTGTGTCACCCTATCGCGTTATTGAGGAAGTACGCGATTATCCCACCAATGGATCGCTTCTTGGCATTTCTCCTTCCAATATCCCTCTTCGTGAGGACCAGCGGATATCCAACGTTTTCCAGTTGAGTCCTCAAGGGCACGGAGCGCATGCGATAAGTGCGTGGTCTTTTGACTGTCTTCCAATCCTGCTTTCAAGAAATCAATAAGAATTTGCTGCGATTGTGGTTGCTTATATCGCCCTAAGAGGTCGAACACAACCGTCATTGCCTGCGGTGGATCCAGGTTGTCAACGATTTGCTTGAGCTTCGGTAATGCTGTTGTTGGCAATGGTCCCGTCAGGGACGTCACCGCAGCAGTGCGGATTTCGTCGTTCCGGTCATCCAGTAATTCCACAAGCTTTAGACCAGCGGTTTCGCGGTCACGGCTGTGCTGCAATGCAAGAATTGCAACAAGGCGAGGTTCCAGGCTCTTTTCGGACGCAATGATGGAAAGCAAAGGTGCTGTGGGCACCCGTTCACCGGCTTGGTGTAGCGACCAAATAACCGTCAACCGGCATGTCGCATTTTGTCCTTTATCTCCTGGTATCTTATCCAGTTCTGCCGCGCCGCAGTTCTGCCGCAGAGCAGCCAACAATTCTACCACTGCAAAATTGAACGGCTTGACGGTCGGAACTTCCAGCGCGCGATCTGGCCTATACCCAACCCGCTCAAGAACCACCGGCACCATTTTAGCGTCCAGTTCCACTGGCCAAAAAGAGCCCCGTTCCGGCGGCCCCGCGTAAGTCGACATCATCATACGCAAAGCGTAGGTTGTACCAACGTCTCGATCATGCCAATCATTCAAATCGGCGAAGTTTCGCCGCGACCAACGAATCTTTCGAAGTAGTCGACCGATCACAACCCGGATCTGGTCGGTCGACATTTCATCGAGGCGAGTGGTTATTTTGGCCTTCTTCAGGCACCACCATGAATTGGTCCATTGCTCGACGGCCAACCGCACTAACTTTTCGTTATCGCCTCCCGACCGCCAGGGATTGGTTAGGTCCTCACCCGTCAGAATGGCAATCGTATCGACATAATGCTCAAGCTCGCTTTCAACGTGCCAGTCACACTGAAGCATTTGCTTGAGGAGCAGTGGGATCGCTGCTTTAGACCGAGCTCGACGGCAATACGGCAATGCTTCCAAGTATTTTTTACTTGATAGCAGCCTTACTGCTTCATTGATCGGTGTGGGGTCTACCTCTTTTGCGAGCAAGTCACGAAAATCAGCATCAAGCTTTGCTGACACTGAATTATCTGTGGCCTGTCCAAGACAAACGATCATCAGAAATAGAGTGGTCATCTCAAGTATTCTCCTGGCTCATTCCTGAGCATGATTTCTCGCTTGCACATTCAGCAACACAATCTCGCAACTTTAAATTATAGAGGAAATATAGAGGCACAGCACTTCTAGAGATGGGTTTCCCACGGACGTTCCTTCCCGTTGACCTTCATCTCGTCCGGTGTATCTTCTAAGTCCGGTTGCCCTGCTCCGCGCCGTTGATCGTCGCGGCCGGAGAAGAAGTATCTTGCCCAGGCGCGGAAGCTCTTGAACTCGCGATAGTTGTCGGGATTCGCCGGCGTGGAACGCCGATTTTGTATCGACCGGATGTTGAGAATCGTCTCCAGGCGAAAAGATAGATAAGCAAAGAAAAACAGCAACCAGCCGCCGACCAAGACATTCTGCCACACGGCCGAAAGACCTAGCGGGAGTTTCAGCAACACGATGGGTGGCAGTAAAAAGCACGCACCCAAGATCAGAAACCGCACCGCCAATGGCAAGTCACGCACTCTCACAAAACAATCCTTTCAGAATCATGCCACCCAACGCAAGGCAACAAAATCGCAGGTGGCTTTTTTTCCTACTTGATTTTTGCAGCAAATCTGGTATGGTGAAAATGTGTCAAACGGCGGTATTCATCCCTGGAAGGATGAAACGCCTGGCATGTGCGAGGTATCCTATCAGAGCTTGGGCTGAAGCGTAAAATACTTTAGGATCAGGTATCAGAAGAGCCCGCCCCAATACGCCTAACCGCGTCGTGGGGCGGGCTTTTTGCGTTTGGGCGGTTGATTTTCGACGCAAAGGCGCTAACGGGCAAAAACACGCAAAGAAGAAAGGAAGGCGATCACGAAAAAGCGAAAGGGGTGAAAGCACGAAAAGGAAAACAACGCAGGTAAACCGCTGGCGTGATCCAGAGGAACGGGCTCCACTTTGATTTATTCCGTGGAATTACTGCGCTGAAGCTGCGCGCGTTAGTGTACAGCCTTCAGGCTGCTTTAACCAAACTACGGAGAACAACCGGAAAACTTTGGGAGAACAGACCGGAGAACAGACCGGAGAACAGACCGGAGAACAGACCGGAGAACAGACCGGAGAACATGCGGAGAACATGCGGAGAACATGCGGAGAACATGCGGAGAACAAGCGGAGAACAAGCGGAGAACAAGCGGAGAACAAGCGGAGAACAAGCGGAGAACAAAAATAGCAACCCGTTACTGAGCAACAAGTTGCGCCGGCGAACAAGCGGAGTACACAAAATTCTGCGAAACGCCCCGACAGCAATGGCGGATCGGCGACAGTCAGGGGGATGGGACGGTCGGGAGACCATCCCATAACAGAGGGAGACTGCCCCATGACTGAACTTGTCACGCTGCGCGTGACCTGCGGCCTGCAACCACTACCCGACAACCTAACGGGCTGAGTTCTTTGGCAATCCGAAATATCACATCGGCCATCGTTGATGTTGCTGGCCAGTGCTCCGAAAGCAAGTGAGGGCCGGGCTAAGGGTTGCGGGCGTGGAAGGGATTCAAGCCAAGTAGCCTAAAGGCTGTACTCCAACGGTCGGCCTACCCAGGCGGCCAACTCAGCGGTCTTCCGCCGAGGATGTGGAAGTGCAGGTGATCGACCGATTGCCCGGCGTCTTGGCCGCAGTTGGTTACCACGCGATAGCCTCCTTCGACGAGGCCCAGTTGGCGGGCCACGTTGCGGATCGTCAGCATCAGATGGCCCATCAGGGCGGCGTCTTGATCGGCCAAGGTTTCGATCGACGTGATCGGCTGCTTGGGGATCAGCAGCACATGGATGGGCGCTTGGGGGTTCACATCGTGAAAGGCCAGGCAGCGGTCGTCTTCGTGGACGATCTTGGCTGGGATTTCGTGGTCGATGATCCGTTGAAAGATTGTCTTTTCACCCATGGATGATCCCTCCTGCGCGCGTAAGCTCAGTTCGCCGCGGGAAGTTGCTCGGTGGGAATCGCTTCGTCGGAAAGCAGGATGGGAATATCCTCCACGATCGGATAGAGGTATTTGCCGTCTTCGCGAATCAACCCGCCCACCAGCGGCGTCTGAACCACTTCCTCCCGCCCGATTGCGAAGCTGGCCGTCGGCAATTGCCCTGTTGAGCCGCTGAACGTAGTCGGCCGGCACCAACTGCAACTTCGTGCGGTTCTCAGGGCAGATCAGGATCTCAAGCAGTTCGTTGCTGATGGGCATGGGTTAGGGGCTAGGGGTCAGGGGTCAGGGGTCAGGGGTCAGGGGTCAGGGGTCAGGGGGCGGAGTTAAGCTGACTCCTGAGTCCTGATACCTGACTCCTGGAATCACGTTGGTCGCGAAACGATTTCGTGATTGAGAATCCGCCACAGGCCTGCTACGCGGGTAGGGTCCACCTTGCGTTCGATCTCTAGTCGCACCAGCATCGATTCGGGTTTGTCGTCCTTCCCCTGCCAAGTCAAGGCAAACACATCGCTGATGATGTCCGCGCCTTCCGAATTGGTTTCGATCTTCTCGGTCTCGTAATGGCGCACCTGTACGCGGGGAGGGAGCAGCGAGATGGCTTTGATCAATGGGTCGTTGAGAAAATAGGAGTACTGCTGGGCTTCGTTCTTATCTGCCGTGTATTGCCACTCCAACTGCGAACTCAGCGGCCGACGCATCGAGACGTGGCGCTTCGATTCATAGGCGTTGTACGGCTCCTTGCGGACGAGATAGTAGAGCCACTCCGATCCCACTTCGGCCGATTGCTGGCGGATGTTCCATTGGCGGAGCAGTTGGTGCGCGGGGGCGGCAGTGACAAAGACCAGCGACAGAGCCAAACCGATCGTGGCCAATTGAGATCCCCCCACGTTGCCGCGCTGATGGGACAAATAGATTTTCACCACCACACACAGCACCAGTGCCGCTCCGGCCACCGACCAGAGCATTGGGCTGATCATCGCCACAGCGCTGACAAGCCCGGCCAGCAGCGCCACGAGAGCCCACATGCTCAGTTGGGGCGCGCCCGGGCCTTCCTCCCCGATGCGGGGCGTGAAGGCAGATGCGGTTTCAGTTCGAGGTTCCATAGCTATTCATCATGCCTCATCGTTGACAGTTTCTCAACATGGCAACCAGCGCTGCAAGAACCGGGGGCTAGCGCCCTGCGGCTGATAGATGCATTTGGTGGCTCGCCGGGTTCCTATTAGGGCGTTTCCTCGTCGCGACGGGCCGGTTGCCCCCATTCCCGGTTGACTCGAATGCCCGGCACTGTCTCAAACTCCGCTCGGCGGGCGGCGTAACGGAGGACAAACTCGCCGTTCGGGTCGAAAACGCGGTTCGTCGTCCCCACCGGCCGGAGCGATTCCTGAGACAGCCGATGGACCAGAGCCAGCCATTGCCGATCGGGAGCCAAGCCCAGGACCATCTTGGACTTCGGCTCCGGCTGGAAGGCGCCTCCCAGAAAGTTCCTCGGCAAGGCTGCCGTGTGCAACGACATCATGGCGAAGCAGACAAACACCCAGGCGGTCCAGAACGACATCAGAAAGCCGCCGGCCATATCGACCGGCTTGATGAAGCGAACCTTCACTCGGGAAAGGAGATCGGTCAACATCCGCAGCACCATCAGCACGCCGACAAACAGCCCCCACAGGACCAGGAAATCGATCAAGTAGGTGAAGCTCGGACCATGGTAGTCGAGCCACTCCGAGATCGGCTCGAAATAGTTGGTGGCGATCAGGGCTGCCGTCATCACGTTGAAGAACGTAATCAGGCTGTGCCACAAACCTTGAGAGCCGACCACGGCCGTGATGATGATCAAGGTCGCCAGGACGCAGAGTAGCAGGATGAATGTCATGACAATGGACTCCCTACGATTTCAACACGCGCTGAACTTCTTCCAGCGACGTAACGCCGCGGGCCACCAGCAAGATGGCCTGATCGCGAGCCGAGATCAGCCAGGCCTCGCGAGCCGCCTTGCGGAGCGGATCGATTTGCGGGCTCTTCACCAGCACATCGCGCACGGCCGGCGTCACATGCAGCAGTTCGTAGATGCCGACGCGACCATGATAACCAATCCCCCGACAGGTCTCGCAGATCCCTTCCTTCTCTTGGCGCGGGCGGTAGAACATCTCCACTTTGCCGGCCGGAATACCCAACTGCGCGAGCAACTCTGGACCTGCCGGATACGGCTCCTTGCAGCGGTCGCACAACCGGCGCAACAGCCGGCTGTGAACCACGGCGGTCACGGCCGGGGCAAACTCCTGGGGCGGCACCTTCAGCAACAGCACGCGCAAAAGCGCCTCGCAAGCATCCCGGGCAGGAATGGCGCCCAGGACCAGGCACTCGGCAGATTGTCCCGCCAGCAGACGGACCGTGTCCGCATTGACAAGCTCGCGAACCAGCAACACATTCGGTTTCCGGCGGAACAGCTTTGGCAGGACGGTGGCGGGCGTTTCCCCGGCGGCCGAATCGTAGGTGGTCACCTCCACGTTGGTGATTTCATGCTCCCGCCGCTGGGCGTCCTCGACCGAGCAGAAGTCGCGGAGAAATCGGTCGCTCTTGTTGAGGATCACGTCGATGATGGTCGTCAGGCCGCCGGCCGGCGGCGCGGAAAACAGCAACATTCCTTTCTGCTGTGCAACCAGAGCATTGAGCTGCTCGATGGTCTTGGCCCGCATCCCCAGTTCTTCGAGCGAGGTGGGGCCGGTCATCTTTTTCGAGCGGACGCGCAAAACCAGCCGCTTCGTTCCCTCCGCAGCTTGAGATGTCACTCGGCAGACGTAGGCTTCGGCGGCGCGCTTGACGCCAAAGTCGCCTCCCACCTTGAGGTCGGCGGACGGCGCGTCGAGGCAGGCCATCGTCTTATAGACAGACTGCAAAGCGTCACCCATCGGTCCTGGTTGAGGCGCGCTGTTGTGCCACACGCCGTCGATCAGATAGCGAATGGCGGTTGTTTCGCCAACATCGATGAGCACGGCATCGGCCCGATTGTCCAACGCGTCGATCATCAATCGCTGTGCCGGTTCATAGCCTGGCAACTGCCTGGCAACCAGATGCTGTCCTTCGTTTTCCTGCGGCGTCGCGCCTGCTGTGGCGGAAAATTGAATGCTCGGCGCCGCTGCCTTGGCAGTCACCTGCTCTGGCGCCACCTTCACACCAAAGACCTTCAGCTTGCTGGCGAACCAATGCTTCAGATGGTCTGGTGTGAGCACCTTCAGGTGGTCCTCGACCTTCGAGTTGCGGTAGAAGATGTAGGTGATCAGCGGCGCCAACCAGGCTACCACCATCAGCGACATACCGAACCAGAAGACCGGAATGACCCAGACCAACAGGAACGCGACTGCAAACGTGCCGACGGTGATTGGATTCCAGAGGTTGAAACCCATCCGGTGGATCTGGGAGTCCTGGTTGATCCAGTCCGTTGTGTAGACCCAACAGAGGAACACCAGCCAGCAGCCGAGGATTTTCCAGATGCTGAGGTATCCGCCCAGGGTGTTGCCAAAGCCCCGAAATCGATCGGGATCCAAGGGATAGTCGGGCCAGCCGGTCGGATCCGCCCCCAGCGCCTCGCGCGCAAGGAACATCCCCGCCACGGCCAGAGTGGCCAGTCCCAAGAATCGTGCTGTACTTCCAGGTGTTCGCATCAATGTCTCGTCTATAACAACCCGCCTTGCGCCACGTCGATTCCCTTCAAAGCCATCTTGAGCAGTTGCTCGTTGGGCGCCACTTCCAAGGCTGTGTCCTGGGAAATGAGGTCGGCATCAATCAACTTCTTGAGCGACATGGTGAAGTCCTGCATCCCGTCGCCAGCCCCCAGCCGAATCGCATCGCTTAGCTTTTCATCATCTTCTTCGATGATCAGTTTGCGCACGACGCTATTGAAAGCCATGATCTCAACAGCCGGCACGCGCCCAATGTTCTTGTCGATCGACGGCAACAGCTTTTGGCTGATGATGGCTTTCATGTTGGAGGCCATCGCATGACGCAGGCCACTATGCATGTCGGCCGGAAACAGATCGAGGATGCGGCCCACGGTGGACGGCGCGCTAGCTGCGTGAATCGTGCCGAAAACCAAGTGGCCGGTTTCCGCGGCCTGGATGGCCGTGGCGAATGTTTCACGATCGCGCATTTCGCCCACGAGCATCACGTCCGGGTCTTCGCGCACCGCGTGCTTCATGCCGACCTCGAAATCCTTGACATCGATGCCAACTTCACGCTGATTGATCACGCACTTGTCTTCCGTGAACATGAACTCGATCGGATCTTCCAGCGTCAAGATGTGCTTGCGATAGTTGTGATTGATCCAGTTGAGCATGCAGGCGATCGTCGTGCTCTTTCCAGAGCCGGTGACGCCCGCCACCAGGATCATGCCTTGGTCGTACTGGCAGAGGTCGGTCATGATCGGCGGCAGGTGGAGCGCCTCGAAATCGGGAATGGAGTTGTTCACCCGGCGGGCGACCAGCCCCAGGTGTCCCATCTGCTTGAACAGATTGACGCGGAACCGCCACGACTTGCCATCGACTTCCATCAGATGGGCGAAATCGGCCCCACCTTCGTCGTCCAAAAGCTTGCGGTTCCGGGGAACCAGGAGCGAATCGCACATTCGCTCCATTTCGTCGTCATCAATCGGCCCGCGCTTCAGCGGCCGCAACACGCCATTGACGCGCACCAGCGGGGGTCGGCCCACCTTCAAATGCAGATCGCTCCCCATCAGCCGCACGGCGGCCCGAAAGAGCTTGTCCACTTCCGGCCCGGGCGGACCGGCATCAGACATTTCATCGTCGTCGCTTGCCATCTCTGTTCTCTGCAACCTCACAGCTCTCTACAATCTTACGGGGATGCCCCGCTGGCGCATCACTTGCTTCGTCTGGCCGATCGTGAACTCGCCGAAATGAAAAATGCTGGCAGCCAGGGCAGCGTCGGCATGACCCAGTTCGATCGCGTCGGCCAGATGCTCCGGCCGTCCCGCCCCACCGCTGGCTACCACCGGCACGCGCACTACGTCGCTGACGGCGCGAGTCATTTCCAGGTCATATCCGTTCTTCGTCCCGTCGGCATCCATGCAGGTAAGCACTATTTCCCCTGCGCCGAGCCGCTCCACTTCTTGTGCCCAGGCGACGGCTTGAAGGCCCGTGGGAATACGGCCACCGTGGATGTGGACTTCCCAGCTTACTTCTGTGGCGCCGCCTGCCGGATCTGCGGGCCGCTTGACTCGTTTGGGATCGATGTTGACCACGATGCACTGGCTGCCAAACCGCCGCGCGGCCTGACGGACAAATTCGGGATCCTTTACGGCCGTCGAATTGATCGAAACCTTGTCGCACCCGGCGCTCAGCAGGGCGCGGATATCGTCCAATGTCCGGATCCCGCCGCCGACACACAGTGGCATGAACACCACTTCCGCGGTGCGCCGCACGACGTCGAGCATTACGTCTCGCCCTTCGTGGCTGGCCGTGATATCGAGGAAAACCAGTTCGTCGGCCCCTTCGGCCTCATAGCGGCGGGCCACTTCGACCGGGTCGCCGGCGTCGCGCAGCCCGACGAAATTCGTCCCCTTCACCACCCGTCCGCGGTCAACGTCGAGGCAGGGTATGACACGCTTGGCAAGCATCGGCAAAGGGGCCGGGGGTGCGAATCGCGGGATGATGGTTCCACTGCCGCGTAAGGGGGCAGAGGGCGGCACATCGGTAAACCTTGAGTGTAAGTGGGGCGTTGGAGACGGTCAACGGTCGGTTGGCCAGCGTAAGTCGTGGTCAGCAGGCTATTTATCGCCGGATGGCGGATCGCAGGCGGTGGGTGTACGATCGAACCAAAGCAATCCTGCAAGTAGGCCTCGCCTGCCGGGCGTGGCCTGGGTCGCGCGGTACGGACGAAATAAAGAATCAGGCTGGTTTGCAGTCCCCGCTCTGTTCCTATCCCCAGGCACCTTCCGGCAGAAGGAGCCTACTTACGTCTCTCAACCCATGCCCGACCGTGCTCCTCATCCCAATGCCGACGTTCGGATGCGCGGGTTCGTCAGCCGCTCGACCCTGGAGGAAGCCCTCGATTGGTTGGATCGGCAGGTTCATGCTCTCCCAGCCGAGATAGTCGAGTTGGGCCATGCCGCCGGCCGCATTCTGGCCGCCGACATCACCAGCGACGTGGACGTACCGGGTTTCGACCGGGCGATGATGGATGGCTACGCGGTCCAGGCGGCGGACACCCAAGGGGGAAGTCCGTACAACCCTCTGCCGCTGATCGTAGTGGGGACGGCACTGCCAGGAGAGCCGTTTCGAGGCGCCATGGCTAATGGCCAGGCTGTGCGCGTGATGACTGGCGCTCCGATGCCGGCCGGGGCGGACGCCGTGCTGCCGGCCGAGGTGACGGAGATCGATGGTTCCCGGTTAGTGGTCCAAGGAGAGGTGCCACCCGGCAAACATATTGGCCGGCGCGGCGAGGATATCCCTCGCGGCATGAGGCTGCTGCCGGCAGGGCGAGTATTGCGTCCTCAGGATCTAGGCGTCCTCTCGTCCGTCGGGCTGGCAACCGTTCCGGTGGTGCGCCGGCCGACCGTACGAATCGTCGCCACAGGGAACGAATTGTTGCCGGCCGGATCGGTGCCTGAAGGCCATCGCATTACCGACGCCAACAGCCCGATGCTCAGCGCGCTGGTGGACCGCGATGGCGGCGTCGTGGTGTCGGCCGAGATTGTGCCCGACCAGCGCGAAGCGATCCTGGCCGCAATTCGCCGGCCGTGCGACGTGTTGCTTGTCTCCGGCGGATCGAGTGTGGGTCAGGAAGATCATGTGCCGACGCTGTTGGCCGAACATGGCGAACTGGCTATTCACGGCATCGCCATGCGCCCTAGCAGCCCCACCGGCCTGGGCCGGCTTGGTGAGTTGCTTGTCATTTTGCTCCCCGGCAATCCAGTCTCCTGCCTCTGTGCCTATGATTTTTTTGCGGGTCGCGCGATCCGTGTGCTGGGAGGCCGCAGCCCGGATTGGCCCTACCGCCGCGCGCGGTTGCCGTTGAGCCGCAAGCTGGTCTCCGTCGTAGGTCGCGTGGATTATGCCAGGGTGACGATCGCCGAAGGCCGCGTGGAGCCAGTCTCCGTCAGCGGTGCGTCAGTCTTGTCTTCCACGACGCGAGCTGATGGATTCGTCGTGGTTCCCGGCGACAGCGAAGGATATCCGCCGGGCTGTGAAGTGGAAGTGTTTTTGTATGACTGACTTTTCTGCTTCGGAACGGGGCGGGTGAAAGTAAGATTTGCAAAACGGGTTCGGGAGTTCCACCATGAAATTAGAATCGCAGCAGAATCCGTACAGTGCTCCGGAAGTTCCCATTGAAGCCATAACCCTGACACCGTTAACACCGATGCAGCGGCGAGTGTTGGAATTCTATTTGAAACATCGCGAGCAGCAACCGAGTTGGAGAGGGATGCTATGGCGTTGGCTCCGGCTGTGGAGCGTAGCACTGCTAGGGTATGGCATGGCGATCGGCGGAGCATATTTTCTGATCCCAAAAGTGTGGCCTTGGGACGATGCGCTGCCTCACTTTGTCGCCATCTTTCTGTGCGCCCTGGCCATGGGGGGCATGTTCCGCGACATCACCTATCTTCGTCAGACGACGCACATCTGGCCCGTGTTGCAGGACATCCTGGACTGGGACAAAGTTGCTGCGCGGCTTGAGTCGGGCTGAATAGGCTGCAGGAGAGGGATTGCTACGCACCGTCACGGGCCAAGGGCTCCTTTCGTTCTATAATGGGCGGACACAGCGGCACCATTTCGGCGTTAAGTCGGATGAACTCCTGCCATTGCGGAGGCACTTGCCAGTCTGGAAAAATCGCTTCAACAGGACATTCATGGACGCACTGGTCGCAGTCAATGCACTCCTCGGGATCGATGTAGAGCATTTGCTCTCCCTCATGGAAGCAATCTTTGGGGCAGACCACGACACAGTCGGTATACTTGCAGCCATGACACGGCGCAGTGACAACGTAGGTCATCGGAATTCTCCTGACTTGGCCTTATCACATTCACTTCCTCCAGGTGAATCCGGTTTCAGCCGTTAAATGGTCAAAAAATATCCCTCTATCTCCTAACTCGGTGCCTCAGTACTCATTGGCACTCCTCTGACCTGCGGTTAGACTCGACCTTGCTGCACGTTATTTCACATATCGAGTCCGTATCATGGACGATCCAACCTCTCAAGAACTGTTCGCCCGCTATCGGGCCGGAGAGGATCGCGCCGCCAGCGAGATTTTCGATCGTTACGTTCGCCGGCTCATCGAACTCGCCAGGCAACGAATCTCCTCTCAGCTTGCGCGGCGAGTTGATCCTGAGGACATTGTCCAATCGGCGTATCGGAGTTTTTTCATTCACGCTAGGGACGGAGATTTTGTGTTGAAGCGGGCAGGCGATCTGTGGCGATTGCTGGCGGGCATCACGCTCAATAAGCTGCACGGCCAAGTGGAGCGTCATACGGCAGGTCGTCGCGATATTGGTCGAGAACTTCGATTTGAGGCAGGCGAGAGTGAGTATCCTGCAACGCTCACGGCCAGTACGCTCGAACCAACGCCCGACGAAGCGGCGGCGCTAGCCGAGCAATTGGATCTGTTCATGGCGAGTCTGAGCACCGTCGAACGCCGCGTCTTGGAACTGAGGCTTCAAGGCGAGACGATCGTGCAGATCGGCACAGCCGTGGGTCGCTCGCAACGGACCGTGCGTCGCTTGTTGCAGCAAGTTCAAGCCCGGTTGGAAAATGAATTGCGGAATGATTGACTATTGCGGGGCATCCCTATGACCACTGATGCAAACTTTTCTGCGACCACCCGCCTGCCGTTTCCCGCGGACATCGAAACGCGAATCGCTGAGTTCGAGGTTGCCTGGCGATTGGGCAAGGTTCCGCGACTGACAGACTTTCTGCTGCCAGAGCCATCGCTCAGCACGGATCAGCAGCGCAGCTTGGCGCTTCAACTCGTGGCCGTGGACATGGAGTACCGTTGGCTTCCGGACGGGACAAAGATTGCTGCCGATGACCCGCTGGGAGCCAAGCCGTTTTTGGCTCTGTACCTCACTCAGATCGAGCTACTCGGCTCGATCGCTGATCCTCCGGCGTGGCTGGTGGCCGAAGAATATGGCGTGAGACAGCTTTGGGGCGATCACCCCAGTCACGACCAGTTTCTTGCAGAGCATCCGGCGCATGTTGCCGAGTTGCTGACCGAACTGATTCGCATCGACAGAGAACTTGCCGCAGATGAGGTCAGCGCAATTACTGCGCGGCAACCCTTTCGAAAAAGTGAGGGCGATCCTCGCGCGCCGCTGCCGTATACCGACTATCTCATTCAGCAACACCTCGGTACTGGCGGCATGGGCAAGGTTTATCGCGCCACACAGCGCAGCCTGGGTCGGCCCGTGGCGATCAAGGCGCTGCGCAAATCGCGGCAAGACGATCCTTCGGCGGTCGAGCAATTCTTGCAGGAGGCACGCATCGTTGGACAGCTACGCCATCCCAACATCGTCGGCGTCCACGGTCTGGGGCGCTTTCCGGGTGGGGGCTTTTTTCTGGTGATGGACTTGATTTCTGGTGTAGATCTCGCGACGCGACTGCAAGCAGGGCCGTTTCCCATCGCTGAAGCCGTGCGAATCACGGCCGAAGTGGCCGGCGCGATCCAATGTGCCCACGAACACGGCGTAGTCCACTGCGACCTAAAACCGGCCAACGTGCTGATGGATCACAGCGGCCATGTCTTTGTTACCGACTTCGGCTTGGCCGCGTTGCTAAGCCATCGAAGTGGATTGGTCGGCACCAGAATCCCAACTATGGACGGGGCTGAAGCCGAGCCTCCGGCGAGGCGAAGTCCCGGAGTTATAAGTAGCACACCAGGGTTAGTCATCGGCGGCACGCGAGGCTATCTCGCGCCGGAATTACTAGCATCGCCACACACTGAACCGAGCGTGACCATCGACGTCTATGGATTAGGTGCGATTCTTTACAGCCTGCTGACAGGATGCGCGCCTGGCGAGCAAGCAAAATGTCTCCGATTGCCAGACAACATTCCACAATCAATCGCGGAAGTGTGTCTCAAATGTTTGTGCCGCGAGCCGGCGGAAAGATTTTCGACCGCGGCGGCGGTGCGAATCGCGCTCGCCGATAGCTAAGCTCCGCTAGCAACAACCCCCGGGCACTGGCCGGGTGCTAAGACAGCGTGAGCACTGTTCTTGCGTAACGGTGACGCCGCGCTGTTTCAGTGCATGGCGAGACGCCTAGGGTTGGCCCGGCAGAATCGGCTCAGGCAGAAACGCGAGTTCGCTTGGAATCAGCCGCCAGCGGCGTGATCGCGTCAACCCGGCTGCACACGTCTGCACCTAGCGTTTTGAGAATCTTGTTGGCTCGCTCCAAGGTCGCGCCATGGTACTCGTTGTGCTCATCCCGGGAAACCTGCGATTCATGCACACCCAATCGCTCGGCCAATTCGCGCTGGCTTATGCCTTGTGCGATTCGAAGCGCGATCAACAATCGCCCCACTCCTTCAAAATTGTGGAGTTCGTCAAACTCACCTCGCTTGAGCCGCTCGTAGCTTTCCACTTCTTCCTTAAGCTGCTCATGAAATGATCGCATCGGATCGAGCACGCGCTTGACCTCTTCCTTGCTCAAGTCCATTTCGGCCAATTTGGCTCGTTGCGCCTTAAGCCGAGATTGCTCTTCGGTAATCCGTTTGGCTGCTTCTTGATATTCGGTTTCATTGCGAATCATGGTCGGCCTCCGATCTTGACAATCCCACGCGGCTGGCCGTCGCGCCTCGACTGACGAAACGCGGAAGGGAACTCCAGCTCATTGCCGTATCGATCACGAATACCCGATAGTTGCCCAACGTGTGGATAAAGCTCCACTCGATAGGCATGCCACATCGGTAGCTGTTTCTTGGAGTAGTTTCGAAATGGACGACGACTGGCCGGATCCCAGGTCCAGATCTTGAAAGGATCGAGAAGATTCAGTTCCCGCTGCAGATCCCCGGATGCCAGGCGCATCAATTCGCATTCAAAGTATCCGTCAATGTCATTGGGATGATCTTTGTCCTCGGTGAATGAACCATCGACAAATATCTCAGTGATGCCAACTTGCCAAAGTTGGCTGACCAAAATCGCCAGATTCCCCACCAAGTGGCCGCGCCAAGGAGCATCCCAATTGGGATAGCGTGATGGATCCAATGGCCCACGCACCAGCAGCGAATCTGCTAACTCCTCTACCGTCAGGACGAAGTCACCTGGGGGCAGGAAACCGGCGTCCGTAAAGGCAGGGAGCGAGTCGATTCGTTCCATACTTGACATTATTGCATAGGTTTACATATGTGTCAAGTCGCGGAACGGCCGCTTTGAAGATGGCCGAACGCGCACAAAAGCAGAAACCCCCGGGCGGAGCCCGGGGCTATGGGGTCAGTCCTCCGCTTTGCTTCCGTCGTCGCACATTTTGACGATTTTCGGATCAAAGCGCGCGACGATCGTCACCAGGTCGGCTTGCTGGCGCATGACGTCTTCGATGTTCTTGTACACGCCCGGCACTTCGTCGGCGCCGGCAGACAGCACTCGAATCCCCTTTTTCTCCAGGTCGTTCTTAACAGCCTTGAAGTTGTACTTGTCCCGCGCCGCCGTGCGAGACATGCGGCGCCCGGCGCCGTGCGAGGCGGAGTTCAGCGACTCGGGTTGGCCCAGTCCGCGCACTACGAAGGCTGGGTCGGCCATTGAGCCGGGAATCACACCCAGTTGTCCCGCCGCGGCCGGTGTCGCACCCTTGCGGTGAACAATCAGCTCCCGGCCGCCGTGGATTTCCTTCCAGGCGAAGTTGTGATGGTTCTCCACGCCGGAGACGATCTTGGCACCCAGCAGCTTGGCCACTGTGCGATGGATCACGTCGTGGTTCGCCGCGGCGTAGTCACCCATGAGGTTCATAGCGGCCCAATATTCTTGGCCGGCCTCGCTGTCCATCTCCAGCCACGCCAGCCGGCCGAGGTCTTCATACTTCTTCGGCAGCCGTGCGCGCGCAATGGCGCTGTATGTCGAGCAGACCGCGGCCCCGGTGCCTCGGCTGCCGCTATGGCTCAGCAGGGCCACATATTCGCCGGCGTCCAGGCCCAGCTCGTCGTCGCGCTGGCTGAGCGTCAGCATGCCGAACTCCACAAAGTGGTTGCCGGAACCGGACGTGCCCAGTTGCTTCCAGGCCTTGTCCTTGTTCTCACGCGTGATGCGCGAAACCGTCCAATCCTGATCCATGACCGCGTGGTTCTGCAGGCGCTGCTGCTGCACGCCCACGCCAAAGAACGTGCCGTTGGTCAGCGCCGCGCGATACAGATCGAACCGCGCCTCGATCGTCTCCGGCGGCATGTCCAGAACAGACAGCTTCATACGGCAAGCAATATCAACGCCGACTGCGTAAGGAATGACCGCATTCTCGCAGGCCAGCACGCCGCCGATTGGAAGTCCATAGCCGACGTGCGCATCGGGCATCAGTGCCGCCATCCGTGCCACGGGCACGCCACAGGCCTGCTCCATTTGCACATGCGAACCCGGCTCGATCCCCTCGGCGCCCCAAGTGCGATAAGCAATCGGCTCCGCGCGCACGAACGATTGGTCGGCAATCAGCGATTGCGCAAACTCACCGAGGATATCATCGGCCAGATGGGCCTGAGGATCGTCGAGCGCTTCCTGAATGCGCAGCTTAACATTGACGCGCTTGCCGTCGGCGTCGGTTGCCTTGGCCAGCCGCTGGACTGCCGCGATGGCTTCTTTCACGCAATGCTCAGGGACACCGAGTTTTGCCAGTTGTCGAGTATTCATGATTTCTCATTCCTGTAAGCCAACACATCCATTCGCGCCGCTGATTTGAGTTTTGTCAAGGACAAGTCAATGTAGGGTGAGGTTCACTCAAGAGGCACTGCGAGAATCTAGCCGAATCAACGTGCCTTCCCAGGTTGTATACAAGTTAAATGAAGCCTCCCCAGGACTGTTGTAGCCGCAAATCATACAACACGGGCCAACGAGCTTGGATCGCGAACGACCAAATCTTCGCCTTCTTGCCAAAATGATTGCAATCAGGCAGGGCCGGTGGTATACATCGGGTGGACTCAGACGCGGTCGTTCGCACCGCCAGAGAGGCGATTGGTTGCACGGAGGCTGTTCCTGCTCGATTTCATCCTTTATCGGAGGACGCTTCCATGGTCACATTTCCAACTTCCAAATCGGTTTTGCTTCGAAGCCTGGTGACGGCGATTGGCGTGAGTTGGCTAGCGAGTGCATGGATGCCAACTCTCTGTTTAGCGGCTCCCAAACCTGTCGATGCGAAATCAGAAAAAGCGGCGGAAAAAGCAGCTGACAAGGTCGATCTCAATCATGCCACGGACAAAGGATTGCAAGAACTGCCAGGCATCGGTCCGGCCACGGCCAAGAAGATCGTCGGGGGTCGGCCGTATAAATCCATAGACGATCTTTCTAAGGCCGGACTCTCGGCGGCAGAGATATCGAAGATTCGCCCGTTGGTTACGGTGACTGCGAAGCCTGCACACGCTTCCTCGACGCCTCCGAAAAAAGGAATGGTTTGGGTCAACACAGATTCGAAGGTCTACCACAAAGAAGGAAGTCGCTGGTACGGAAAGACCAAGCAGGGAAAGTGGCTGACCGAGCCCGATGCCATCAAGGCCGGATTCACCGCCTCGAAAGAAAAAGAGTAGCGAGTGCCGTTTCAGATAATCTTGTGAATCGGCTCGGCGCCTTCGACACCGACGAGCTTTTGATCCAACCCGCCGTGGTAGTAGGACAGGCGGTTGGGATCGACGCCGAGTTGGTGGAGAATCGTGGCGTGCAAGTGGCGAACGTGGAACCGATCTTCGACGGCGTCGTTGCCTAGTTCGTCGGTGGCGCCGACCGATTGTCCGCCGCGAACTCCGCCGCCGGCCAACCAGACGGTAAACCCATTGGCATTGTGATCGCGGCCCGAGCCTTTGGCATATTCGGCGGTTGGCTGGCGGCCGAACTCTCCTCCCCACACCACCAGCGTGCTATCCAACAGGCCGCGCTGCTTGAGGTCTTTGAGCAAGCCGGCCACGGGCTTGTCGGTTTCACCGGCGTGGAGATTGTGGTTCGACTCCATCTCGGTATGAGCGTCCCAGTTGTCGTCGTTGTGTGCGCCGCCGGAGTAGAGCTGAATGAAGCGGACGCCTCGTTCCACGAGCCGTCGCGCCAACAAGCATTGCCGGCCAAAAACCTTGCTCTTCGGATCGTTCATTCCGTAGAGTTCCAGCGTGGCGGCCGTTTCCTGGGTCAGATCGGTTGCCTCGGGGGCAGCGGTCTGCATCCGGTAGGCAAGTTCGTAGCTGGCGATTCGCGCTTCGAGGTTGGTGTTGTCGCTGCGTAAGGCGCGATGTTCAGCGTTATAGGCGGCCAGCGTGTCGAGCATCTGGCGCTGCATCTGCGGCGTGATTCCAGAGGGGGGCGCGAGATCGAGAATCGGATTGCCTCGAGCGCGCATCACCGTCGCTTGGTAAGTGGCCGGCATGTAACCACTTTGCCAGTTTTTGGCGCCGCTGATGGGACCGCCGCGCGGATCGAGCATCACGACAAAGCCGGGCAGATCCTGGTTGGCCGTGCCGAGGCCGTAGTTCACCCAGGATCCGAGGCAGGGGCTGCCGCTGACGATCTTGCCGGTGTTCATCTGCAACATGGCCGAGCCGTGGATCGGGGAGTCGGCTGTCATCGACTTGACGAAAGCGATGTCGTCCACGCAAGTGGCGATGTTGGGGAGCAAGTCGGAAGCCCATTGGCCCGACTCACCGTACTTTTTGAACTTCCAGCGCGGTTCCACAATGCGCCCTTTGTTCCGGCGTCCCGCGCGGCCGAAAGTTTTGACTTCGATCGTCTGATTGTCGCGCCCGATCAGTGCCGGCTTATAGTCGAACGTGTCGATGTGGCTCGGCCCGCCATACATGTAGAGGAAGATGACGCTCTTGGCTTTGGCGGGGTAATGCCCTGCCTTGGCGGAAAGGGGATTTGTCCAAGGTGTGACGCCATCGGCGGCCACCGATTGCTTGGCAAAAAAACCGTCTTGATCCAGCAGCCCTGCCAGCGCCAGCCCAGTGAAGCCGGCACCCGTCTGCCAGAGAAACTCCCGCCGCGTGCGTCCGCAGAAGGCACCGGTTTTCGAATACTCACTCATTGAAGTTATGCCTCAATCAAAAGACTATTGAACCACAGAGTCACAGAGGGCACAGAGAAGAAAATAGAGAAGAAGATATATTGGAACACTAATAACTGCTAATCTCCGCTAATCGGATTAGCGACTATTAGCGTTCCTGCTCTCTTGTTTTCTCTGTGAACTCCGTGGCTCAGTGTCTCTGTGGTTCAAAATATTCCTCGCGTTGCACGATCAAGTCGTTAATCCAAATACAAAAACTCATTAATGTTATAGGCCACCAAAGCGAAACGTCGCAGGGAGTCCTGAGAGGATAACTTATGGTTCCGAATCATCGTCTCGATGAACTTCATTCCGCGGTCAATCTCGGCCGGGGTCGGTTCGCGCTGGGTGATTTGAGCCAGCATGAACTTCACGCGGTCACGCGGCTCGGTCCCGGCCTGTTGCTCTACAAGCTTCGCCAGCTGCTCGGATTGCTGCTGCATAAACTCACTGTTGAGCATCGTCAGCGCCTGTGTCGGCTGCGTGCTGGCGAAACGGACAGGGCAGGTGGCATCGACGTCGGAAGAGTCAAAGACCTCGGTCAGCGGCAGGGGTAGGGAGCGCTTTTGGTGGACGTAGATGGTGCGGCGTGTCTGCTCAGCCGGCGAGGAATGGCCCCAGCCACTTCCCGGGACCGATTGCCCCGCCAAAACTTCGCGCGGAATCACGGGGAACACGCTGGGCCCACCCAGTTTGCGGCTCAGCGTTCCGTTGACGGCCAGGATCGAATCGCGGACCTCCTCGGCCTCCAGACGGCGCATATCGAACCGCCAGAAATGGTCGTTGTCGTGGTCTTTGGCCAATCCAGCTTCACTGGCCGTCGAAGCCATACGGTAGGTGTTGGAGAGCATGATCTGTCGGTGGAGCGGCTTGAGCTTCCAGCCACCAGCAGTCAACTGCGTCGTCAGATATTCCAGAAGTTGCGGATGGGTGGGGAGTGAACCCTGGAGGCCGAAATTGTTCGGCGATCGCACCAGTCCGCGGCCGAAGTGATACTGCCAGATCCGGTTCGCCATGACGCGTCCCGTCAGCGGATTGCCAGGATTGGCAATCCAGTTGGCCAATACGCTCCGCCGGCCGGTGGTGACCGATCGTGGAGGCGGACTCGGCACGCTGGGATCTTCAGCTTCAATCACGCTGGGAAAGCCCGGTTTGACTTGATCGCCTCGGCTCTTGATGTTGCCCCGAATCAGCACGAATGTGTCGCGCGCCCGGGTGCCAATTTCGGTAACACAGAGTGCCTTCGCCAACGCCGGGGGTTCATCGCGTCTCAGCACTTCGCGCTCGGCATGCGCCAGCGTGTAATCTTCATGCTGTTGTGGCGTGATGATGCTGGGGACTCGCTTGGCAACTAATCGGGGTCTGTTGACCGCATATTTGAATTCTTCTTTTTCAACCGAATCGAGATCAGGCCGAACGAGTTCTTCTAGTTGCTGGATGCGCTCCTCAGTTGCGGCGAGTTTTTTCTGGTGAAGTACCGCTTCCGGGGCCGACCTGCGAGCCGGATCGGAAACCAGATTTCGCAACGAATTTCTTTCGAGTCCCGACCGTCCTCGATTGCCATAGCGCGTGATCCCGCCAAAGAAGGCCAGCATCCGGTAATAGTCTCGCTGTGGAATCGGATCGAGCTTGTGATCGTGGCAGCGGGCGCAGTTGATCGACAAGCCGAGAAATACCTGGCCGACGGTTCCCACGATGTCGTCCAGTTCGTCGTACATGGCTTGTTCGTTGTCGCTCGGCTCGTCGTCCCAGATGCCGAGCCGGTAGAAACCGGTGGCGATGATCTGGTCGGGCCCAGCGCCTGGCATTTCGTCCCCTGACAATTGCTCTTTAATGAACTGGTCGTAGGGCTTGTCGTTGTTAAACGAACGGACTACGTAGTCTCGATAGCCCCAGGCGTAAGGTTTTGCCCCATCGCGCTCGTAGCTATCGGTTTCGGCATAGCGGACCAGGTCAAGCCAATGACGCCCCCAGCGTTCGCCATAGTGGGGCGAGGCCAGCAGCCGGTCGATGAGTCGCTCGTATGCGTCGTCGCGCTGATCGGCGACGAACTCCGCCACCTCCTGTGGACTCGGAGGCAGGCCCAGCAAATCGTAGTAGGCTCGGCGGATGAGAGATTGCCTTGAAGCGGGAGGAGCCGGATTGAGTCCAGTTTTTTCCAAGTCGGCTAGGATAAAGGCATCGATGGGATCGCGAACCCAGGTGGTTTGCTTGACGTTTGGCACGGCCGTCACGGCGACCGGACGGAACGACCAGAAGTTACGCGTCTCATCATTGACTTGCGGAACTGATTTATGGGCGGTCTTGGGCGGTTCTGAACTCGCCGAGGCCGGATAGGGAATCTTCATCTCGACCCAGCGAGTCAGCGTGGCGACCGCCTCCGCGGGCAAGCGCCCTTTGGGAGGCATCTCCAGATCATCGCGATAATTGATCGCGTCGAGCAATCGACTGGATGCAGGCTTAGCCAGATCCACGGCCGGCCCCAGATCGCCCCCCTTGAGGATGTCGGCCCGGGAAGTCAGCAGGAGGCCACCCTTGGCTTCCTTTCCTTCTCCGTGACACTTGAAACAGTGCTGCTTCAGTAGCGGCTGCACCTGGGTGGTGAAGAATTGCAGGTCTTCAGGCGAATGGGGCGAATCGGCTTCCGCCCCTGCAACTGCGGCAGGCACGGCCAGCGCGATCAGAAATAGGGCTGCAAGCCGCTGCACAAGTGGTTCCGATGCGGTTGGTGGGCTGGGTGGGACCGGGTCAAACCGGCAATGACGCATTGGGGGTGCGTTGCGTACCGTCATGGGAACCATCCACGGGTACGATATGAGTTTAACTGGACCGGTTCACAAAGACAAGTTGCGAAACAACTTAACCCATCCATCCAGCCCCTGGCAGGTTGACCGCTAACGTGGGGCCGACTATCACGTACAACAGTCCCCGCGTGGGGGATTTTCAGTTCGACATAACCATGGCCGGGCGGCTGGAACCTGCCACTTCCCCAGAGGCAATTATGAAACACACCACAGGGACGATCTTCGGCTTGATCTTCATCCTACTAGCGTCATTTGCGGGTGCGGCCGAACCGCTGCCGTGGCCTTCGACCGTTGCGGAGGGGGCCAAACTGGAAGTGGCCTACGAGACCAAGAGTTTTTTTGAAGGGCCGACGTGGGATCCCCACACAGCGAAACTGTATTTCACGGCCTTCACCGACACGGGTACGCAAATCTTGCGGCTCGACGGAGGAGGAAAGGCCAGCGTCTGGATGGACAAGTCGCGCGGGGCTAACGGAACATATCTCTCCAATGATGGCCGGCTGTTGGCGGCCCAGGTGATGAATGTGGCTATCGTGAGCATTGGCATCGGCGCCAATGGGCCAGAGGATGTCAAAGTTTTGGCCTCGGGTGGAGGAGGAGATTTTGGCGGGCCGAACGATCTGTGCCAAACGCCGCGCGGAGACATTTACTTCACCGTGCCGGATTTCGGCGCACGAAAAACCAGCCGTGTCTATCGTCTCAGCCCGCAAGGCAAAGTTACCGTGGTTGCAACGGACACGGCCCTGTGCAACGGCGTTCGCAATTCGATCGACGGCCGCACGCTGTATGTGGCCGATAGCTTTCGCAAGCATTGGCGGGCCTACCCGATCGATAAGGACGGCAACGTGGGAGAAGGCAAGACCTTCTTCGAGCCGAAGACCGACAACAAGTGGGATCCCGATGGATTCGCATTGGACGAAAACGGGGTTCTCTATCTGACGGGCATGGGAGGCATCTGGGTCGTCACACCGGAGGCCAAGCTGCTGGGCTTCATTCCGGTCCCTGAGTTTGCCTCGAATGCCACTTTCGGCGGCGCCGACGGCAAGACCCTCTATATCACCTGCGCCAATAAGCTCTATAGCCTGACGATGAACGTCCGAGGCGAGCACTGGGCGGGAAAGTAAGGCAAACTATCCTTCGGGAAACTGCCGGCAGTATTCGTAGAG
>JAIOPX010000154.1 GCA_021413705.1 Planctomycetota bacterium | reverse complement strand
GGACAACGGCCGCAGCAATTTGCTGGGACGAGAGAAGTTCCGCCGGTCGTTGAATTGCATTCGCTGCGGGGCCTGCATGAATACCTGCCCGGTCTATCGCCGCAGCGGCGGCCATAGCTATCAATTCACTGTACCCGGGCCGATCGGCTCGGTGCTGGCGCCGGATCGAGATGCCAAGAAATACTATTCACTTCCCTATGCCTCCAGCCTGTGCGGATCCTGCACGGATGTTTGCCCCGTGAAGATTGATCTGCACCATCAACTCCTAGCCTGGCGGGGAGAGTTGGCCGCCGCAGGCGTGCTCCCCTGGCCGAAGCGGTTCGCTATGAAAATGGCGGGAGCGGTACTGAGCAGGACATGGCTCTATCGACTGGCCGGCGCAATCGGGCGGCCGACCATGCGTTGGCTACCCCGGTGGTTGGTCTACAACAGGCTCAATCCGTGGGGCAAACAACGCGAGTTGCCGCCGATGCCGCGGCACAGCTTCCGACAGCTTTACAGGATTAACCGGGAGAGGAACCACAGAAACAAGTAGGGTGGGTGCTTGCACCCACGCGGATCTTTGGGGTTCATCGGCCTGCAAGCGATGTGTGCGCGAGAAAACAGCGTGGGTGCAAGCACCCACCCTACAGTGGTTCAATATCTTGTCATGAGCAGTAAACAACACATCCTGGCCGCGATTCGCAAGCTGACGTTGCCGGCCGTAGACCTGCCTGTCACGAGCCCGTTCGGCATTGTTTATGACGATCCGTTGCAACAGTTTGCCACGGTGTTGCAAGCGGTCGGCGGACTCGCCAAGCGGATTGCCAACATTGCTGAACTGAAGCGAGAGCTGGCCCTGCTGGACGTATACCGCCAGGCAAAGCGGATCTATTCGGCCCGAGCGGATATTGAGCCGGGTAACGTCAACCTCGGTGAACTCGCGGATCCGAAGCAACTCCACGGTCTCGATTTGGCGATCCTCAATGGTGACTTCGGCGTGGCGGAAAATGGCGCTGTCTGGGTGCGCTGCGATGACCTGTCTCACCGTGCCGTGCATGTAATAGCCGAGCATCTGGTGCTTATCGTGGCGGCCGATCAGATCGTTCACAACATGCATCAGGCCTACGACCGGCTTGCTTTCAGTGAACCCAGTTATCGGCTGTTCATTTCTGGCCCCTCGAAAACGGCCGATATCGAACAGTCGCTGGTAATCGGCGCGCAGGGTCCGCGGTCGCTGGTGGTGTTTCTGGTTGGTTGAACATGACGGATCAACCAGAAATCATTTCCGAGTTGGATCCATCGCGCGATGAACCCGGCCACCCGCACAATTTCTTTCTCCTCACCGTAGCGTTTGAAGCCGGACTTGCCGCTGTGGCCGTCGCAATGGGCTGGCTGGTGGGCCTCAATCCGCTGGCTACTTGGACTTGGTCGCTGAGCGACTTGGGTTGGTCGCTGCTGGCCACGCTCCCGCTGCTGGCGGCATTGTGGTTCATGGATCGCCATCCGATCGGCCCGCTGGTTCAACTGAGACAGTTAGTCCAAGACCTCGTCGTGCCGTTGTTTCGCGACATGAAGCTCTGGCAATTGGGTGCGATCGCTCTGGCGGCCGGCGTGGGGGAAGAATTGCTCTTCCGGGGGCTGCTCCAAGGGAGTGTGGAGTCTTTTTTGGTATGGTGGTTGAGCCCCCCAGCTGCGGTTGGCTGCGCCCTGGGTCTGGCCAGCATTTTGTTCGGACTGGGCCATTTCCTCTCCAAAACCTATGCCCTGCTCTGCTTTTTCATGGGGTTGTACCTCGGGGTCGTCTGGCTGGCGACTGGCAACCTGCTCGTACCAATCGTGGTGCATGGGCTTTATGACTTTCTGGCCCTGGCCTATCTGCTCCGCGATTCGAAAACCCTGGATTAAATGCTGGCATTGCCAACCAGATCGGGTACAATCTTCGGAATCGAGGCGAACTCTGCGTGAGATCCGGCACAGTCCGTTGCCGGCGAATCCATCTTCACCCACATTTGACGAGGGCATGTTATGAAACGATTCCATGGTCGCCAGGCATTTACACTCAGCGAACTCCTCATCGCCATCGCCATTCTCGGGCTTTTGATCGCGTTGTTGCTTCCGGCGATCGGCGCGTCTCGCGCGGCTGCCCGACGGGCTTCCTGCGCCGTGAAGTTAAAGAATTTGGCAACCGCACTGCACATCTACCACGACAATTTTCAGAAATTCCCGCCGTCTGCGTTCTATAACGATGGCCAGAATATGGGCGACAAAGGCTACGATCTGAAAAAAGTTGTGGTGGGTGAGAACAGCAAGGAATCGACGCGCGCCCCGTATAGCTTTCTGGTCAAAATGCTCCCCTACGTCGAACAGGGATACATTTACGATCAAATCGACTTCAAGAACAACGAGGCATTCGCACCTGCCCATTACGCTTTGGCCGCTAAAATTATTCCGGTCTATACCTGTCCCGATATTCGCGGCAATACGGCCAGCACTGCGGTTGACTATCAGCCTCCAGGCGGCCCCAAACCTGCCCTGGCGTCGTATAAAGCATTGGGAGCCACCACTCTGGCCTGTTTGCAGGATTCCCCTTCTGTAACCAACGCCGAACTCAACGGCGGCACGTTGCATCCGTATGCTACCTACAGCTTCAACACGCTGAAGGCTCCCACGCAGACAGCAATCCTGGTCGAGACGAAGGAACCCAAGTACGCAGCTTGGTGGGATGGCACCACCGCATCCATCCCAGGATTTCACCCTGGCAAAGGTAACGTCGCTGACGACCGCACTCCGACTCCGCCCGCCGGAGCTCCGGCCTTGAACATCCAGGCCAGCGGCGCGCAGCAGTCTTTCATCACGAAAGACCAGTTTGGTGGCAAGGAGGACATGCAGTGGGGGCCCAGCAGTGAACACCCTGGGTTGGTGAACCTTGCCAACGGAGGGACGGAAACCCGATCGATTGCCAACAATGTCGATCCGACCGTCTATCGCGCCCTGATCTCTCGGCGGGCGAACGACAATGGGGATATTGGGGATTTCTTCAGATAGCCGACAAATTGCTGGCCATCTTCGTTGGTTGGCGATAGAATCGACGTTATTGGGCTAGGGGCCGTTCAGCGCGACGGGGGAGCGCGGCCGTTTTCTTGTCCAATGGGAGGCAGGTAATGGGACAAGCGACGAGGCGGGGTGCGTTCACGCTGGTTGAACTCTTGGTCGTCATCTTTCTGATCGGCCTAGTGATTGCCTTGTTTCTTCCCGCCAAGCGTGTGGCTCGCGAATCCGCTCGTCGTGCATCTTGCTCTGTCAAGCTGAAGAATCTGGCGATTGCCCTGCATACCTACCACGACAATTTTCAAAAATTCCCGCCGTCGGCGTTCTACCCCGATAGGCATCACCTGAACGACAGAAATGTCCTCTTAATGGATGTTGTTCCGGGCCAGAATGGCAATGGTCACAAGCAAGCTCCCTACAGCTTTCACGTTGCCTTACTGCCTTATTTCGAACAAGGGCATCTCTACGAGCAGATTGACTTCGCGCATCACGAGGCATTTGCGCCTGCCAACTATCCGCTGGCGGCCAAAATGATACCCGTACTGAATTGCCCCAGTTACCGTGGTCCCGCCAATAGTACGGCGAAAGACTATGCACCGCCGGCGGGGGGCGCCAAACCGGCGCTGACCAACTACAAAGCCCTCGGCGCTACGACTCTGGCGTGTCTGCAGGACTCCAAATCTGTTACCAGCGACCAGCTTAATGGCGGCCTGCTGCATCCTTATGCCAGCTACCGCCTGAAAGACATGCCGGCCCCAAGCCAAACGGCCATCCTGGCCGAGACCAAGGAGGAGAAGTACTCCGCCTGGTGGGACGGGACGACAGCCTCGATGCCTGGTTTTCATCCTGGCAGCGGCAATGTCCAGGACGACCGGCTGCCGACGCCTCCCGCTGGTGTTCCGGCACTGAATCTCTCGGCCCAGGGAGCGCAGACAAACTTCATGACCACGGCCCAGTTTGGCGGCCAGGAAGACATGCAATGGGGGCCCAGCAGCGAACATCCAGGTTTGGTCAATCACGCCAATGGCGGAACGGAATCCCGTTCGATCAACAACGATATCGATCCGGTGGTCTACCGTGCCTTGATTTCGCGCCGCGCGGATGACAATGCCGACATCGGCGATTTGTTCAAGTGATCTAACACGGTAAGTTTGGTATGAGGCAGGCTATGAGCAGAAGAAAAAAGACGGCTGGATTGACGGTGATGGATACTCTCGTGGTGATCGGCGCCATCGGGTTACTGTTGGCCGTTGCAGTGCCGCTCACATTGCGGTCGCGGGAGGCGGATCGACGCAATAGTTGCGTGGTCAAGCTCAAAAATATTGCGATTGCGTTCCATACGTACCACGACAATTTCCAGAAATTTCCTTCGTCCGCGTTCTACAAGGAGGGTCAGAACTTGGGAGATAAGGACTTCTCTCTGAAAACTGTAGCTGTAGGTCACGGTGGCCAAGGGCCAAAGCGGACGCCGTACAGTTTTTTGGTGAAACTGTTCCCCTATTTTCAAAAAAATGACCTCTACGACCAGATCAACTTTCGCAGCGATGAAGCTTTTGACGCTCCGAATTTCAAATTGGCGGCGACACAGGTTCCTCTTTTTCGCTGTCCCAGTTATCAAGGTCAAAAAACGAGTATGGCACCTGACTATGCGCCTCCTCCCGGTGTCGGCCGGCTCCCACTCAGACTGCTATCCTCGTCGAAACCAAAGAGGAAAAATACGCTGCTTGGTGGGATGGCACGACGGCCTCCATACCTGGATTTCATCCGGGAATCGGAAATGTTCAAGACGACCGCACGCCATCCCCGCCACTTGGACAGCCTGCTCTCAACCGGTCTACCAGCGGAAAGCAGACGAGCTTTATCACGTCCGCACAGTTCGGTGGGCGCGAAGACATGAGATGGGGGCCAAGTAGCGACCATCCTGGCTTGGTCAATCATGCCTACGGTGGCACTGAAGTCCGATCGATCAGTAACGAAATTGACCCCATAGTTTATAGCGCGCTCATTTCGCGAAGATCCTGGGACAATGGCGGCACTCCCAATGTTTGCTTTGGAAAATGAAAAACCTTCCGCGGGCACGTCCCTTATGCAAACTGCTTTTCCGCCATCTCCGCAATCGACTCACCAATCGCAATCGACGCTGTGGCCGCTGGCGAGGGAGCATTGAGCACATGGATCATCCGCTCGGCTGAATCGATGTGAAAATCATCAACCATCCGCCCATCCGCCGCCACAGCCTGAGCACGCACCCCGGAGCCGCCCGGGACCAGGTCGGCGGCCGTTAGCTCGGGCAGCAGACGCTGCAATTCTCGCACGAACGCTCGTTTGACATAGGATCGGTAAATCTCCCCCAGGCCCATCCGGGCATGGTGGAAGGCGAGACGCCAGAAGCCGCCGTAGGTGAGCGTGTCGCGGAGGTCGCCCAGCCGCATGTTTCCTTTGCGATAGCCGTGGCGCGAAAGGGCCAGCACGGCATTGGGGCCGGCTTCTACGCCACCCTGGATCATCCGCGTCAGATGAACACCCAGGAACGGGAACCGCGGATCGGGCACAGGGTAGATCAGGTGGCGGACCAGTCCGGCCGCGGCCGGCCTAAGCTGAAAATATTCACCGCGGAACGGCACGATCCGCAATTTTGGAGAGAGACCGCAAAGCATCGCCACGCGATCCGACTGCAAACCCGCGCAGTTGATCAGGTGGCCGGCACGCAGTTCGCCCCCAGTGGTTTCCAGCACAAATTCGGGACCATCCCGACGCACCGCTTGCAGTCGGCAGTCCGTCCGCACTTCCCCGCCAGCAGTCTCCACCACGCGGCGCATCGCGTTGGCGACCGCCACATAGTCCACAATCCCCGTTTGAAGAACGTAGAGCCCCGCCAGACCAGCGGCGTGCGGCTCATGCTCGTGGATCTGGTCTGGATTGAGTTCTACGATGCCCGTCAGGCCGTTGGCAATCCCGCGGCTGTGCAGTTCTTTCAGGGCCGGCAGTTCAGCGGGGCTGGTGGCAACGACAATTTTGCCGCACCGCTCGTGAGGAATGTTGTGCTCGGCGCAGAACTGGTACATCGCCTCCCGGCCGGCGGTGCAAGTGGCGGCCTTCTTCGAGCCGGGTTTGTAATAGAGGCCGGAGTGGATCACCCCGCTGTTGTGGCCGGTCTGGTGAGTGGCGATGTCCCGCTCGGCCTCGATGACGGTTAGGCCGCCACTGCCGCGCCGCGTCAGGGCCATGGCGGTAGCCAGGCCCACGATGCCGCCGCCAATGATGGTGATGTCTGAAGGCATGACTGTAGGGTATGCGCAGCATACCAATTTGTAAACGACGAAGTAGCCCGATGTGACAGGGCTTCACAAAGTACAATTCGGCCACTTGGCAATTGGTACGCTGCGCGTACCCTACAAAAAAAGGAGGCGGCCCGATCCCTTTCGGAATCGGACCGCCTCTGGATGACATACGCTCACGCAAACTGACTACGGTAGGCCTCCCGTGAGGGATCAACCAGCCGAACCGCAACCGCAATCCTTCTTTGCCGAGCAATC
>JAIOPX010000153.1 GCA_021413705.1 Planctomycetota bacterium | reverse complement strand
GGTCAACGCCATGATTCTCCGAGCTCTCCTGCAATTCTACCTGTACTACGGCGACAGTTTTAAGATTGAATGCCCTACAGGTTCAGGAAACATGATGAACCTCTACGAGGTGAGCAAGGAGATCTCCGACCGGCTCACGCGAATCTTTCTCCGCGATGAGGATGGAGGGCGTCCGGTTTACGGCGGCGCGGAAAAATTCCAAACCGATCCCCATTGGCGAGATCACATCTTGTTCTACGAATATTTCCACGCCGACAATGGCGCAGGGCTGGGCGCAAGCCATCAGACCGGCTGGACCGGGCTGGTGGCCAAGTTCATTCAGCTCTATGGATTTCTCGATCCGAAGCGAGCTTTGGAAGGGGGCAAGATGACGGCTTTTCAGAAAACAAGAGGATAATGCTCAGATGAGTGAGCCGCGCTATCCTTTGCTTTATCAGGTGAACACCCGCGTCTGGCTGACCGAACTCTCGCACAATCTCGGCCGGCCCCTTACGCTAAACAACGTCACGCTGGATGACATTCCAGACGCTGAATTGGATCGCCTGGCCGAGTTGGGCTTCGACTGGATCTGGCTGCTCAGCGTCTGGCAGACCGGACTGGGTGCTCAGCAAGTCTCTCGCAGCAACGCCGAGTGGCGGCATGAATTCCAGGAGACGCTGCCCGATCTGCGTGAGGAAGACATTGCCGGCTCCGGCTTTGCTATCACCGGCTACACGGTTCATCAGAATCTCGGGGGCGACGCCGCGCTGGCCCGTCTGCGCGAGCGGCTCCGCCAGCGCGGTCTGAAGCTGATGCTCGACTTCGTGCCCAATCACATGGGGCTGGATCATCCCTGGATCGAAGATCATCCCGATTATTTCATTCAGGGTTCTGAAGCCGATCTGGCCAGCGCCCCGCAGAACTACATTCGGGTTAAGCGCCGGGGGGGCGATCTGATTCTCGCTTACGGTCGCGATCCGTATTTTTCCGGCTGGCCCGACACGCTGCAGCTCAACTATGCCAACCCCGCCGCGCAAGAAGCGATGATCGGCGAACTGGTAAAGATCGCCGGACAGTGCGACGGCGTGCGCTGCGACATGGCCATGCTGGTCCTGCCCGAGGTATTTGAGCGCACCTGGGGCCACCGCGCGCCTCTGTTCTGGCCGACGGCGATCCAACGCGTGCGCGAGCGTGCTGCCGGCTTCTTGTTCATGGCCGAGGTCTATTGGGATCTGGAATGGACGCTCCAGCAGCAGGGATTCGACTACGCTTATGACAAGCGGCTCTATGACCGTCTCCGCGAACACCATGCCCGACCCGTCCGCGAGCATTTCCACGCGGGCCTTGATTACCAGAACAAGTTGGCTCGATTTCTGGAGAACCACGACGAACCGCGGGCCGCCGCGACGTTCTCGCCGGAAATCCATGCAGCCGCAGCCGTTATCACATTTCTATCCCCCGGTCTGCGATTCTTCCACCAAGGTCAATTCGAGGGCCGAACGAAACGCATCTCGCCCCATCTCGTGCGGGGTCCGAATGAACCTGTGGATGCGGTGTTGAAGCAGTTTTACGACGGTCTCCTGGCGATTCTTCGTCAGCCGATGGTGCGCGATGGCCAATGGCAATTGCTGGATTGCACGCCGGCCTGGGACGGGAATTGTACGAATGATGATTTCCTGGTCTTCGCCTGGCAAGGCGCACAGGGAGATGCTCTCGTGGTTGCCGTGAACTACGCGCCCCATCAGAGCCAATGTCACGTTCGGTTGCCTTTCGTGGGGCTCGCTGGCAGGAAATGGAGTCTGCAGGATCAACTCCGCCCGGCCAGCTACGAGTGGAATGGTGACGATCTGCAAGGAAAAGGTCTGTTTCTGGATATGGCTCCCTGGCAGGCGTCTGTCTTTTTGCTCGCGAGTGCAACCGACACAAAGCCGTGACCAGCCTGACGGGCGACCATTGCTAAGGCATCACCATCGGCTCGCGGATTTGGCGGGAGAAGTCTGCGGCGTCGCCGGCGGCCAAGGCTCGTTCACGAATGGCACTGCGGGCCTGCAATTCCGTAAACGGCAGGCTGTCGCTCAAGTAGCCGAGTCGATACATCGTGCGCGCCGAAAAGCCGTTGAGGAAAATGCCAAGTTTGTTCCACCACGGCACGGGCGCCTGGCCGCGGTAGAAAAGATTGGTGGTACAGTTGCTGGTGATAGAGTTGTACCAGGCAGGTTGCGTGGCCAGCCTCTCGACTCGGCTGACGTAGTCGAGCAGCAGTCGTCGCAAATGGTCCGGAGGCAAACGCAGACGATACATATACACGCGCTCCCGGCGGATATTCGTCCGCAGCCGGACAATGTCGCGCTCGTCCCCGAAGACAAACATTAATTGATATGAGCGAAACAATCCCCACAGCGGCGAATACGATTGCCAGCGCTGGCGGCGAGCTTCGACCGAGACACACAGAAATTGCTCGTCGCCAAACCCGAAGCTCACCAGCGTGTGGGCCATGACCGGTCCCGACCAGTGCGACAAGAAATAATCCAGCGACGACAGTTTTGCCAGGTCAAACATTCGTTCCTCATAGCGAGGGATCGGTTCGCCCGCCGCCGTGTAACTGAAGTTGCGGAAGTTCCGCACGCGGAGCGAGTCCCCGATCAGTTCGAGGCAGGGCAGCACCTCCATCCCCGCGGCCCAATCACGGTCCAATCTTGGGCGCAGCGAAAACCACCACACGAAAGTTATCGCCAGCAACCCCAGCCACACGGCGAGCGCCCAGGGCACAAGCGGCAACACTCCCAGGCTTGTCCCCACAACGACCAAGGGGACGAAGGACGCGAACCACCGCAGCCACGGCCGACGCGCGTGGTAATGGACCGCCAGTGCCATCCAGATGGTTGTCGGGACAACGACAAGCCCGATGAACAGCCCTGCGAGTAAAGTCATGACACCAGATACCAATTGAGAATGACGTGAGGCAACGATCCCAGCGTGTGCAGACCGCGGTTAAACGCGAGATCTGGGCTGTTTGAGCAATTGCTTTTCCAACTCTTGCAGCCGCTGTTTGAGCTCCGCAATGGTGTCGAGCGCTGCGGCCTCGCCAGCGGCTGCAATCTCAGCGGTGCGGTGAAACTCGGCCAGGCCGAAACCCGACGTGTCTGGCTTAATCCAGAAATCGACCGCTCGATTCCGCATCTTACCCATGTTGTGCGCCTGGGACTCGAAAATGCGAAACAGCGTGTCCAGAGCGCCGGCATTTTTCATGTTTACCGTCGGCATGTCGGGGCGATTGCCCGCGAACTCGTTGCGCACGCGGCTGGAAACGTCCACACCCACGACGAAGTCGGCGCCACTTTCGGCAAGCACATCGGCTGGCAGATTGTTGAGTACTCCCCCATCGACCAGGGCCATGCCGTCGCGCAGAATGGGTCTTGAGACGATCGGCAAGTTAATGCTTTCGAGGATGGCGTGGACCGCGTCCCCTTGCCGCCGCACCACGGTGCGCACTTGCACCAAATCGACCGTAACCGCATTAAACGGAATCGCCAGTTGCTCCAGTTTCCAATCGTGGAGGTATTTCCGCAGCATGGCATCCCAGGCACGGCGGCGGTACTGCGACACGAGATACAAGTTGGGCCACTTGGGCAAGTAGCGAATCAGCCGCCAGGGCGTCAGATCGTTCTGGAAGTTCTGGATCGCCTGCTGCGGCGACATGCCCGAGGCGTAAAGAATTCCCGCCATGGCCCCAGCGCTGGTGCCCGACATGATGTCGAACGACAGTCCTGCCTCCTCCAGTGCGTGCAACACGCCGAAGTGGGCCATACCTTTTGCACCGCCGCCAGCCAATGCGATCCCCACCGAAATGCCGCGCAACGCTCTGACAAGTCGGTCGAGCCCCTGGCGTTCGTTCCGCGACAAGGTGTCCCCCGTCGAATCGACCGCGACCTTCACATCGGGCTTTTTGAACTCCCAGCCACTCAGCAGCGGAGCCACCGGAGTATCGGCATCGAGCAACCAGACAATGCGCACCTTTTCGGCCAGCTCTGCCGACAGCGACTTCAAGGAAGCGATGCCCTGGCTCAAATTCGCCACGTCGCGCGGTTCGAGCAGCCACAGCAATTCGTCACATCCCAGTAATTGCCTGTAATCCGTCCGACCGTCGGAGCCGGGCGACCAGACAACCATTTGCCGATCGACCTCGGGTGTCGGTGGCTGCAAATGCGGAGCATCGCCAACCGCAAGTTTTTCAATAGGCAAGGCGTCGGGCCAACTCCCTGTCGATGTCAAGCCCGACGGCTGAGAAGCCCAAGCTCGCAATCGTTCCCCCTTCGCGAGCAAGCGCGCCGCCAGGCGTCCAGCCAGCACGCAGGCCCGCGGCGACATGGCGACGATGCCTACCCGGGGCGACGGCAGGTTGCGCGATGCCGCGCCCGCCACGGCTCGGAAGCGCTCGCTCAACGTGAGAAACAGGTTCTGCATCATCTGCGGATAGTTCTTGACCCACTCATGCAACAGCGCTGCCGGCGCGAACAACAGCGTGCCATGGGTCCGCGCCGAGAAGCGAAGGGGTCGCGTCGGCGCATTCTCCAGAATGACGATCTCGCCCACCGTTTCGCCTTGTCGTATCGTGCCGAGCCACTTTTCCCGTCCGCGGGGATCGGTCAGAAAGGTGTCGAGCTCTCCTTCAACCAGGATCCAAAACTCGGTGACCTCGTCACCGGCCGACGCGAGCGTCTCACCGGCGACGAACGGTCGGATGCCAATGTCGCCGGCGACGGCTGCAAGTTGATCGGAATTCAAGCCGTCACAAAATCGAACCGTCTTCAACCAAGCCACCACGCGCTCGGCGTCCGCTGTTAGGAGTGACATGGGGAACCTCAAGAAAAGATCTTGGCACGAACGTCAGTGTATCATTGGCGGATAAGTATTAACAGGTAATTAACGGAAAGTATTGGCTTATCCCGGTTGGGCAGCACAAGCGCGAAGAACCCATGCTCGCAAGGGTTTCTGCCGAACACGGGAGATCGAACATTTGCAGACTGGTAGCGCAATCACGGTTGTCGAACGAATCCTGGTTCTACGGTTCTCTGCATCGCAGCAATGACGTACTGCTTTTTTGTCCAGGTCGAAGCCCAAGAATGATTGCAGTTCGCACGATACTCTCGCTCCTGGCGTCCACCCCAGGGAGCTTGCCGTTTCGGCAAGCTATTAGGTTGTTGCGGCATAAGGTGCTGGCGACGATTTCACCCTGACGATAACTGGCAAAGTAACTTACCCTCCGGGCTCCCGTTCAACCGGGAGCCCTCATTTCCTGGCGATCATCGCCACGGCCAATTCAAAAGAAGGTGGAGCATGGAAGCTCGACTCAGTGCTAGCATCGTTGGCGTCACTCTCGCGTTTCTCTGCGCGACGGCGACCGGACAACAACTCGCATCTTTCGAGGAAGGCAAAGCCGTAGAAGGTAATGCCTCCTGCCAGGAATGCGATGATTGCGAAAACGAGTGCGCTGACTGTGGGCCCTGGCGGCTGTTTCCGGAGCAGTACGCCGGTTTCGACATTTATGGCTGGTTGGACGCGGGTTTTGTCGGTAATACCGGCAGCCCGAGCAGCAAATTCAACGGCCCTTACAACGCTGTCGATCGCTCCAACGAGCTGATGCTCAACCAGATGTACCTCGTGGCGGAAAGGAAACTCGGCTGCAACGGCTGCTTTGGAATTGGAGGCCGGCTCGACGTCATCTACGGCGAAGACTTTTTTCTCGCCCAGTCCGTCGGATTGGAAACCACTGACAATGGCGCACTGCAATGGAACCCCGAATACTACGGCCTCGCCATCCCGCAGGCCTACATCGAGGTGGGAAGAACGGACCTGTCGCTCAAGGTGGGACATTTTTATTCGATCATCGGGTACGAAGGATTACCCGCGGTCGGCAATTTCTTTTACTCGAAGGCCTATAGTTACCAGTTCGCCGGGCCATTCACCCACTGGGGCGGACTCGCCACCTGGAAGCCGTGCGATGCCTGGGAGTTTCAAACTGGTCTGACCAACCAATGGGATACACTCGACCGCGCGCCCAGTGACAACTTGAATGTGCTTGCCAAAGCGAAATTCACGGGTGAGTCAGGCTGGTGGACATCGCTGGGTGTCGTGACGGGCAAGGACATCAACAACCCTGGCAATTTGCCTATCCCAACGGAGTTCACGAATCGCACCCGCTATAGCTGGCTCGTTTCCCTTCCGGTAAACTGCAAGACCGAGTACGTATTTCATCAATGGCTGGGTTCGCAGGATCAGGGAGCGCCCGACGGCGGCACAGCCTATTGGTACGGGATTGATCAATACCTCTACCGCACCCTCAACGATTGCTGGAAAGCGGGAGTGCGATTTGAGTGGTTTCGCGACGAGGAGGGAACGCGCGTCGGCCTGAATCGCCCGAGCAATCCCAACAAGGTACCGTTTGTGGGCAATTTTTACTCGCTCGCCGCGGGCCTCAATTGGACCCCCACCACCAACCTGACGATCCGGCCAGAGATTCGGGCCGACTGGTTCGATGGTAACCAGGCGGTTCAGCCCTATGACGACGGCGCCGACAGCACGCAACTCATGCTGGGCGTGGACGGGATTCTCACGTTTTAGCTGGTGCGATCAGCGACTCGACCCGCCAATTCACCAAGCCAAGCTTGCCTGATGTCATCGCGCTGCCTGCGGCTCCAGTGAGATGGGCAGCGGGGCACGATGGGTATTGGGGACGAGTTGGTAGCTCAATTTCAGCCAGCCGTTCTCGGAAGTCAGTTCTTTCAACTCCAGCCCTCGTAGCGGTTCCCAATTGCTCCCCGCGGGTGGAATGAGCCCTAGGAACCGAATCTCCGGCAAAAAGACGCCGCCAAGTTTTCGCCCCACAAATTGTTGAGCTGCCGTGGGCTCAGCCAGGGTGCGCCCCGACTCATCCTGGAGATGAACCGGGCCGCGACGAACGAGCACGGGACCGTCGGCGGAGATCGATAGTGCATAGTTCGCTTCCAAGTTCATCGGCTCGACCGCTTCCTTCCCGTCGATCAGCAGGCGATCCAGGGCCATGCGGAAGCGGACCTGGCCCTGAGAAAAATGGACGTCCAGCGGCCGAGTCTTCGCAAAGGTGACCGACCAGCGCGGTTGACGGGCGTGAACCCACAGCGGCCGCGGCGCGTCACCCACCAGTAGCTTCATCATCGCCAGGAATTCATCATCGCGGACCTGGCAGCCGGCCAACAGCGATTGGCTCACATCGCCTGCCAGCGCCTCATGCAGCACAACGGTGCCGTCGGATTGGCGATCGACGGGGGGTTGGTAGCTCATCGTCAAAGGCCGCTCGGATGAGGGAAACATGGCCATGACCAAGCGTTCTTCCGTGGTACGGATGTGCAGTCGCTTCCGCAACTCAAGCATAGTGACGTACTGCCTCATTTTTTCCCGGAGCACGTCGCTTCCTGTCTCGAGCCCGCGGTCGGCCAGGCGATCCATACTGTGCGCGGTTTGCCGCTCCGCCTGTCTGGAAGCCGCCTGCTCAACGCTCGCTTGCATGCGCCCTGCGCGACGCCACGCCATTCGCTCAATGATCCGGCGCCGCGCCTCGATGTCTTGGATTTCGATCTGCGTCGAGCAGCGCACTTGGCTCGGCTGCCATTGCAAGCCCGCGGTCGTCAGCGAGATCCGCTTGATGGCGTCAATGGTCGTCTGCGACGAGCTACGGACGGTGACGGGGCCGGAATAGCCGATCGCGTCCGCAAGCGTGGCGGTACCCCGGAGGCGCAGTTCCAGTTCCCCGCTCCGGCGCGACGGCACGAACTGCACGTCGAGCTGACCCTTGATGATCACCGTCCCTTCGGTATAAGTGCCCATCAGCGTTTGGACGATGCTGTGCCGCTCTTCGATAGGTCGGGCCACTAGAGCGCGGACCAACCCGTCCGAGACGACAATGACGCCGCCAGGGGATTCTTGCGCCGGCAGCGGCATCGCGGAAGCAAGCGCCGCCGTCAATAGGCCGCAACACAAAAAGCGATCGGTGTAGGAACTCATGGTGCTCGATTCTGGTCGCCTGGCTGCCGCGGAGCAGTGGCGGCATTGGCGAGCGGGGGGCGTAAGCCCCCGGGTTCTGCAGTGGGGACAACGGGGGGCGGGTACTGCCGCGAAGCGGAGGTCGGCCCTCCGCTCGTCGGCTCCCTGCCCTCACTCACGAGGCGGTACTTGAAGCGGGTGCTAAACATCTCGTCGGTCGATTGCTGGCCCCATTCGACCGTGGCCGAAGGGTCCGGATTGTTGGGATTGAGCTTCGAGTTGTCCCAATGTCCTGTCGCCAAGAGTTCGGTGCCGGCGAGAAGTTTCAGCGGCGTTTTCAATTCGTACGTTCGCTGCCAGTTCGCGTCCCACACCGGCACGGCCAGCACCGTTTCGCGTTCTACAATCTCGTCGCTGTCATCATCACGCCTGACGATCTCCAGCCGGAACGACTTACCGCGGAGGTGGAAGTGGGGCCGAATGGCGTCGATCAGCACGTCGTCTTTGAAGTAGTAGCTGTCTTCCATCGTGTAGTGATGTTCGTGCGGTGGAATGCGAAAGCCGCCGATCGGCTTGCGAAACACCTGAGTCAACACTTCATCGAGCGGTGGGCTGCCGGCCCAGCGGAACGCCGCTTGCGACTGGTCCGTTGTCGCTGCGCGGTTGTTCGGAGTGTAATGCACCTCGAAGACGAGGTCGGTGCCGCGCGGAAGGCGGACCGCCTCGGTGGGCGGATAGGTCTTGGCGTTGTACGCGTCGCCCGGCACGTAGTCGTTGATCAATTTGGCCTGGTCCGCGCTGAACCCGTAGAGCTTCAGCATGCCTGCGAGCCCCTCGAACCGCTCGTTGCCCGCTTTCACGAGGTGCAGCGCAACATGGTGCACGACCTCGGCGTTGCCGGGCCGTATTTGTACGGCCTGAATCCAGCGGTCCTGCGGCAGGTTCAGCTTAACTCGGAAGAACTGGTAGTCGAGCACGCCGTTTTTCGGCACGCGAAAAGGCTGCGGCATCTGGTAGACGTAGTCGGGCTGGCCGATGCTCCACGTTTTCGCATCCGGCAAGCGGAGGGGTGCGGGCGAATCCGCCCGATTCCCTTCCGGCCCGCCGCTGTCGATCCAGCCGACAAGCTTGCGCAACTCCTCGTCCGTCAGCCGCTTGTCGTTGAGCAGTTCGCCAAACTTGGGATTCAGCACGCCGTGCCAGGGAGGCATGCGATGATCGACAACCACCTCGCGGATTTTCTCGCTGTTGTCATAGGCGTCAGCGTATGTCTTCAATTCGAAGGGCCCCAGCCCCCCCTGGCGATGGCAGGCCTGGCAGCGCGCCTGCAGAATGGGCGCAATGTCTCGATAGTAGGTGATCTTGTCGCGGCTGCCCGCGGGACGCCCCTTCTCAATCGGACAGCCCGACGCAGGCACCTGCTCCGAATCGACGGCCTGGCCTGCCAAAACGCGCTCGATCGCATCACGCAGATATTGCCGCGTCGGGTTGGCGAGCTGTCCGCGAACGGAAAACTGATTGTCGATCGCGCCCTGGTACACTTTTTCCAGCTTGTTGTTCAACAAGAACGCCTCAGGCGTTCGCTCGGCGCCCAGTTCGCCCGCCAGGCGCTGCTCGACATCCAGCAGGACGGGAAACGGCACATCCTGATCGTGCGCATGCTGTGCCATCTTCCAGACGTCCACACCTGTTCCGCAGTAGATCGCCAGAAATTGCACTCCGCGGTCGTGATACGCTTCATGCAATTCACGGAGTCGGGGCAGATAGCGCTGGGCCACGGGACACGTGTCGGTCACAAAGACCAGGGCAACGGCTTTCGTCCCGGCTTGCCGAAATTCCGCGACCTTGTGAGTCGTGGAGTAGATGCTCTTCAGTTCAGCGCGCGGCGCGCGTCCGCCACTGTCGGCCAGCACGGCGGTACCGAGGAGGGCCGCCAGCATCGAAGCAAAGAGAAAATGGCTGCGTTGCATGGGTTCCCCTTGTCATGCAAATCCGCATTCAATGTTAATTGTCGTTCAAGTTGGTGCGCAGCATTGCTCCCCTGAGATAGTTTTTCGGCTATGCATTGGGGCGAACCGCTGAAGGATCAGGAGCCTTATGCCAGTTCAAGGACTACCACGAAATGAAGTTGCAGACAGACAAGATTGCACGCGCCTAGTTCACAGGCCGTTGCTGACTTCATTCATGCTACCACAAGATGTGTGAGACGTCGCGGCGATTCTTCCTACTTCTCTAGAACGTGCGATGTTTACCTATCTTTCAATGCAAACCCCATGCCGAAGTACGGCTCGCACGATGGCAACCTGCCAAAATGCCAAGCCAATTCTGCCCTGCGGCGCGACTCGAGGAATGGGCACAACCGGTTTTGCTGGGCATTGAACCCATTAGCGCCGACATGGTCGATTTACAACCACTTGGTTCGCCTGTATTCCCAAGAAGCATTGGGTTGTCATTACTTTTCTTGCGTATACTTAACTCCAAAAAGGCGAGTCCATAACCGAAAACAAACCAGGTGTTCGAATTCGTGCCGTCTGGTTCGTCGGGTCGCAGGCAGGTAAGCCGTACGACGACGGCGCCGACAGCGCACAACTGATGCTGGCTGTGGACGGGATTCTCACGTCCTAGCTGACGCGATGGCCGGGTCAAACGGCGGTGGCTCCCGCGACGATTGACAACCATCCCAAGTCCTGCCCGGCCTTCCTGATTGGGTCTTATCGCTCTTCAAAGCTCCCTTTTGCGTCCGGTCCATGGGGTTGCCCCGCCAGTTCGTTCGTTGCTCTGTGTAGTTTCATGCACGGGCGATCATGCGATGTGCGAATCTGCACGGGGCGAGCGGCAAACAAGCCCCACTGCATCAATTTATTAATTTTGTCCGGGGCCACAGAAAACGGTGGAACACGTTGCACTCATGCTGTATAAAGTGGGTAGCTGATTTCGCACCTCGCGGCGAAAGTGAACACGATGTCTCAGTCGCAGCGACTAACATCGCTGGGCTTTTCCGCCACGTGAGTACCCCCCGGATGCAAATCACCCGCTCTTCACACGAAGGAGGTAGCAATGAACCGCCTACTGTTGACAGCCGCACTCCTCTCCTCGGCTCTGGCGCCGGCCGTCGGGGCCGTACCCGGTCCGCAAGCCGCGGACGAGGCCGCGATCCGCAAAACGGTCGAGTCCTACGTTGCCTTGTACAACCAAGGTGACGCGGCAGGCCTAGCCGCCTTGTGGGCGCCTACTGCCGTCTACACGAATCCGCTCAGCGGCGAGCAAGTTGTCGGCCGCGACGCAATCAAAAAACAGTTCACCGCGATCTTTGAGCAGGCTAAAGGGGCCAAGCTGGAGGCGAAGACGGACTCCGTCCAATTTATTTCGCCCACCGTCGCCGTGGAGCAAGGAACGGCCAAGGTCATTCGACCCGCTCAAGCACCCGAAGAAAGCGACTATACCGCAGTTTATGTCAAGCGCGATGACCAATGGTTGTTGGACCGCGTGACGGAAAAAGACGTGATCGACGTCCCGTCACACTATGAGCAACTCAAAGATCTGCAATGGATGATCGGTCGCTGGGTCGATCAGGACGACGACGCCACGGTGGTCACCGAATGCAATTGGGCGCGCAACAACAATTTCCTGACGCGGTCTTTCAAAGTTCAGATTGGCGACCAGATCGATATGGCCGGGATGCAGATCATCGGCTGGGATCCCGCGACGAAGCAGATTCGCTCCTGGGTCTTCGATTCCGACGGCGGCTTTGGCCAGGGGACGTGGAAGAAGAAGGGGAAGCATTGGTACATCCAGCAAAACGGCGTGCTGGCCGACGGCCGGAAGACTTCGTCCGTGAACATCATCACCTACGTGGATGACAACACTTGCACGTTGCAGTCCGTCAATCGCACGGTGGACGGCGAACTGCTGCCGAACGTCGAGGAAGTCAAAATCACGAAGCAATGACGGCGCAGTGAGAGGTATGTTGTTCGATTGCGTCCTCCATCACAGCTACAAGACCCTTGAAATAAAGAGAGCCTTCTCATGAAAACCATAATAAAAGCGGGCGTTCTTGCGTTAATGATCGTTCCGTTGATGGTTGGCGATGCAATGTCCCGAGGTGGTGGGGGCGGAGGTGGACGTGGCGGCGGAGGCGGGGGTGGAGGTGGAGGTTCGCGCAGCAGCGGCGGTGGCGGTGGCGGATCTCGTAGCAGCAGCAGTGCGAGCCGCTCGAGCCCCGCGGTGAACCGTTCGCCCTCGGCGAGTAGTCGCCCTTCCACACCGGCCGCTAGCAAACCCGCTGCTCGCCCCAGTGGTGGCGCGGGCACGGGGGCCGCGGTCGCTGCACGTCCCAGTGGTGGCACGGGTGCTGCGGCCGGCGCCGGTAACCGCGCGAGTACGGGAGCTCGACCATCCCAAGGCGATCTGCAGAATTTCCTGGACGTACCCTCAGGTGGCAAGGCTGCAGCTGCCGCCGGTGCGCGGCCGAGCGGCTCGAATGTGGGTGCGGCCGTCGCGGCAGGAGCTGCCGGGGGGGCTGCCGCCGAGTTTCTGCAAGGCGGCGGCGAGGGGCGGGCAGCGGCGGGCCAGCGTGCTGGTGCTGAAGCGGCAGGTAATAAGGCTGGTCGCGTCGAGAATCGCGCGGGCGAGCGCGGCAATGTGGCGGCCAATCGGCCAGGTCGCATCGAGAACCGACAGGAATTCAACAACAATCGAACAGAGCGTCGCAACGAAGTTCGCGATCAGGTCCGTGAAAACAACCCGCGGTTGGACTTCTGGTCGAACAATCCCAACTGGGCTGCCTGGCGCATCAACCGCCCGTTTCGTTGGGCCACATGGGGAGCGCTGACCGGCTGGGTCGGCTACGGCTGGAGTGAGCCTACGTCTTATAGTTACGGCGACAACGTGTACTATCAGGACGATTCGGTCTACTACGGCGACCAGGCAATTGCTTCGACAGAAGACTACGCGGAGCAGGCCGAACAGATCGCTGCCGGCGCAGCCAAGGCCGAGACCGATAAGGCCGAATGGATGCCCCTGGGCGTTTTTGCTTTGACTCCTGACGGCCAGGCGTCTGGCCCGGACCCAACCCTGTTTGTGCAACTGGCGATCAGCAAGCAGGGAATCATCAGCGGCACGTTTTTCAATTCGGCCACCAACAGCACGCAAACCATCGAAGGGATGGCCGACAAGAAATCTCAGCGTGCGGCGTGGACGGTGGTTGGCAAGTCCAGGCCGATCATGGAAACTGGCATCAACAATCTGACCCAGGATGCCGCGCCGGTGTTGGTCCACTTTGAAGACGGTCAAACCCAGCAATGGCTGATGGTGCGCTTGGAGGAGCCCAAGGCCGAATAGGCACGTGCCGTGATCCTGGCCTGGCGCAACCAGCACCGTTGGTTTTCACATTCTCGGAAAGGAACCCTGAGATGACGCTTACGAAAAGCGCCCCGAAACGTCCGTCGGTCGATGGCCAGACAGCCCCTTCCATTAGTGCGTTTGGGAAGGCCCGCTCCACAGTCCCAGGTGCGCCGTTGTCGCCGGAGCAACTCAAGAAAATTGACGAATATTGGCAGGCATGTAATTACCTTGCCCTGGGAATGACCTACCTGAAAGCCAATCCCCTTCTGAAAGAGCCGCTCAAGGCGGAGCACGTCAAAGATCGATTGCTCGGCCACTGGGGGGCCAGCCCGGGTTTGGCTTTTTCCTATATCCATCTCGATCGCGCCATCAAAGAGCATGACCTGGATGTCGTCTACATGGCCGGGCCAGGGCATGGCGCCCCGGGCGTGCTCGGCCCATGCTATTTGGAAGGATCTTATACCGAAATCTACCCAGACTGCAGTGAAGACGAGGAGGGACTGCTGCGGTTCTTCAAGCAATTCTCCTTCCCCGGCGGAATCGGCAGCCACTGTACACCGGAAACGCCTGGTAGCATCCACGAAGGTGGGGAACTCGGCTATGTTCTTTCCCATGCCTGCGGTGCTGCATTCGACAATCCCGATCTGATCGTAGCGGCGGTCGTTGGGGACGGGGAGTCCGAGACGGGGCCGTTGGCCACGAGCTGGCACATCAACAAATTCCTCAATCCAATTCGCGACGGCGTGGTACTGCCGATCCTGCACCTCAACGGATACAAGATCAACAACCCAACCATCTGGGCCCGCGTCAGCCACGAGGAATTGGAGGCGTTCTTCCGAGGCACAGGATGGACCCCCTACTTCGTCGAAGGCTCCGACGCCGAGACGATGCACCAGGCGATGGCCGCCACCATCGACCGATGTATCTCAGACATTCACACAGCCCAAAAGCGGGCGCGGAGTTCTGGCACTCCCTTCCGGCCCCATTGGCCGATGATCGTGCTCCGCACACCGAAAGGTTGGACGTGCCCTGCCGAGGTCGGCGGTCACAAGCTCGAGGGAAGCTGGCGGTCACACCAGGTGCCGATGGCCAACGTCAAGAAAGATCCTGCCCGGCTAAAGCAGCTCGAAGAGTGGATGCGTGGATACAAGCCCGAGGAACTGTTTGATGCAGAGGGCCGCTTCCGCCCCGACCTTAAGGCCTTGGCTCCCACCGGTACCCGACGGATGGGTTCCAACCCTCACGGCAATGGCGGTCATTTGAAAAAAGCGCTCCGCATGCCGGACTTCCGCACTTATGGCATCAAAGTTGAGAAGCCTGGGACGGTCGAAGCCGAGAATTGTCGTCCTCTCGGCGTGTTCCTGCGAGACGTGATGAAGGCGAACATGACCAACTTCCGGGTGTTCGGCCCGGACGAGAACACTTCGAACAAGCTCGACGCTATTTATGAAGTCTCCAAAAAACTCTGGCTCTCGGAGTATTTCCCTGAAGACGCCGACGGTACCGAGCTTGCGCCCGACGGGCGCGTCGTCGAGATGTTGTCCGAACACACACTTGAAGGGATGCTGGAAGGTTATCTGTTGACCGGCCGGCACGGCTTCTTCAGCACCTATGAAGCCTTCGCCCACGTCATTGATTCGATGTTCAACCAACATGCGAAGTGGTTGACCATCTGCAACCCGACGTGGTGGTGAACAAAAGCGCGGCCGTCACGCGGATCTACCTTCCGCCGGATGTGAACTCGCTGCTCTCAGTCGCGGATCACTGCTTGCGGAGCGAAGGGTATATCAACGTGATCGTGTCCGACAAGCAGAATCACCTGCAGTATCTCGACATGAACGCGGCGATCGTGCATTGCACGAAAGGAATCGGCATTTGGCACAAAGCGAGTACCGACCAGGGGCACGAGCCGGACGTGGTGATGGCGTGTGCTGGCGACATTCCGACGAAAGAGGCTCTCGCCGCGACAGCCATGCTGCGTCAAGAGTTTCCGGATCTCAAGATTCGATTCGTCAACGTCGTCGATCTTCTCAGGTTGCAGCCCTCCACTGAACATCCGCATGGAATGACCGATCGAGACTTCGACAGTCTGTTCACGGTGGACAAGCCGATCATCTTTGCGTTCCATGGATATCCGTGGCTGATTCACCGTTTAGCGTACCGCCGCACCAACCACAACAATCTCCATGTGCGCGGCTACAAGGAGAAGGGGAACATAAATACCCCGCTCGAACTGGCGATCCAGAACCAGATTGACCGCTTTACCCTGGCGATGGACGTCATCGACCGCGTCCCTCGACTCCAGGTGGCCGGCGCCCACGCCAAGGAGAAATTCCGAAACATGCAGATCGAGTGCAAGAACTATTCTCACGAGCACGGCGTGGATCAACCCGACGCGGCCAACTGGAAATGGCCTCTCTAAGGTATCGCCCTTGACTGACGCTCTGCTGGTTCTCAATGGCGGCTCCTCAAGCCTGAAGTTTTCGGTATTTCAGACCGGAGACCTTGGGCTATTGGTCCGCGGGCAGGTGGAAGGAATCGGGACAGGCCCGCGATTGATACTGAGAAGTGGTTCCGGTGAATTGATCGAGGAGCAGACTCTGACGGATCGTGTCAGGTTCGACCACACTGACGCGCTGGGACTGATCTTGCAGCGACTTCAAGTGCGAGTGCTCGACCATCGCCTCGTGGGAGTGGGGCATCGAGTGGTGCATGGCGGCGTAAAACATGCGGCGCCGGCTCGCATTGATGCCTGCCTGGTCAGTGAGCTCGAGCAACTGGTGCCGCTCGCTCCTCTGCACCAGCCACATAACCTGGCGGCGATCAAGGCCGTGTTCCTCAAGACGCCTCACCTGCCCCAGGTGGCGTGCTTCGACACGGCATTCCACCGTACCCAGTCGCAGGTGGCGCAGTGGTTCGGCCTGCCACGGAGATACACCGAGCAGGGAGTGCGGAGATACGGATTCCACGGACTCTCGTACGAGTTCGTTGCGGCCGAGTTACCCAGCGTGGATCCGCGCGCGGCAGCGGGGAAAACCATCGTGGCCCACCTCGGCAATGGGGCGAGCATGTGTGCCCTTCAAGCGGGACGAAGTATTGCCACGACGATGAGTTTCACGCCGGCCGACGGACTCGTGATGGGCACTCGAGTTGGCTCACTCGACCCGGGAGTCCTGCTTTACCTTATGACCCGTCATGGTCTGGACGCCGCCGGATTGGAGAAGCTGGTTTATCACGAGTCCGGTTTGCTCGGAGTTTCCGGCATCTCGAGTGATATGCGAACGCTCCTGGCAAGCGCCGACCCGCAGGCGGCCGAGGCGATCGACCTCTTTGTCTACCGACTCGGTCGTGAGCTGGGTTCTCTCGTGGCAGCCCTGGGTGGTCTCGATGCTCTGGTGTTCACCGGCGGCATCGGCGAGAACTCAGACCTTATCCGCGCCAGGGTTTGCCAGGATGCGGCCTGGATCGGGATTCGTTTGAATGACGATGCCAACCGCCAGGGCTCGCGCCGGATCAGTTACGACGACAGCAAGGTCGCGATCTATGTGATAGCGACGAACGAAGAGTGCATCATGGCACAACACACGCAGCGCGTCTTAGGCTTCAACGGAGCAATCTGAATGAATAGCGACAATCCAACGACCCCTGAAAATGTGGTTTTGCTTTCCGACGAGAAGGCCACGCTGGAGATCTTGACCAAGTCCCTCCTGGGGCTGTGGGAAACGGTCAACAACCTCACTCGCCTCCGCCCCACAAAAAGGGAGCGCTATCGGGTGACGATCTTCGGATCCGCCCGGGTTGATCCTTCCCACTGGGTCTATGGCGCCGTCCGAGACGTCGCCGCCGAATTGACGCGACTCGGTTGCGACATCGTCACGGGAGGTGGTCCCGGACTGATGCAGGCCGCGAACGAAGGAGTAAAGCTTGCCGATCCAGATGGGCTTCTCCAGAAGTCGATTGGTATTCGCGTGGAACTGCCGTTTGAACAGGACGTGAACGCATTCGTAACCGATGCCTTCGAGCACAAGACGTTTTTTACCCGGCTGCATCATTTCGTGCTGGTCTCGGATGCGTTCATTGTCTGTCCGGGTGGGATAGGCACGGTGCTTGAAACGCTCATGGTGTGGCAGTTGCTCCAAGTCCGGCATCTGCACGACACCCCATTGATTCTGGCAGGGCATTTCTGGGATGGTTTGCTCGATTGGGCCAGCGGCCAAATGCTCAAACCCGATATTCCCCTGGTCAGTCCTTCGGATCTCAAAATTCCGCAGGTCCTGACAGACGGACCATCGATCGTTCAGGCGATTCGCGACCATCATGCAGCATGGCAACGAAAGCAGGTTTAAACAGACGGATACCATGAACTCGCAACATTTTGTTAGCAAGTAGGGATAAAGGCGTCTGCGAAGAAATCCAGCAAACACGCCGCATGGCTCATGAGTCACAACATAGCGGCCTAAACTAGGACGCAGTCCGGCCCTCGGGGAGACTGGCAGGATTCTGCTCTCTCCGTTGCAGAATGGCATCGTAAGCCGCGTATTTATAAAGATCGCCCAACGTCGGGTAATTGAAGCAGGCGCGATTGAATGCATCGGCGCCCCCTTCCAACAGGAGCGTCATCAGCCCGATATGAACCAACTCCGTGGCATGCTCGCCGCATACATGCACGCCAAGCAACCGCATGTCGTCGCGACGAAATAGCAGTTTGAGAAAACCCGTGTCGTCTCCTATAATCTGGCCGCGGGGATTGTCTTCGTAGCGGGCTCGCCCGGCGATATAGGCGACCCCCGCCTTCCTGAGCGATTCCTCGGTCTCGCCCACCATGCTGGCCTCAGGGATGGTGTAGATGCCGATTGGGAGCATGGGCGTGAGGTCTGCTTTCACCAAGATGCCAAACGCATGGCACATGGCGATCCGCGCCTGCTCCATGCTCGTGCCTGCCAGCGCGGGAGGGCCGATCACGTCGCCTGCGGCATAGATGTGGGGCACCTGGCTGCGAAATTGTGCGTCCACGGGGATCAGCCCGCGCTGGCCGAGCGTGATTCCGGCGGCGGCCAGATTCAAGTCTCCCGTGTTGCTTGCGCGGCCGGCACAGACCAGCAGCCCGTCGCACCTCATTTCTTTCGAGGAAGTAAGCGTCAGCCGCAGGTCGCCGGGGGCGGAGGCGTCGCAGCCGGTCACGCGCTCGGTCCAATGAAAATGAATCCCGTTGCTCGCCATCGCGTCGGCCAGGGCACGCGAGATTTCGCCGTCGAGAAACGGCAGCAGCGTGTCGCGGCCATCGATCAGATGCACCTTCACACCCATGGCGGCGAACGTGCAGGCATATTCGCTGCCGATGACGCCGGCGCCGACGATGGCCAGTCGCTTCGGCAACTCCTTCAGGTGCAATAGCTCATCCGAGTCATGCACGCGGGGGTCGGCAAACGGAAACTCCGGCGGCCGACAGGGAGACGACCCGGTGGCGATGAGCACTGTTTCGCCCCTCAGGAGGCGCTGGCCTCCATCGGGCAGGACAACGCGGATCGTGTGGGGATCCAAAAATGATGCATCGCCGTGGACGCGGGTCACACGATTGGCGCCCAGCCGATCCTCCATGCGGCGGCGCTCCGTTGTAGAGACACGGTGTTCGTGTCGCATGAAGTCCGCGACCGTGGCTTCGCGGCGGAGCGAAAGGTCCACGCCAAACAGCTTCCGTGACCGCCAGCCGGAGAGGGCGAGCGCTGTTTCACGCAGCGTCTTGCTCGGCATGGTGCCAGTGTTGATCCCCGCTCCCCCAATGGTCCGGCTTTTTTCCACCAGTGCCACGCGCTTGCCGGAGATGGCGGCTACGTTCGCGCCGCTCGTTCCGGCCGGCCCTCCCCCAATCACCACCAAGTCAAAGGACTGCGGTTCCACTGGGTTCATGATTCATTTTCCTTTTTAACTTGGCAGTTGGATTGCCATGACCCGTCGAGGGAGGATTCCTTGCGGTGGATTATCGGGCATCGCAACGTGAACCGAAAGGAGCTACCGAGAAGAGATGCCCTGGCTGGCGCATATTGGCTTCAGCGGGTTCGCATTCGATGTAGCAGCACGGCCAACCAACCGAAGGTGACGATACCTACAGCATTGCTCGCAGCGTCGCCAAATGAGAAGGTGCGGTGCGTGGACGCAAGTTGCGAGAATTCTTCCAGAGTGGCCAGCACCAGCAGAATGGCGGTCCCTTGAAGCGGATGGAATCGCCCCCAGTGGAATCGAGAGACCCGTAGCGCCAAATTCAGCAGTAGCGACATCGTTCCCAGCAGAAGCACGTGGCCAATCTTGTCCCCCAACGGCACACGATGCACGATCTCGAACATTGGTTCGGCGAGTCCCGCGTCGGCCGTGGCTACCAGCGCAATCAACGCCAGGGCGAAGAGCGCACAGATCCATTTCATGAGTAACGATCCTGTCTAGTGGTTTCACTTTGGTCGGCCCCCGGCACTTTGGCGGCCCCGGGGCCGAGACCGGGGCTTTGGGTTAGGTCTAAGGTACATGCGTTGGCTTGTCCGTGGCAGGGGATCGGCGTAGGCTAGCGGACTCCCACCCTATCGGATATCACAGGCTTGCGCATGGAATCGATCAACCCTGCCACGGAAGAGAGGATTGCCACGTACCCGGAAATGGACGCTGCCGAAGTGCGCCGCCGGATCGAACGGGCTGCGGCGGGGTTTGAATTGTGGCGCACAACGCCGGTCGAAGAACGGGTCGTGCCGATGCGCAAGTTGGCGGAGTTGCTACGAGCGCGGCGCGATGGGCTGGGGCGGCTGATGACGTTGGAGATGGGGAAGCCGATCGTCAGCGCCGAGGCCGAAGTCGAGAAGTGCGCTTGGGTTTGCGACTTCTATGCCGAGCACGCCGCGGAGTTTCTCGCGCCGCGGCAGGTGGCCAGCGGGGCGGCGGCCAGCTATGTGCGCTACGATCCGCTGGGGGTGATTCTGGCAGTCATGCCGTGGAACTTCCCGTTCTGGCAGGTGTTTCGCTTCCTGGCGCCGGCGCTGATGGCGGGGAACGCGGCCGTGCTGAAGCACGCCTCGAATGTCTGCGGCTGCGCTCTGGCGATCGAAGAGTTGGTCGGCGCAGCCGGTTTTCCGGATGGGCTGATGGCGACGCTGTTGATCCCATCAGGCCGGGTGGCGGAAGTTGTTCAGCATCCGGCCGTGCGGGCCGCGACACTTACGGGGAGTGAGCAGGCCGGCATGGCCATCGCCGCCGCTGCGGGGCGCGAACTGAAGAAGACAGTGCTGGAGTTGGGGGGCTCCGATCCCTTCATTGTCCTGGCCGATGCCGATGTGGCCGCCGTCGCCGCTGCGGCTGCCGCGGCGCGAACGATCAACTGCGGGCAGAGTTGCATCGCCGCCAAGCGGTTCATCGTGGAGGAGCCGATCGCGGAGGCGTTTACCGAGGCGCTGGTCGCGTCCATGCAGCGACTGAAAGTGGGAGACCCTTTGGATCGCGGCAATGATCTTGGGCCGCTGGCGCGGCGCGATCTGGTGGACGAACTGCATCGCCAGGTGACGCAGAGCGTCGCTGCCGGGGCAAAGCTATTGTGCGGCGGAGAGCCGACGCAACGCGTTGGCTACTATTATCCTCCTACCGTACTGGCCAACGTGCTCCCCGGCATGGCCGCATTCGACGAAGAAACCTTTGGCCCCGTGGCGCCGGTCATCCGCGCTCGCGATGCAGATGAAGCAATCGCGCTGGCCAACCAATCCAACTACGGACTGGGGGCCAGCATCTGGACAGCCGACCCGGCGCGGGCAGAGCGCCTGGCGGCCGAATTGCAGGCCGGCTGCGTCTTCATCAACGAAGCTGTTAAAAGCGACCCGCGCCTCCCCTTCGGAGGCGTCAAGCGGAGCGGCTACGGCCGCGAACTTGCCGACGTGGGGATGCTTGAGTTTGTCAATATCAAGACGGTCTGGAGAAAATAGCGGACGGTTTGAACCACAGAGACACAGAGGACACAGAGAAGAAGGAAGAAGGAAGAAGGAAGAAGGAAAATTGGAACACTAATGTTCGCTAATCGGATTAGCGAAGATTAGCGTTTATTAGTGTTCCTTCAATTTTGACTTCTCTGTGATCTCTGTGACTCTGTGGTAAATACTTCTGTGAGAAATGCGGGAACGTTGCTTCGCTATCCGTCATTTCCCTCCCTTGGGAGCCGCGCCTATAATTGCCAAGGGTGCAAATGACCCGTGCTGAGGTACATCCCATGTCCCCTTCCACTCAAATTGTCGATGTCGTTCGCAAAAGGCTGATTGATCTGGAAGAGGCTCTGGAAATGCCATTGGTGGCCGGAGAGTTGACTGCATGGACAAGCCGGGTGGCCGGCGCGGCACGGATCGTGCATAGTTTGTTGACCGAACATCTCGCCCAGGCTCATCGAGACGACTATGCGGAGATCGCTGAGCAAGATCTGGAGATGGCCACCTGCGTCGACAATATGAAAGCAGAAGACGCTGCTATCCGGCTGGAGTTTGAACGCTTCATGGAACTGGCCGGGAACGTGGCCGTGGCTGCTACTCGGGCTGAGCCCGATGAATTGATATTGGAAAAGGCTCGGGAGCATTTGGTCGATCACGGGCTGGCGCTGGTGCTGCGAATACGTAAACAAGAAGCTGCGGTGCGGACGTGGTATATCGAAGCATTCCAACGCGACCGCGGCGTGGGAGATTAAGCAGGCCTGAGGTGCAAGCCTAAGGCAAGCCTAAGGGGACAGTCCCATTTTGCTGGGGCAAAATTGGGACAGTCCCCGGTCGAGGAGATTGAACTTTGAATTGGTCGTGGAAGCTCGGTCGATTGGCCGGCATCGATGTCTACATGCATTGGACGTTCCTGCTGTTGCTGGGCTTTGTGGGCTTAACCGACCTGCAAGAGAGCGGCAGCGTGGTGGCGGCAGTGAAAGGGGTCGGCCTTGTCGTAGCGGTGTTTGTGTGCGTCGTGTTACATGAATATGGACATGCACTGACGGCTCGGTACTACGGCATCCCCACCCGCGATATCACGCTGCTGCCGATCGGCGGTGTGGCCCGGTTGGAGCGGATGCCGGACGATCCGCGCCAAGAGTTGTGGGTGGCCTTGGCCGGTCCGGCGGTCAATGTGGTCATCGCCGGCCTGCTGGCAGCGATCCTGATCCCGCTGGGCGTGGCTTTTCTAGAGCCAACGGGAAGGCTGCAGGCGCCGTTTCTGCAATCGCTGATGTTCATCAATATTGGTCTGATATTTTTCAACATGCTGCCGGCCTTTCCGATGGACGGCGGACGCGTCTTGCGGGCTCTGTTGGCGCATTGGCTCGACTATGGCAGGGCCACGGACATCGCCGCGCGAGTGGGGCAGGGGATGGCGGTCCTGTTTGCCATTGGAGGCATTTTCGGTAATCCGATGTTGTTCCTGATCGCGGTCTTCGTGTTTTTTGGCGCCGCAGCCGAGGCGAGAAATGTTCGCTCCCGCTTGATGATGGCCGGCGTGCCGGTCCGCGATGCGATGAATCCCCGACCGCTGACCATCCCACCCGACGCCACGCTGCTGCAAGTGGCCGACCACCTGATAACTGGACCACAGCGGGACTTTCCCGTAGTGGTCGAGGATCGGCTGCTTGGCATGCTGCGTCGCGACGAGCTGATGCAAGCGCTCAACCAGGGGCGGGCCGGCACGTATGTGGGAGAGAACCTTACGGGGAACGGCGAGGCGGCGGATGAAGCAGAGATGCTTAACCGCGTATTGGAGCGAATGGGGCAGCGCGGTGTCACGTCGATGCCCGTCACGCAAGAGGGCCGCTTCGTGGGCCTGCTGACGCCGGAGAGCGTCGGCCAGTTCTTTTCGATCCGCGCAGCCAACCGGGCGGGTTGAGCGCCCAGTGTACTGCTTATCTGTGGCGCGCAGAAAAAAGGGCCGCGCGGACTTCTCGTCAAAGTCCGCGACGGCCCAGCCAATGTTACCCCGCGGTCGCCGTGGCGACCGAGAAGCTCGCTACTTTTGATCACACGGAGCCGTGGAGCCCATTATCGGCTCTTTTCATTCCACATTCCGCATTCCACATTTCTTCTACTTCCTGCGCCGCCACGCGAGCAGCCCAAGCCCGGCCAGGCCCAGCGCGGCCAGGACAAACGTGCTTGGCTCGGGGACGGCCGGAGCCTCAGCCACGGAATCGAACGTCAGTCCGCCAATAGCCACAAGATTATCGTTGGATTGTCCATGAACTCGGATGGCATACTCGTCGTTTGCAACGGCTCCTGTAATATCAAAGAAATACCAATCCGCTTCCGCGAGATTGACGACTCTACCCTGTTGCCCATTGATTGAGGCGGATGTCGCCACACCGCCGACGATCTGATGGACCTCAAATGTCGTCGGAGCATAGTCGGTGTCGTCGACAGCCCCCGCATTTTCCGGAGTATCCAACAGAATCCCAAGCCGGAAGGATTTCGCGCCTGACAAAGTACCCAGCATTTTAAAGGAGACGATGTCAGTGTCAGTGCTGCTGACTCGGTAAAATATTTGTGAGTCCATGTTCGTCGGTGGCGAAGCTGGATCGTCGATCCGAGCAAAAGCTCCGTTGCCAAGGTACGTTAGTGTCCCCGAGGGGAGTGTCAGGCCCTGTACATAACTGGGAGTGACGCTGCCGGAAGTCGGCATGAAGTACCCGTCGCTGCCATAGATATTGTTTCCGTCCGCGTCTAACGATTTGGTGACAGAGGTGGTCCGCCAGGCGTCCTTCGTTGAACCTGCCACGGGAACAGGAACTGGAAAACCGACGTGAGAGAGATCGGCTCCGACAAAAGCAATTGTGGCGGCGGAGGCGCCTGACATGCAGATCGCCAGAGAAGCCAGGGACAGAAGAGCGCGAAAAGACAGTTTGCAATTCGATAGGGTTAACATTGGCTCACCTTTGGATATTGAGGGTCTGCTTTCCGCTTGGCATCGGGAACACCCCGACGGCTGCGGAGAAAAAGGTTCATTTCGGTTTCAGATTCACGAGACGAGATTGGCGATAAGCGTTGCTCCAGGGGAGAGGGAAATTTATTTCTCTGAGATCACTTCGATCCGGATGTTGTCGATGCTGAATATGCCCGGCGGTGTCTGGGGAGAAACCATCGGGTAGCCGAAAACCACGAAGCGCGGCGGCGTGGACCAATCGACCTTTGGGACGGGGGTCCGATAGTCGGTGTCGCGAATCCAGCCTTTGGCCCCGCGCCACGTGGAGCGCTCGACGCGCGCCTCGCGAGGGATACCATGGACGACATCAATCAACACGCGGACGCGATAGAACAGCGACACGGGCCATGCAGTGCGCGGCGCCGCCGGATCAGCGTTTCGCCAAAACTCGATACCCGGCGAAGTGGAATCCGCCTCGGCGGTAAAAGCCAGGGAAGGCTCCAAGAAAGGATGTGCAGTCGTAATGACGAACTCGAGGAGCACCTGGCACGTGCCCGCAAGTTGCGGGGCTTCGATCGCGCGGGCCAGTCGCGGGAACGTGCTCGGCGGATTGGGCGCTGAAGGAACAAATCTCAGCATGTGAGATATCGAAGGAGGCGGAGGATTGAAGTCCGGATGGTTCCGCCCATGGGGGATCTTGTCATCGACAATCTTCGTTTCCTCGTCTAGGCCTTTGTCGAAGTCGTCCAGGGTGACCCCTTGCCCCTTGCGCGTGCTTCCCTGAACGATCCACGGGCCCATGTTCCCTCGTTGGGCTCCGACGGCGTACGACTCGAAATCCTCCGAGAGCAGGACGGTCCGCGGCTTGCCATTGAGCTTGTCGAGCGCGAACTTGAACGGATCGGCGGCGGGCAGGGGCTGGACTTTGTTCTCGCTGATCGTGACGGCCTCGCCGGCGGAAAGGATTGTCGAAGTCGGAGGTCGGAGGTCGGAGGTCGGAGTTTGCGCAATCAAGTCCGACTTCCCACTCCCGACTTCCGACCTTGTAATGTCCACCTGGCCTTTGAAGACATGGACTTCCGTCACCGGCGGCTGGGTGCCGTCGAGCTGCGGACCGCCACCCGGCTGCTGCTCTTCCTCCTGCACTGCCCGCGGGTCTTCAGCCCCAGAGTTAACATACACGCCAAACTCCGTCCCCAGGTCGGTCACGGTGCCACTGAGCGTGTGGACCTTAAATCCCTTGGCAGCATCCGGAACCAGCGCCGTCAGTCTGCCCGTCGCAAGCCTGCACCCTGCCGCGTCCACGATCGTCAGTTCGGCAGGGCCGCTGACGATTACTCTGGCCTGATTGTTGAAGGTGATTTCCGCCGAACCACTTTGAAGTAACAGTTGCTGGCCGGCGAGGAGTGTGTCGCCCGCCTGCGAAGAGACTCCTGCCCACTTGGCGTCCGTCAGGTTGGCGATTTTCGCTGCCGGGGTGTGATGCACCACTGGCAATACGGCCGGACTGGACCAGAAGGAATAGGCCAGGATGCCGATGGCGATGAATGCCACCACGGCGGCGAGGGCAGAAATGTGGAATGTGAACGAGGACTGTCCCAATTTTTGTTGAGCAAAAATGGGACTGTCCCTTTGGGTAGCTCTTTCGCTGGTGTTTCGGGATGGCTTGGCGGAAGGGGCGCTCAGAACCGCCGCGGTGACGGCCGCTTGCGAGCGCAGGCGGAAGGCCAGTTCCGCATGCATCCGGCAATAGGCCATGTAGAAGTCGCGCGCCGGCTCATCGTCCAAGAGCAGCGCGTCGAGTTCACGCAGGTCAGCTTGCGTCAGCGCGCCGGCGCAGACGGCGTCCACCAGTTCGCACAATCGGGGGGATGGAGTGTAGTGGTCATTCATGCCTGGCCTCGAGACGCGAGCCATCCCCGGATGCAATTGAACAAGGCGCCGCGGATCCGCCGCAGCGAATTGCAAACGCTTTGCGCGGATCGCCCCGTCTGCTGTGAGATGCGGGCCACGCTGCAGTCCTCCACGTAGAACTGGCGCAACAGATCTTGATCGGACTCACGCAGCTTTTGCTGGCAATGGTCGAGCGCTTCGCGATAGACGTCGCTGTCGTCGTTCGCCGAGGGGATCGCGGGGCGCTCGGCCAGCTTGGCCGTCAGAGCATCGCTGAACACCACCCGCCCGCGCTGGCGGTCTCGGATGAAACCGAGCGCCTGGAACCGGGCCAAGGTATGGGCCCAGGCGGCGAAGCTGTGCTGCGGGTCGTAGTTTTCAAACTCTTCCCACATCTTCAGGACCGTTTGCTGCAACACGTCTTGCGTGTCGTTCATGTCGTGCAGCAGCGAATAGATATAGGTAAACAACCGCGCCTGCAGCGGCTCCAAGAGCTGGAGAAAATCGTCGCGGTCGGGAGTGAGGGTCATGGGGCTGCTGCGAACTTGTCCATTAGGCCAGGGGCGCCTCTCAGTTCACCCAAGGCGCGCCGCTGCCTGTACTAACTGTCCGCGGACGGATGGAAGTTCACCCGAAAAGTTGAAAAATTGATCGAAAAGGCCGATTTTCGCCCGGTTGGAGTCCAGGCTTTAGCCTGCTTTTCGGACCGAGCCTCCACCTAGCGAAGCTCGAAATAATCAAGGCGAAGTCCCGGAAGGTCACGTGCCAATTGCCCAGCAGTTTGAGGTTGCCAACGAATCGGGGCCGGTAGGGGCGAAAGGCACCCATGGACTCATGCAGATTTAGGGTACTAGCGATTCGAGAAATTCGATGGGTGTGAGGACGCGAATATTCTCAAAGGGATCAAGGACGAGAAGATCCTCGTCGCCGCTAACGATGCACGCCGCACCTCCGCAAACAGCAACCTCTAATAGCATGTTGTCCGTAGAATCTCGGCAGATATCGATGCTGCGGGTAATTCCGATCAACTGCGCCTTGCGCACCAATTCGACCAGAAACCTTTCGCGCGCTTTGGAGTCAACATAGCGATCGAATTTTGGCCTTGCCAATACGTTGGCCAACTCCTTGATTAGTGGTTGCGATATGAGAATCTCACCGCCACTCAGTGCCGCAAAGAATGCCTTTCCCGGCACTGAATTTTCGAACAACAACGCACTGACCAGTACATTGGTATCGAAAACGAAGCGATGCCCACTACTCATCTCACCGATCCGTGATCATTAAGCAGGTCGCTGAGGATCTGGGGTGTCAGCCCGCGCGCCTGCGCCTCTTGGCTGATCTGCCTCATGATTTGCTCAAGTGATCCGGCAGGCCCGGTCGCGTCCCGCAACCGCATGGCCAAGAGCAAGTCAAGCTTCTGACGGTCTTCCTGAGAAGCGGCGCGATAGGCCCCCGCGGATTGCGGATCGACGTAAATCGTAATTGGCTCAGTGTCCATCGTCCTTCGACTTTCGAAATGATGTGCCAAAAGCGGGCGTGCGAACGTTGCGGCTGAAACTATTATATCCCGCCGCAACCCATGGTCCAAGACTGAGCCCCCGTCAGTCCCAGAAGGGGACGGGGCCAGGACGCTTAAATCGCCGCCCGTTTGCTTTCGATCAGCTTCAGCAGGGCCTTCTGCGGGTCGGCGAACTTCTTGATCCCTTCTTCCATCAGCACGCGCTCCAGCGCGGCCATGTCCACCTTCTCGTCGATCTCGCTGAGAATCTCGGCCGCGGGGAGCTTATCCACCTGGCGGGTGAACGTCTTGCCGGTTTTCTCGACCGCGTCGTTGGTGGCCGGCGGATTGGTCTCGATGTCGCTGCCGGCGAACGCCGCGACATATTTTTCCGGCGGGTCGCTCGCCTTCTTTGTCCCGGTGCTGGCGAAGATCATCTCTTGCATCAAGGGAGTCTTTTTCGGCAGCCAGAAATCGCGATTCTCTTGCCAGATGCGTTTGGCGTTGACGATGCCCACCATACCCTGGCTCGCCGGCGAGAGTTGCGGCACATGCTGCTCAGTATAGACATCCAGCCGCGAGACGAAGATGCTGTAGACGCTCTTGAACTTTTCCAGGCTTGTGCGGCGTTGCGCCCCGCGCCAAGTGGCGTCGCGGGCTGTTTGATATTGTTTTGAGCTGAAGATCAGCGTCACATTGACGGTTACGCCGCTGGCCACCAATTCTTCCAAGGCGTCGAGCCCGGCAGGCGTGGCCGGCACCTTGATCATCCGGTTGTCGTGCCCTTTGGCCCAATGGCGGCCGAGTTCGATGTACCTCGAAACGCGCTCCTTGTGGGGAGGGCCTCCGTGGGGATCTTCAAGCAGCGGATCCAACTCGAAGCTGACGTAGCCGTCGTTCCCTTTAGTCTCCTGCCAGGCAGGCAAGAACACTTCCTGGGCGGCACGGACCAGCTTATCGGTCAAGCTCCAGGCGATCTCGTCGTCGGAGAGCCCGTCCTGCACCAGCTTTTTCAAGTCCGTGTCGAACCGGCCCGTCTTGATCAGCTCGGAAATGATGATCGGGTTCGACGTGGCGCCGGTGGCTCCCAGCTTGCGGTTCTTTACCACCAGGTCTGGATCGATGGAATCGAGCCACAACTTGGTGCCACAGGCAATGAGGGATTGAAGCGGGTTGGTCATGATGGAATCTCCTCGTTACACGAAATTGTACCAACGTGGCCGGATTCGTGAGAGTTCGGTGGCTCGGTCTGAAGTCTTACGACTTCAGCTACTTTCGATGATAGCACTGCTGTATCGGCAATTCACCAAGGCAAGCAAGCGGCAATAGCACTGTGAACCTGCGTATTCTACCCTCACTTTTCCGATTTTGTGAATTATTCCTGTCGCGGGGTCTGGAACTGGTCGATAACACGATCCAACAGCAGTTACAAACATGCTGCGCAGCAAGATTTCCATATCGCAAGGGGGGGACCCATGTGATGCGGAGGTATAACCCGTGGCGGCTTGGGCTAAACGCTTCATAGCGTTACTAGCGCTGATCGTAGTTGGCGGACTTGGTATTCACCAAGCCTGGGCCGATGACGAGGTTGATGCCGATCTGCCACCCGCATGGGCTCCGACAGCCTACACGGTCGAGGCGGAAGCTCCTCCGGTCGGCACTTCAGTTATCAATCGCCGCCCTGCGGCGGCCACCCCCATAGCCCCGGGCTCTGCCCGCGGGGCCGCTCGGGGCTCTGTCACTAGGCCCGCTCCGGCGCCTGCACGGGAATCAGTCCCGAGATCTACCGCTCCGTTGTCAGGTCGCAATGCCAGGCCGATGGCAACGGCCCCACAACGGCGCCCCACATACCGCACTGCAACAGCCAATGGCCGCCCTGTGCGCACCGCTCAGGCTCCAACTCAGAGCGAGGTCGTTGATGCGGCGCCGACGGCCCCTCCCGCTGAAGAAACCATGCTGGACGAACCGGGCACGATCGAGCCCGTCGATCCCTGGTGCGACGAGTATATGGCCAACGGGCCAGACGCATTGGTCTATAGTTCCGGCGAGTGGATGAACGACGGCTGCTGGTTTAGCAGTGCGGATGTCGTATTGATGCACCGTGCCAACCCCAAAAGCCGTGTGCTGGATCTGGACACCACTCTGGCCGCGTTCGACGGCCTCAGTCCCGCATCGAGCATGACGACCGCGAGGAATGGATTCCACATCGCTCCCGGCGGGCGGGCGACCATCGGTCGCTTTCTGGGACGCGACTGGGCTAATCGCGATCAGAGCGTCGAGTTTACCTTTCTCGGACTGTTCGACTGGCAAAAGACCGATGGCATCGAGTCGTCGTTCCCGCAGCGGTTGTACACTCCGTTCGATCCGGGCTTTGTGTTTGATCCGGCCATTCCCCTGCGGAATGCGGTCTATGGTGGGTTCGCCGCTGCCGACGTGGCACAGTATGAATACACCACGTCACTTAACAGTTTCGAGCTCAATTTGCGCACTCGCTATCGTCTGGAGCGCGATTGCATGACCGCCATGCCCGATGGCACTTGGACGAGGCAAATCACTCCAGGCCCGACGCCGTCCCTGTTGGCCGGTCTGCGATATTTGCGGATCAACGAAACCTTCGATTGGCACAGCGAGCGATTTAATAACCCGGCCCTTGGCCAGGCCAACCTGGGCAACGCCACGGGCGACTATGATATTCAAACTTCAAATGATCTGTTCGGCTTCCAAGTTGGAGCCGATTGGACGCGCCAAGAGAAAGATTGGCGGATGGGCGCCTGGATCAAAGCGGGCGGCCTGGTGAACTTTTCGCATCAAAAGAGCGTGGTTGTGACCGCCGACAACTTCTTCACGGACATCAGCAGCACCCGCGAGGCAAGCGACCAGGTATTCACATTCGCAGGCGAAGCTGGGCTCAGCGGTGCCTACCACTTCAATCCTAATGTGTCACTCCGTGGCGGCCTGGAACTGCTCTGGATCCAATCGGTGGCGGTGGCGCCGGAGCAAATCAGCTTCAACTTTGCCGCCCCGCCCGAGGTGGACCTCAGTGGCAATGTGTTCTACATGGGCGCCAGCGTCGGTTTGGAAGTGATCTGGTAAGATCGATGCCACTGCTTGCATCCCTTGCAAGCAATGCGGATTTGAAGCGACGTGAGAACCCCCGGCGACTCGCCCACCACGGCGGGACCGAGTCCGGGGGCTAAGACGGCCTCCCAGTTTCCTTAGCCGTTAGAGTCAATCGCGGGGCGCACGGCCGATATATTCGCTACGGCTGTTCAACTCACAGCAGGAATTCCGCAGTCAATCTCGGCTGCATCCTTCCCTGCGCGAACTCCGGTGCTAAACTTCCATCCGGGGAGATGGCGCACGGTGAGAAAGCAACACCCGCCGCACTCTGCGAAGAGGAGTCAGGAGTCGGGAATCAGGTGTCAACAGACAGCATTAGAAGATGCGGCATCCTGAAAATCTGACCCCTGATCCCTGACATCCGACGGACTGAAGCATCGGGCATGGACGCGCCCTGGCTTGCCTGACCGCGCCTATTGCGGCTGGCAGACTTACAGGTCTGAATACGCGCCCATGCTCGAAGAACGAAACGCTAAACTCGATCTATTGGCCATCGTGCTATTGGCACTGGTAGTGTTTGCCGGGTTGTCGCTCGCCAGCTATCACCGCGCCGATCCTGTGGGACTGAGCGGTACTTCCGCGCTGGTCTATCCCGCCAGCGAAGATATCGGAAACATCTGCGGACGTGGCGGCGCTTGGCTGGCCGACCGATTGCTGCGCGGCCTGGGCATTGGCGCCTACTACCTGGTACTGAGTCTGGCCGCTCTCGATGGCTTGCTCCTGCTGCGACGCCGCATCCCCCAACCCACGCTCCGTGTCTTTGGTTGGATCGTATCGCTTGTCGGACTCTCCACGCTGGCCGCGATGGCCATACCCGCGCTCTGCCCCTCGCTTTGGGCAGGACCCGAGTTGGGAGCCGGTGGATACCTGGGCGCTGCGGGCCGAGGACTGCTGGAACTGAACTTTGCCGCCGCCGGCGCCTACATTCTTACCGCCAGCCTGATCGTCGGTGGATTGCTCATGTCCACCGACTATTTGCTCTTGCAGTTGGCTCACTGGTGTGTCGGCAAGCCGCTGGTAGCCACAATGCGGGCCGGGCATGCCGCCGTGCGCCGACGTGGCGTCACAACGGGAACAACCGCCGACGCCGAAGGGGAAGCTGAAGAATTGGACGAGAAGAAGGCTGATTCGCCCATGTCGGTTCGCATCCTCGGCCGCCGAGTTGAGCCTGCGGTGGCCCCTTCCCAGGCCGAAACGGAAACGGAAGAAGACGAAGATAGCGACGAGGAGCAAACTGAGGAGAATGCCTCGGCGGAAGAAACCTCGGAGGAAGAATCCGCGGAGTCCGAAAGCGACGAAGCCGGCGACGAGGAGGAATCGGCCGATTCTGCCACCGCCGCCAAGCCGGGCCTGGGCCAGCGGATCGCCGCCGCGCTGCGGATCAAACCCAATGGCCGCAAAGCGGATCACGCGAAGGTAATCGAAGAACTCGATGCCGCCGTTGTGACTGCCGAACTGCCGGAATACGAACTTCCCGATATCAACCTGCTGCTGCCGTCCGAAAAGTTTCAATACGACGAGCAGGAAAAAGAAGTCCGCAAGAAGGCCAAGGTGCTGGAAAAGACGTTCGCCAGCTTCGGATTCAACGTCAAAGTCGTCGAAATCGAAACCGGCCCGGTCATTGCACAATTTGAAGTGGAACTCGAGGCCGGCCTGCGGCTCTCGAAGATCACGGGCTTGGCGGATGACCTGGCAATCGCCCTGCGCGTGCCGAGCGTTCGAATCGTTGCGCCGATTCCGGGCAAGAACACCGTCGGCATCGAAGTGCCCAACACGTTGCGGCAGCTTGTGCGTCTCCGCGAAGTGATGGAAGAGGACATGGCCAAGACACGGAAGATGAAAGTGCCCATCTTCCTCGGC
>JAIOPX010000152.1 GCA_021413705.1 Planctomycetota bacterium | reverse complement strand
CGGAGAGAAGAACGACCGCCGCGCGTGTCATGGATGTTGTCGATAATATGCAGGGCAAACGGGTATCTTTCGCAACATCGGCCATCATGCCACAATGACGCTCCCTGGAACAGGAGCCCGGGGGCTCCTCCATATACTCTCAGTGCCGAACTTATGCCCAGCCAATTGCCCGATCGTTTCCGGGACACCCTGGAAAGCTTTGATAACCAATTTCCCAACCGGGATTATACGATTGAAATCGTCTGTCCTGAGTTCACATCCGTCTGCCCCAAGACGGGGCAGCCGGATTTTGGAACGCTGACAATCACGTATTCTCCGGCGGCAAAATGCGTGGAACTCAAGAGCCTCAAGCTCTATTTGCAGCAGTTCCGCAACGAGGGCATTTTTTATGAACATGCCACCAACCGGATCCTCGACGACCTGGTGCAGGCGCTGGCGCCGCGGCGAATCGTATTGAAGGCAGCGTTTACTCCCCGCGGCGGGATCACCACCACGGTGACCGTCCGCTGGCCCGATGACAAGCAACCGCGAGACTGACCATGAGTACCCAGCCCCATCCCGAGGTCATTCTCAGCGGCTTTGCCGATGAGGCGGCGCCGCACAAGACCGCGGTCGAGCAATTCTCTGCTTTGGCGGCCCTGGGCTTGCAGTATTACACGATCCGGTTCATCGATGCCGGCAGCGGCATAAAGAACGTCATGGAGTTGACGAAGACCGAGATCACCAAGATTCGTCATCTGGAGGACGATTTCGGGTTGAACGTCTCGTCGCTCGGTTCCCCGATCGGCAAGGTCAAGCTGTTGGACGTGGAAGACGGCACGACCAACCGTTTTGTGCCGTTCAAAAAATACCTGGAGCATGACGTCCACAAGGCGTGTGAACTGGCCCATGCATTTGAGACGAAACTCGTGCGCGGGTTTTCATTTTATCCGCCCCGCGATAGCGAGCCGCGTGAGCATGTCGCCCAGGCGGTGGATCAACTTGGCCAGATTGCCGAGATATGCCACCGCAGCGATCTGACTTTCGGTTTGGAGGTGGAGGCCAATTTGGTTGGCCGGACCGGGTCGCTCCTGGCTGAGATTCATCAGAAGGTCAATCACCCCGCCTTGGTGCTGATTTTCGACGGGGCCAATATTCTCACGCAAGGCTATACGCCGGACGAAGTGTTTGCCCAGTATCAGGCGATGAAGCCAGGGCTGGGTTGGATGCATGTGAAGGACTATCACCATGGTGACATGGTGCCGCGGCACAGTGGAAAAGCAGAGCGCCGCGGCCACGTTGATGAGGAAGCTCTCAACCGCTTCGCGCCGGCCGACGAGGGAGACAGCGACTACACACGGATTCTGCGTGATTTCCGCGAGATGCTTCCGGCGCTGGCCAAGTTATTGACGCGGCGCGGGATACCGGGCGTGTTTCTCGATCTGGAGCCGCATCTCAAGGGAGGGGGCCAGTTCGGCGGCTACAGCGGGCCGGACGGCTTTGGCGTGGCCCTACGGGGTCTGACTCGCGTCCTGGACTACGTCGGCATCGCCTACCACCTGCGGGATTTTGGCGACGTTCGAGCCGCGCGGGGAATCTGAGTTCTCACGAGATGCAGTTCCGTGGGATCGCGAAGCCATCAGCAGGAGCCCGAGTGCTTGCAGTAGCCATAGGGCTCCCGCCACGAATAAGACGGCGCCGAAACCGAAGAGCGTCGGCTTGGCAGTGCCCGCGCGACCGCTGATGGCAAACAGGATCAGTGTGATGCCAACCACCCCCAGCGCGGCTGCCGCCCC
>JAIOPX010000151.1 GCA_021413705.1 Planctomycetota bacterium | reverse complement strand
AGCGGACTATACTGATGATAAGGGCAATCTTGTCCCCCGTGGACTTGAAATTCTTGAAATATCCCCCCTTGCATGATCGAGGTTGAAAATGCGCACGCACAGCTTTTCGCGTTGGTTGCCGGTCACACTGCTGGCCATTTCTTGCTTTGCCGAATGGCCCGCCCCAGCTCAGGCCGCCGACCCGGCCCCCTCCAAGCAGGCAACCGCCAAACAGGCAGACGAAGCCCGTGAAAAGATTTGGAATAGTCCTGAGATGTTGCAGGCGCGGGTGTGGATGGAAGGCTACTTCCGCGTCGCGAAAAAGTATACGCCCGAGCAAGCGGCCGCTTATCGCGAGGAGTTGAAAAATCTCACGGCCCCGCAGATGGAACTGTGGCTGATGAAGTTCGAACACGACCGCGCAGTTTCGCGAGCCCAGGAAGCCGTCTGGGAGCAGCAGCGCCGGGCGGGAGTCGCCCGCGACGAGGCCATGCTCAAGCAGGAGCGTCAAGCGTTGGGCGAAGCTAATCGCGGCGCCAACGAAGCGGCTGCGGCGGAAGAAAAAGCCATAGGACAGCAGCGGCAGGAAGCCGAGCGCAACTACGCGGAGAATGCCGCCGCGCAGAACCAACTCTACAATGATTACACTCGCCCCTACGTGCCGTATTATTACTACGGTGGTTCAGGTCCGTCGTCTGTTCACTATCACTTCCATCGGTAGGTTGCGGACAGTTAACGCCACTCACCCCGGGCCACTCCCAGTTGCCAGCTATTCTTGCCGTATACCACCTGATTCTGGAGGAAGTTCCCCGGATCGGATATAATCCACGCGTTGGCTTTTCAACCGGGCCGAACGCCAAGTAAGATTATGGGAGCGACGTTTTCCATTGCGGAGGAAGATTCGATGAGTTCTTATGCAACATCGTCCACAGTCCAAGCACAAGGAGAAGTGCATATCGCGGGGGTGCCGTTCGCGCCGGGTACAGAGGTCGAGGTGACGATCAGCCCCAAACAGCCCGCCCCCGAAGCGGTAATCGCGCCAGGCGACGCTGCCTCGCGAAGACCCAGCTTCGGCTCAGAAGCGCCAACGAGCGCAGCAGATTCTGTTGTCGGAGAATTGGGGATGGTCGATCCAAGTAGCCGCCGAGTTTTTTGTCAACGCGACATCCCCCAAACGTCCCTTTCGGCTCGCTAGCGCTGACGCAGCCGTGCTTCTGGAAACTTGGCTGGCCTTTCCGACAGTACCAGTGACCGCCGATATCCTTCGCGTCGCCATCGACTATCATCAGCGATTTCAATTGAGCTATTGGGATGCCGCCATTCTTGCGTCCGCGAAACAGATGGGTTGTCGCCTCGTTTACAGCGAGGATTTTAGCGAAGGGCAGGATTACGACGGAGTAACGGTTGTGAATCCATTTGCCGTGCGATCGGCACCGTGACATTCCCCCGCCTAGTAGCCTGACGCACTTGGGTGTTCATCAAAGATCATTTCCGCCCGCAAATCGTTTGACGCAAGCTGCAAAGTTGGCGGCATACGGTTCAAGGTGATTGTATTCATGCTTGAAGAGATAGACGGCGTACTCCTTGACACCTTTCTGAATATCGAAGCAGAAACAATCTCCATGGAGCGTGGTTGCGAACGTCAAGCCGTTGACTTTCTTGGACTCTTCGTCCTCAAAGTCACTCGGGATGCCTTCGATTCCAAGTTCGTTCGGCCCAAGAATACAAGCGGTAAACCCTTCTTGTTCATCGACGTTCTCGAATGAGGTCGGGCCGACTGCATTTGCGAAATCAATGTAGGACTTTGGGAGCTTGGCCTTGATCCGTCGCTCAACAGTTTTGATGTCCCAATCTGCCTTGGCCGCGCGCATGTGCGCCTTGATGTACTCACACAGCCACTTCGCGTCATAGTCCGACAATGTCCCATCGGCGTGGAGTGGAATGCCGGCCGATGCCAGTTCCTGAAACTTCTCTCGGACCCAGGCAGATTCTTGCTTGTCGGGCGGCGTTGGTTCCTGACAAGTCGCTTCGTAAAAACCTTTGGCTTTGATCTTCTTGAGCAGGTGAAGAAGCCGAACCGACATGAAAAGATCACGCGAGATCCACTGATTCCATCCTTTTTCGGATGAGCCCCAAGTGGCGGATTTCAGTACTTCGTAGTCGGCGTCCTGTGTCCATCCCTTTGCCTGCGGTTGGTTGCGCCCAGGCACGCCAAACTGGTATTCAACCCACTGGGTGCCGGGATGCGCGGATCGCGGCTCATCACACGCCTCACAGCGCGGGATTTTAGGGCTAACTTTAGCCACAACAACCTGATGATTCGGAACCCCAAGGAGCCAGGGAGTCTGTTGCGAAGTTCCCTTGTAGTAGGTAGGGAAGTAACTGCACTGGCCTGGACCAAAAAGGTCCAAGACACGCCTGATCCGTTCTCGAAGGAGGAAGTTGCCGTTCGAGGCAAGCGCTAGATCATTTGGTGATATGGTCCGGCTCTTTATTAGAAAATAGGGCTGGGGAACGTGGTCGAGGTCCGGAAATCCGCATTTCATGCACTTTTGAGGGAGCGGATTGATCGGATCAAAAAACCCTTCGCGGCAGTCCATGCGGTCGTCAGAAGCAGAGATTTGAACGCACCGCATGGGAAGAAACCTTGAGTTTGTGAGCGGGATCCCGATATTGAAACCACTCTATTGATGTAGGAAAGTGAATCCGATGTTAGCTGAAGAAGAGTTTTATTAGTATGGCCCGTAAGTTCAAGTCCGTATGGTGGGCAGCGGTGGTGCGGTAGGATGGTGCTTGCACCCACGCGGTTTCACTTCACCAGGGAGAGACACCATTGAGTCAGGTCATCGAAATAACGTGTCCGGAATGTGGCAAGACGCTGAAGCTGTCGGCTGAGATGCGCGGCCGCCGAGGAAAATGTCCCGCCTGCAAGAATGTCTTGACAGTTCTGGATCCTTCCGTCGGCGCGCCCCCCGCACGCCCGAGCCCGCCGTCTGCTCCAGCACGTCCGAAGCCCTCCCCCGCGCCGCAACGAATCGACTTCACCCATTTAGCGCAGTCGGTGGCCGAGGAATGTCGCGCCAAGAACAATGTCCTGGCGAACATTCCTGCCAAGAAGCTGCAGAAGATCCGCCAGGAACGCGGGGCGGAAATGGTCGAAGGGGAAGTTCCCCCCATGCTGGCCGACGATGTCCTGATTACCGATCGCGGAGTCTATACGTCGGAAGGAGTGCGCATCCCGTTGGAAAACATTCGCTTCGTGTCCAAGCGACGATTTCATCTGATGAATCTGGCCGATCGTGGGCCGTCCGACCGCTTGTATGTCAACGGAGTCGCCGCCACCACGGCCTGGAGCGTAAACAAGGGGCTGAAAGTATTTTTGGAACGCATTGCCGCCGCACATCTGGCCGCGCCCCACTCAGCGCCTCTAAGCAAGGACGAGCAACTTCTCATCGCGGCCGCGGCTGCTTTGGATAGGCGCGAGTCCACAGAAATCGCGGCGCTGTTGACTCGCAGCGGCGTCGATCAGGCGGAAGCGACAGCCCTTGCGGACTCAGCGTTTGATCATGCCAACGTATCGCACCGCCCGTTTGGGTTGCTGTTGTTGCTGGCCGGGTTGGCGTTATTAGGTATCTGTTTTGGTCTGGCCTGGTTGATGAAAGCAGTTGGGGCGAGCTTTGTGGTGGTCTTGAAGGGGCTGGGTGCCGTCGGCGCGATTATAGGAATCGCCGGGATCTTTACACTCATCACCGGCAGGGCCAACTTGGAACCGGAGGATCTTGTCGGAAGAATGGATTCGGTTTGAGATCAGCGGCAACGTAGGGTGGGTGCTTGCACCCACGCGGTTTCACTGCAACTCCCCCTTCACCACACCCTGCTTGCCCAAGTCATACAGCGGCAGGTAGCGATAATAAACTTCCAGCGTCAGGCAAGAGAGGCTGGTCATCATCACGCGGCCGCCGTGCTGGCCCCAGGCGTCGGCGGTGGGTTTGTCGGGATCCCAGCTTCCGGCGGCACAACCCTGGCGTTCTTGAGTTTTCTTCAGCGTCCGCCGCATCTTGAGGTCCCAGGTCTGCCAATCGTCACCTTGCATGTTGTGCATCACTTGCGTGGCGTAATACCAATAGTAAATATTTCGGTTGGCGTTGGGATCGGGCAGGTTGACCATCAGGTATTTGCTCCCTTCGATCAGGCCAGGGTCGTCCTTGGCCGCCCCTAGATATTGACGGCAGAGGAGCCCTACACCGCTCATCGTGGGCGTGCCGCCGGCGCCTGGCGTATAGCCGAACTTGGCGCCATATTCACTTCCCGAGGCGGCGGCAAGAAACTTCTTCGCTCCGTCGAGCGCCCGTTGATTGACTTGCAGTTTGGCCATCTGCCCGCTTTTGAGCGCCATCACCTGCCAGCCGACAACTGATGTGTCGCCCGCCTCGCCCGGCTTATAGCGCCAGCCTCCTCCTTGTTTGTCCTGAGCGAACTGGATGAAGTTGATCGCCGCCTGAGCGGCCCGGCCGACGCGATCATCGCCCGACATTCCATATGCCTCGCACAAGGCAATGGTGGCCAAGCCGTGCGAGTACATCATTTGCCCGGAACCTGCCGAGAGATCGCCGTTGGACGGATTCTGGTGAGTGATAAGCCAGGTAACGCCTCGGTAAACTGTCTGCTGATAGATGTTAGGTTTGTGGTGTGTATATCCCGATGCCAGAAAGGGGAGCAAACCCATCGCCGTCCCTGCGGCATCCGACTCCGCGCTGCCATGGCCGCTGCACACGCCTTCTGTGCAATTGATGCTGAAACGCGAGAGGCTCCAGCTTCCGCTCTTATTCTGATGTCGCGCCAGCCATCGAAGCGCCGCGGCCACGCTCTTTTCACCCGGGCCTCCGGGCCGACCGCCGGGGGTGCCTTGCCCTTTTCGGTGGCCGAAACCATTGCCGTTGCCCCCTTTGCCCAGTGCGTTCACCTTTCCGTCGTTGGAACCATAGCCCGAAATGCCCGGAATGGCCCGGCCTTCTCGAAACGATGAAACGTCCAGCGAGCCAACCATCGGCGATACCTGCGCGATTTCTTCTGCAATCCCGGATCCGCCGGGTGCGATCGGGACGGGATTGTCGTCGATGGGGTCGAAATCTATGATCGTGGGTGTTCCCTCGGTAAACTGTTTTTTATTTTCTCCCGGTTCAGGAATCAGAGGTAGCTTTCTCAGATCCTCATCATCCCCTGGGAGCATCTTAAGAATGTTGAGCGGCGGCGTTTCGTCCTCGGGGGCCGCAAGCACCATTGCCTCAAACGACGCGCCGCCAGTCAGCTTTTGATGGATGTAGCGCGCACCCAACACCAGGAATAGCACCAAGAACAGAGCGGCATGGAACAACATGCTCGCCAGATAGGCGCCGGCGGTTTCGGCCACCCAGAGTTTCATCTCGGCCAGCCGGCCTAACGGGCGATCAACCTCTGGTTCCTCGACTGCCGTGCTAGCAGAGTTGGCCATCGGCACGGGCCGCTGCACGCTGGCCTGAGGCCGAGTTGGAACTGCCCCAGGACGAATGGGAATTGCTCCGGGCCGGACCGGCAACTCGCGCGGACGAAGCGGTGGATCTCGCTCTATTCGGATGGGAAGCGGTTTTTTATTCCCCTCGGCGCGCGGAATTCCATCATCGGGTGTCATGGCTTTTTCCCTGCTGTTCCCAGGACGTTGAAAGTGTTGAACGAACACTTCCTATTCGCAGGGAAGCGAGGGACTTATTGCCTCAGAGGTTGCTGAGCAGCGCGGCCTGGGTGCCATGCATTCCGGCAAGCTTGGAAAAGCCCACACTAAGCTCGTCCGCGTCGTCGCCACCGCATAACCAATGGCGGAATCGCGACCACTGCGAACAGCGCGTAGAGCGTCACATCGTGCGGCATCTGCCAGCCATTGCTGGTGTAGTGAATGATGGGAGGCCGCTTGATCTCCGTCTGCTTGCGAGATATCGAGAAGGTTACATCGGCCGGGGCGGGTTGATATGCCCAGTCATCTTCAAATTCCGTCAACCACCATTGAGTTGGCCCGGTTGTTTCAGGAAGCTTGAGCAAGCCGAGCACTCGACTTCGATCCGCCATCGTCAGCGGCCCTGCCCAGGCGGTGTTGCCAGACCACATCTTGCCAGCGCCCAGCGATCCCTCATAACGGGCGTCGGAAAGAAAATAGATTCGCAGCAGCCGGCGCTTGGCGCCAAGGGCTGCCGCATCCGCGGTGGAATCAGATTCGCGGTAGGGGAATAGCGGCTGATCGGTCTTAAACGACATTCGCAGCGCGGCCGCGGAAACTTTGTTCTTGCCTTGCTCTGACGAGGCATCGGCCGGCGCAGCGTCCGCGGAGTCGGTGGCAGCCTGGTCCTTGGCCACTTTCAGCGCTGTAATGTTCCAGCCTTTCGCGATGTAGGGGGCCGCCCAGGCTTTGACTTCCGGCGAGAACGAGTAGTGGTGATCACCGAGCCACTGGGCCAAGGCGTCGGCCGACTGGGCCTGCAGAACGACCGCATTGAATCCGGCCACCCGTTTCTCTTCCAGCACGGTGACCGCTGACTTGGTGGGGAGCGCCGAAGGGGACATGCCGCAGCCAATGCCGATGCCTCCCCACGGCTTCGACTTCTCGACAACGTCCGGTTCGGTCAGATTGCGGAGATGCGAGAACGCCTCGTCGCCCGATTCATCCAACTCGGGTCGGCTGGGTGTGGGAATGAGAAACCCAAAATCGGCCGCCGCACTCTTGAACGACGCCTGCCGGATGAAGTGTTGCGTCTTCGTGGCGGCATCCCAGAGAATAATGACCGTCTGGTCTGCATTGACTACCGGCATACCGGAAGGATAACTGACACAGCAGGCATCGAGAACTGGTGAGTGTGGCACCGAGGCCAGCAGAATGCCGGCCAACACGCAGGCGATCTGATTGCGAGAAACCATGGCTGCCTCCTTAGTAAGGGGATACGATTAGCATATCAGGCAGGGCCATCTGTTGGCTACAGAAAATGAGAGGAGTCTCAGGTAAGCTGAAGTCCCGGAAAGTAGTAGGCACACTCCGTGTGCCGCAACCGGATGATGGTTCGGCACAAGACTGGAATGAACTCCTGCGAACGGCACACGGAGTGTGCCTGCTACAATGTCCGGGACGGCGAGGCGAATTCCCGGTGAGCTTTCTCGGTAAAACGAGGAAGCCGAGCAATAATGACTGCTATGAACGAAATGCCCTTAAATGACGCAGTTCACACTCCCGATCAGCCATCCAAAATTCCCACCGCGCCGACTCCGAAGACTGAGGCGCCCAGCGAATTGCGCTTCCGCTGGGTCACCCGGGTGGGCCTCGCCTTCACAGGAATCATTCTGCCGCTGATCTGTTTCTGGATGGCAGCCACTGGCGCGAATCCATTCGATATTGATTGGCAAGACGGCAGGACCAGGACCTACGCCGGATTGCTCGTCAGCGGCCCCGCCATGGGACCGTTTTTTCCCATGCTCCTGTGCAGCATGGCTGGCATGGGACTTCTGTTGTGGAGGCCAACTCACTACGCCCGCTTTGTCTGGGTCCGTCTTGCCATCTACAGCGGAGTGTTATTAGCGGCTCAATACTGTGGCATCCTCAGTGTGACGTCGGGAATTGCTTCGGGAGCATTTGTTGTCTTGTTCATCATTTGCTTGATTGCAACAGGCATTCTCTGGGGATTTGTTGCTTTTTCGGTGTGGTGTTTTCGTTCAGGCAATTACACGATTCAAAGGATCTACGGAACTTTCCTTGGCTTGTTGTTCTTACTAAGCCTCTTCGTATATCCCGTGTATATCATCGTGCCTCTGATTTTCGCCACGCCGTGGGCCTTGGCCGCTTATTTGCACATGAGCATCCGACTTCTTCGTCACGGTTCCGGGCCACGCTGGCGATTTTCGCTGGCCCGTTGCCTGGGAGTCATGACGTGGCTCGCCGTGTGGTTCGCGGCCTGGCGCCTTTCCGTGATGCTGATGCTCGAAAAATATATGGCGTTGCCGACACACCCGCCGCAGAACTGCTATGTGGCTACGGCCGCCGCGTGCGGACATGCACGGTTTGTGGGGAGCACCATGGTGGCGGGCCACGATGGTTCGCGTGTGGCAGTCAACGCCCAGCTACGCTATTTGAAAGCTGCCGAGTTGATGCTGTTGTGTGCCGCGCCTCGACTCCATCGCCAGATGAGAAGCATCTACGATGCCGTGGGACCGCGCATCGCCGCGCGACTGTCGCATCCGCTGCTGGCGGACGCTGCTTACATCTCCCTCAAGCCGGCGGAGTGGGGAGCGCGGGTTTTTGTTTGGTTCCTTTTGCCGAAAACGTGCCGCCAATGGCTGCGCGGCAACGGCGTGTTAAGATGATGGAAGAGCAATCTTCATTCGGCAGCACGCACGCAAGCTCGCTCGCTTCGCCAACGTATTGCTATCAACGTACACAGCCATGACTCAACCCGCACAGAAATCGAAACTCGGCAAATGGCTGCGGCGTTTCGCGGCCGCTACCCTGTTGCTGATCGTCGCGAGCTGGCTGATCTCGGCCTGGGTGTTCGCCCACCAGATGACTCGGCGCAGGAGTCCGCTGTTTGCCGAAAACGTGCCCGCGCTTGCCTGGGGAAGTGTGGAGGCTTTCCGACTCGACACATTGGATGGACAACATCTTGGCGCGTGGTTGGTCCCAGGCAGAACCGACAAATCCGCCGTCTTGCTGCTGCATGGGATTGGCGCCAATCGCAGTTCGTGTCTGAGGGAGGCCCAGATGCTGGCCACGGCCGGCCACCCGGTGTTGCTGATCACACTGCGAGCCCATGGCGATTCAACCGGCGATGAGAATGATTTCGGCTACAGCGCTCGACACGATGTGGCGGCGGCAGTCGCATGGTGGAAGCAGCAGCATCCGAATCAGCCGCTGGTTGTGTGGGGGCAGTCACTGGGTGCTGCGGCCGCAATTTTCGCTGCCGGCGATCTGGGCCACAAGGTACAAGGTTATGTTCTCGAATGTCCCTATCAAGATCTCCACACGGCCACGCGGAACCGGACGCGCCTGATGCTGCCGGAGGGCGTGGAGTTGGTAGCCTATTGCGGCCTGCGCTGCGTTGCGCCGCTGGTGCTGTCCGATGCGTCGAAGATTTCTCCCTACGATGCGGCAACAGGAATTCCAGACAGCATCCCAGTGCTCATCCTGGCCGGCGGCCAAGATCCCTATGCTCGGCCCGAAGAAGCTCAGGCAATTCACGAGCGGATCAAGGCTCACTGCACATTGGCGCTGTTTGAACAGGCGGGGCATATGCAGCTTGCGAAGGCGGATCCAGGACGTTACAGCACGACTGTGTTGGAATTTGTCGATGCTTGTGGGAAAACTCGCGAGTGAGTGTTGAGTTCCGGGACTTCGCCTCGCCGGAGGCTCGTCTCCAGCCCTGGCCACCCTTCCATCGTAGCAGGCACACTCCGTGTGCCGTCCGCAGGAGTTCATTCCAGGCTTATGCCGAACCATCATCCGGTTACGGCACACGGAGTGTGCCTACTACTTTGCGGGACTCCAGCCCCAGCCACCCATTCAGCTGGCAACTTGGTAAAATAATCTCTCTTATGCAACTCAACCGCGCCACCACGTTCACGGAAGGCCCCATCGCCAGCACGCTCATGCGGCTGGCGATACCCATCATCGGCGCCAATCTGCTTCAAGTAGGCTATCAGGTGACCGACACGTTCTGGGTCGGCCGGCTGAATGCCCAGGCGTTGGCGGCTGTCTCGATCTGCTTCCCGATCAATTTCCTCATGATCGCCATCGGAGGCGGACTGCCGATCGCCGGCACCGTGCTGATCGCCCAGTACAAGGGGCGTGGCGATCGCGAGGCCATGGGACACGTCGCGGCACAAACGCTATTCATGGTGCTCGGCGTGGCGATCGTGCTTTCCGTGGGGGGATATTTTTTGGCCGGGCCGATCATTCGCCTCATGGGGGCCGAGCCCGATGTTGCGCCCGATGCCATCCGCTTCCTCCAGATCACGTTCCTCGGCTTCTTCTTCGTGTTCGGCTTCTTCGTCTATCAATCGCTGATGCGCGGCCTGGGCATTGCCTATCCACCGATGTTCATCGTGCTGCTCACGGTACTGCTGAATCTGGCGCTCGATCCGTTGTTTATCTTCGGCTTCGGCCCGATCCCGGCGATGGGCGTGGCCGGCGCGGCGATGGCCACCGTCTGTACGCAGGCTTTGGCCACGGCGATCGGATTCACTTTGCTGCTAAGCGGCCGGCATGAAATCCGTCTCCGTTGGCGCAACTTCAAGCCAGATTTTCCGCTGATTGCCCGGTCGTTCCGGCTTGGGATGCCCACCTCGGTCGAGCAATCCACCCGGGCGATGGGCATGACGATGATGACGATCCTCGCCTCAGGCTTCGGCACGATCGCCATTGCCGCGTATGGAACCGGCACCAGGGTGTTGGCCTGCGTGATCATTCCCGCGCTAGGACTGTCGATGGCCGTTTCGACACTCGTGGCCCAGAACATTGGCGCCGGCCGCATCGACCGGGCGGAGCAAACCTGCCGTATCGGGGCCGTCCTGGCGTTTACCGCGCTGTTGCTGCCAGGCTTAGTGTTGTTTCTGGCGGCTCGGCCGTTCGTGTCGTTCTTCATTCCGAAAAGCGGCCCTGAAACGATCGCTCAATGCGTAGATTTCATTCGCATCATGGCGTTCACATTCGGATTCATCGGCGTGCAGCAAGTGATCGCCGGCACGCTGCGCGGTGCAGGCAACACGCTGGCCGCCATGATGCTGGCCATCACCACGCAATGGGTGTTCCAATTCCCGCTGGCCTATTTGCTCTCACACAAGACCACGCTAGGCATTCAAGGCGTCTGGTGGGCCGTGGCCATTGCCAATGTGTGTTCGACCGTCGTGGCCGTGATCTGGTTCCTCCGTGGCGATTGGAAACAACGGCCGCTGATCGACGACATCCAGTTGCAACAGCGCGTCGATGCGGAGATCGCCGTCGATGAAGGCTTGCCGCCGACATAGTAGGTCCGGTCTGCCGGACGGGACCTGTCGGAGTTGTTCCTGCATGCGATTAACCGTTGTCAGAAGACTCGAGGCGGAGTAGACTAACAATATGATCCGAGCCTACGAAGAAATTGTGGCCTTCATCGCCGCAGGGACCAATCCCGCAACGGTGGTATCATTCCAGGCTTCCGATGCCACCAAACAACGGGTCGCTGATTTGATTCATCTGGAGAAGAACGACGGGCTGTCTGCTGAAGAAGAGGCAGAACTCAACGACTATCTTCGATTGGAACACATCATGCGATTGGCCAAAGCGCAGGCTCGCCAGTATCTGAGACATGACTAGTTATGTCAGCGCGGAATTGCGACGCCTCGTTGTTCAGCGATCGCTGCGGCTTTGCGAATATTGCCTGATTCACGAATCCGACACGTACCTAGGGTGCCAAGTAGACCATATTCTCAGTGAGAAACATGGCGGCCTGACGGAGTTGGACAATCTGGCATTTGCCTGCACGTTTTGCAATCGCTCCAAAGGGACTGACATTGCATCTCTGACTCAAGCCTCAACCCTCGCTCGTTTCTTCAACCCACGCACGGATAAATGGCGAGATCATTTTCAACTGAATGGCGCGAGAATTATTCCTTTGACAGAGATCGGCGAAGCGACGGCAAGAATACTCGGATTCAACACAGTCGAGCGATTGCGAGAACGCGAAGTGTTGTCGGTCGCAGATCGATATCCCTGCCCAGAAGCGTTCGAACTGATTTCTCGCGTTTAGTGATCAACGGCGCCGAGTGCCAGCAATCAGAAATTACATAGCACTGGAACAACAAAGGCAAGCACGCAAATACTAAGTGCTAACGTCCCGGCCAAGTAGTAGCGTCGAATGAGCGCATTGATGGAAGCGCCAAAAAGTCCACCCCACGCGGTCGAGGAGTACAAGAGAGCAACGTCAGCGTGCGATGGCAGCAATGCCCACAAGAAGATTACTCCAACAGAAGCGCCGGGTATCGCAGAATAAGGTTTTCCCCTGACGTGCCAAGCGAGAAGCATCAAGCTGGCAACATAGATCCCGACATCCAACGAACTCTTCGATGTGAGGGCTGAGCCAACAGCAACGGCAAAAATCGTCCACAATAGATCAGCAATTCCATACTGAAATTTCACGGGACGTTCGCATTAATGGAGAGAAGCCGGCCTTCAACTCATCACCCGCACCGCTTCATACGTGCGCCCTTGCACGTTCGAGCGAGCGTTTTCCACGGCGATCTGATACAGCCGCTGCCCCTCGGGCGTCGGATAGTCGCCCGTGATGCAGGCCCGGCAGAGTTGATCGGAATCGAAACCGATCGCCCGGGCGACACTTTCCACCGGCAGATAGCGAAGTGAATCGGCCCCCAGTGCGGCGGCCATTTCGGTTTGCACGGCGGGAGTCAGGTCTCCGCCGCGGAGGAATTGCGGAGCGAACAACTCGTTGATCCGGGACATATCGATGCCGTAGAAACACGGGGCCACGATCGGAGGGCAGGCCACGCGGACGTGAATCTCCCGGGCGCCTCCTTGCTCGCGAATCCGCGACAACAGCACTTTCATCGTCGTGGAGCGAACGATCGAATCCTCGACCAAAAACACTCGCTTGCCGTTGAGCACTTCGGGCAGCGGCGTGTATTTTGTCTGCGCCTTGCTCTTGCGGTTGCTCGAACCTTCGATGAACGTGCGGCCGCTGTAGCGATTGCGGATCAGACCTTCGAGCACGGGTAGCTTCAGCCGATACGCCATCGCGTCGGCCGCCCCTTTGCTGGTGTCGGGCACCGGCACAACGATCGTGTCCTCGTCCAGCGGCACGCTGCCGTCTTCCAACTCCAGCCGGGCCAGTTCTTCACCCAGCGTTTTTCGCGACAGGTAGACGCTTCGGTCGTCGAGCGTGCTGGCCACATTGGCAAAGTAGATCCACTCGAAGAAACAATGTGCCCGGCGCGGACTGGGTGCAAATCGCTCGATACTGAACTTGCCGTCCACGATCGTGATCGCCTGGCCCGGGAGCAGCGAATGGATGCTCTCGGCGGCAAAGCCCAGGTTCGTCAAGGCAACGCTCTCGCTGGCAGCGGCAAACAGCGGCCCTTCTTTGGCATAGCAGAGGGGGCGGATACCCAGCGGATCGCGAGCCACCAGCATTTCGCCCAGGGCGTTGACCAACACAATGCACCACGCGCCATCAAACATCGCCGCCAGGCTGCTGCAAACTTCAATCAGCGACGGTCGCGAGTCGCCGGACAGTTGCCGGCTGATCTCGTGCATGATGATTTCGGTATCCGTGTCGCGGGCCAGATGATAGTCCCCGCTGGAGAGCAAGGCATCGCGCAGCGGCACGTAGTTGGCCAATTGCCCGTTGAAGGCAAAGGCGAACCACTTCCGCTTTTCCACGTGGTGCCGCTCGAACGGCTGGGCATAGCTCCGGTCGTCCATGCCGCAGGTGGCGTAGCGAACATGCCCGATGCCGGCCCGGCCGGCATACTCGCACATCAGACTTTCAAACTTGCCGCGGTGCGACATGCGAAAAACTTCACTGACGCTGCCGGTGTCCTTATAAGTATCGATGAGTTGATTGCGCTCGGGATTGAACGTGGTGATGCCGGCGGCCAACTGACCCCGGTTCTGCACGTCCAAGAGCATCCGGGGCAATAGCCGCGACACCTCATCGGGCCCTTGCTCGGGACAGAGCGGGCTACGTTCACGCCCAGGGAGATGATAGACCGCGACGATACCGCACTCGTGCTTCAGGTCACTCATGAAGACACAACCGTTGGGCCGTAGCCCGACGCTCGCCAGGGTAAGAGGGATGCCGGCAAGACCGTGCGTGGTCCGTCTTCCGCCATACGGAACCAACGCCGCACGCCGCTGGACTGCCATGACCAACGACTTCATCAATTCTAGACCGCGGTGGCCGATTTCTCAATGGTCGGCAAATCGCGGCTGCAACGGTAAACTCTCCCTCCCCATTGGCGGGCTTGACATGCGGAGAAATCTCAATGTGCTTCCTGCGCGAACTCTCCTGCCACGGGGCCGTGTCGGGTATGCTAATACGGCTTTCATACACATTTCCACCCTTTCACTCCCAAACATGCACGATCTCTTACGCCAAGAAGTTGCCGCCACGTCCGACTTAGTCGTAGTGAAAGTCGGCACGCGTGTGTTGACCGGCCCCAACGGTTTGCTGGACCGCGACCGCATCGCCTCTCTTGCCGAGGAACTGCACCAAGTCATCAGCGGAGGTCGCCGCGTGGCCTTGGTCACTTCCGGGGCCGTCGGCGCGGGTATGGGCCAACTCGGCCTGAAAAAACGCCCGAGCGATCTGGCCCACCTGCAAGCCGTGGCCGCTATCGGCCAGGCCCACCTGGTGGAGGCCTATGACCAATGTTTGCGCAAGCACGGCCGCCACGCCGCCCAGTTGCTGCTCACGGCCGATGATCTCGACCATCGCACGCGCTATCTCAACGTCCGCAACACGATCCACACGCTGATGGAATACGGCGCCGTGCCGATCATCAACGAAAACGACACCGTGGCCGTGGACGAGCTGATGACCACGTTCGGCGACAACGACCGGTTGGCCGCCATGGTCACCAACCTGCTCCGCGCGCCGCTGCTGGTGTTACTCAGCGACGTTGACGGCCTCTACGACGGCGACCCGCGCGATCCTGCCTCCAAATTGATTCATACCGTCACCGAGTTGGACGCCTCGATCACGGCTTTGGTCCGCGAAGCAGGCTCCGGCCTGGGCAAGGGAGGCATGGCCAGCAAACTGACAGCCGCCCGGCTGGTGACGACGGCCGGCGAGAATTGCGTCATCGCCGGCGGCCGAACCCCTGGCAACCTGGCGCGAATCCTGGCAGGCGAAACGGTCGGCACGTTGTTCGTCCCCCGCGGCGGGGCAGTGCAATCGCGCAAGCGGTGGATCGGCTTTACTGCTCAGCCTCGTGGCCGATTGACGCTCGATGCCGGCGCGCAGCGGGCGATTGTCGAGCAGGGACGTAGCCTGTTGGCCATCGGTATCACGGCCGTCGATGGAGTCTTTGCCAAAGGGGATGTGGTAACGCTCTACGATCCCACCGGCGCTGAGCTAGCGAGGGGCCTGTCGAACTACTCGTCCACCGACGTCGAGAAAATCAAAGGACTGAAAAGCGACGCCATCGCCGCCACTCTGTCGCACTGTCCTTATGACGAAGTCATACACCGAGACAACATGGTGCTGACGGGGGAGTGAGGTGGAACTTCCTGAAATATTTTCATCAGTTCGCAGTTTCATCTTTGGACGTCTCAATCGACTTCGGCAATTCAACGGGGGGCACCACCCATACGTCGGCTTTCATTGTCCAGGCGTCTTTGACCTCTTCAAATCGCCCAATGCGGCCCTCGATCTTGGCTATCTCCTTGGGGTAGAACAGGAGTAGCGCATCGCACATTTCCAGCATCCATTTCTTACGTGAATATTGCGGCTTGAGGGTGATCTGGTTCGAGTTAGCGATTTGAATCTGTCCCCACCCTAGTGCGCCGATCGTCAAGCACTCTCAGCCGAGAAATTCAATCGGGACGAAGCGGGCATCGGACACCACGACACGAGCCCCTTCGATGGCGTAACTTACGAACAGGACGACAAAGCAGTTGGCGTCCGATTCGTAAAAGCGGGCCAGTCGCTCCACCGAAGTCAGATTGGGCATGTTGAACTTGGTTTCCGTCCGGTGCGTTTTCACGTCCACAATGTAGTAGAGTCCTGCACGATCGCTAAAAGCCATGTCGGCCATCGCACGCCGTGCAAACTCCGTGGAGCATTCCGCGCAGGCATCGCCCAGGAGTTGCCGGAAATTCTGGCTGATGATCCCCTGAATGGCATCGCCAACTGCTCTCGGGCTGCCTACGGTGCGAGGCGAAAGAAACTCCTCCTGCGCATTGAGAAGCTGGATGACAGAATCCTGGATCTGAAGATATCGATCCGTATAAAAGATTTCGCTGCGCATCCCTCGGTCCTTCAAGGCTCGTCGAACAGCGGTGTATTCCGCGACCGCGCCGCTTTTGCAGCCTGGTTCTGTTGCTCACTGAGGGTGTTGCGCTCCCAGAACACCCCTTCGCTATAGCCTTGAATGCTCGAATCCTGGTCAACGCCAGCGAGCCGCTTCTCGGCCAGACAACCGTAGAACGGATCGATCTCCACACCGAAAAAACGCCGCTTCGTCTTCTTGGCCACCACCGAAGATGTGCCCGAACCGAGAAACGGGTCGAATACAACGTCGGTTTCGTGAGAGCTGGCCAGGATGATTTTCGCGATCAACTTTTCCGGCTTCTGCGTTGGATGATCCGTGTTCTCGGGCATCGACCAGAAGGGAACGGTGATGTCGGTCCAGAGATTGGAAGGGTAGGTAAGCCTATAACGTCCGTTCTCCGCTTGCTGCCAGCCCTTGGGTTTTCCATCGGTTTCCGTGTACGGGGCGAGGATTCGGCGTTTGAGCTTCACGGCATCGACATTAAAGGTGTATTTTCGCCCGAGCGTGCAAAACCAGATGTCCTCCGAGCAATTCTTCCAGTTATGTTCCGCACCACGACCTTTTTCGCGCTCCCACGTAATCCGATTGCGGATCGTGAAATACTTTTCACAAGCTCGCTGAATAGCCGTCGAGGAACGCCAATCGCCGCAGAGGTAGATGGACGCGGTCGGTTTCAAAAGCCGAACAGTCTCACCGATCCAGCAGTCCAACCAGCGCTCATACTCCGCCATGGAAACGCTGGTAAAAGACTCCTGATTGAAAGTCTTGCTCAAGTTGTACGGAGGGTCTGCGATGAGAAGGTCCACCGAGTCCGCCGGTAGGAGTGGAAGCGCGCTAAAGATATCCTGGCAAATTGTCCGACCCGAAACCTCGCTAAGCTGGGCAGGTCCATCGAGACGAAGAAGCCTGGATTCGTAGCACTGTCGCTCCTCCGCCGTGAGCGAAAGCGTGCGATTTCGCGGAGCGCGAGTTGCGATTCCATCTGAGAGTTGAGTCATGCATTGCTCTTTTGCGGGTCTGATCGCTGAGGGAATTCTACCTTCCCTGCCCGGCTGACGAAAGTCGCCTCGTTATTTATCGCCAGAGCGCTCCACTACCGTTTTCATATTCCCCAGTCCCTCGTCGAATTTCTCCCCCAGCATTTTGTCCATGTTCATTACCAGGCAAAACGCCTTTTCGACAAACCCATTCTCGCCACTCATGCTCCACGTCACCAGCGTCTTATCTCCCTCTGGCTTGAACGTGAACTCCGCCTCGCTGGTGTCTTGGAACGGTTTGAGGAAGTCCAGGCGGATCCTGATCAAGTCGCTGGGCTTGCTCTCGATGATCGTCATAACTCCCTCCCCCACTTCGTCGTTGCCGGACCACTTGAAGACGGCCCCCACGCCGGAGCCTGGCCCTTCGAAGGTTGCCTTGGCGTTCGGGTCGAGCTTCGCCCAGGGAGACCACTCCTGCCACTCGTGAAAATCATTGACCTGCCCAAACACCTCCGCCGGTGGGGCGGAAATCGTGATGGATCGAGCAATCCGAAACTTGGAAGGTTGCAGGGCCACGACGATTACCAAAATCAGCACGATGGCCACCACGGCGAGGAGTATTTTCTTCAGCATGGGTTTTCGACTCCCGGTTCGAGTGACGTTTCAGTAACTGCTCCGTAGAATACGGTTCCGCTAGAAAACTGTCAAAGGTTGCGCTCGGCGTTGCTGCGGCATTGTTCCAGTTGGAACGCACCGATCGACTTCTTTGCTGTATACTAATGGTCATGCCCAGTCGCGAGATCCCCATCATCGGATGCCTGCTCTACCGCCAGGCAGGGTAAGCCACGCAACATGAATCCAAAGCGACCTGAATCTGCTGGGGCACATCACCCAACTCCATCGCTACCCAACATCGACTTGGCGAGCCGACTTGCTTACTTGGGCATTGAGCCGCAAGATGCGGAAGCCTTGCAATCGCTGGTGCCGAGCTTCCATGACTTCGCCGATCGTTTCGTAGCGGCGTTCTACGAGCACTTGTCCTCGTTCGAACCGACGGCCCAATTTCTTCAGGATCCGGAGCGGCTGGTGCGACTTAAGAAAGCCCAACGGGAGTATTTTGAATCCCTGCTGCGCGCCCAGTGGAACGACGAATATGTCGCCCAGCGCCATCGCATCGGGCAGACGCACAACGACGTGGGACTCGCTCCCGAGTTTTTCCTAGGGGCTTATAGTCTGTACGTGCAGCATTGTGATCAAAGTGATTCTGCTCGATATCGGCCTGACCTTGGACGCCTATTTCTCACAGGCCACGCAAAAGCTGCGGCAGGCGCTCGACATGTACTGGCGGGCCAACGACGATTTGCGCCGCTTCGCTCAACTCACTTCCCACGATCTCAAAACTCCTTTGGCCACCGTGGCCAATCTGTGCGACGAGGCGCTGGACGAGTTCGGCTCGCAAATGCCGGCGGAGGCATGCAGATTAATTCGTGCGGCCCGCGACCGCACGTTTCAAAACAGCCGGATGATCGACGAACTGCTCTCATCCACGCTGTCGATGCACGGTCCCGACGCGCAGGTCAGCGTGTCGCTGGACGAAGTGCTGCATGAAGTGCGAGATCGACTCGCCCCGGCCTCGGGGACGAAAGGAGTGACGTTTCAGCTTCCCCCCCAACTACCCAAGGTGTGGGGAAATAAGGTTCGGATTCGCGAAGCGATTTACAATCTGGTATCCAACGCGGTCAAGTTTATCGACAAGCCGAATGGGAAAATCACGATCGGCGCCGAGACACGGGCAAACGATGTTCTGCTGATCATTGCCGACAACGGCCCAGGAGTTCCGCCGGAAGAACTGGAGAGCATCTTTGTCCCGTTCCGCCGATTGCCGAGCCATCGCCATGTGCCAGGCAGCGGCCTGGGTTTGTACTTCACCAAGCAACTGATCGAAACGGAAGGGGGCCGCATCTGGGCCGAATCAACCCTGGGGGAAGGGTGCCGTTTCTGCGTGCAACTTCCCACCCGGCGACAAGGCAATGGTTGACATATAGGAAAGGAACCTACCGCCATGCCCGCGCCGCCAACATCCGCGGATCCTCGCCAAGTTCATGCGCTGCTCGGCGGTTCGCAGGCGGGCTCTCCTGCCGATCGCGTGCAGTGGATCGAAACCCACATCTCCTGGGTATTCCTCACCGATCGCTTTGCCTACAAGCTGAAGAAACCGGTCCGCTTCGAATTTTTGGATTTCAGCACGCCGGCGCTGCGGCGGCAGGCCTGCGAGGACGAGGTGCGGCTGAACCGTCGGCTGGCGCAAGATGTTTATCTGGAAGTGGTCCCCATTACGATCGACGCGCAGGGGAGCCTGAGCCTCGGTGGCGAAGCCACGCAGGTCAACAGTGGCGAAGCCACGCAGGTCAACGGAGGCGAAGCCGCTCCGCCCGATTGGATGGTAAAAATGCGGCGGTTGCCTGCCGATCGGAGTCTCGATCGGTTGATCGAGGCTGGAACCGTCTCGCAGGAAGAAATCGATCGGCTCGGCATTTTGCTCTCCGAGTTCTTTGCCAAGGCGGCGCCTGTCTCTCTTCCCCCGAATGAGTTTCGCTGTGGTATCGAGCGCCATGTGCGGGCCAATGCCAATGAGCTGGCACGAGAGGAGCACCAGTTCGATCCTGTCCAGGTGCAACGCATCTGCGGTGGTCATCTGCGATTGCTGCGGTTGCGGCCGGAGTTGTTCGACACCCGGCTCCGAGACGGCCGCGTCATCGAGGGACATGGCGACCTGCGGCCGGAGCACGTCTATCTGGAAAACGGCCGGGCGGTGGTCATCGACTGCCTTGAGTTCAGCCGCGACTTGCGAACGCTCGACGTGGCCGATGAATTGAGCTTTCTCGCCATGGAGTGCGATCGCCTTGGCGCGGCGGCGATCGGCCGACGCCTGATCGAGGTGTACCAGCAGCGCACGAGCGATCGGCCCCCTGCGGCGCTCACGGCCTTTTATAAGTCGTATCGTGCCTGCGTGCGAGCCAAAGTCACGGCACTGCGTGCGCAGCAGATTCCGCCGTCTGAGCGCACTGCCGCCGCAGCCACATGCCAGGTATATCTCGATCTGGCAGATCAATATGCGAAACAGATTCTGCCGCCGATCCTACTGGTGGTGCGCGGCCTGATGGGCTCAGGCAAATCGACCTTAGCGGCCGCGCTGGCGGACTCGCTGGGCCTGACCATGCTGGGGACAGACGCCGTTCGCCGAGAGTTGTATCCCCCGCCCCCGCAACCTGCGGAGTACGCGGCGGGAATCTACGCCGAAGCCGATCGCCAGCGCGTGTACGAAGAACTGTTCGCCAGGGTCGATCGGCTTCTGGCCGCGGGATCGTCAGTGGTCCTCGACGGCACGTTCCTCACCAACGCGCTACGACACCAAGCCGTGGAGACGGCCCGCGCCGTGGGGGCGGTTTCCCTGATCGTCACCTGTAACTGCCCCGAAGCAATCACGACGCAGCGGATGAAGAAACGCCAAGCCCAAGGAGACTCCCTAAGCGACGCCCGGCCTGAGCTGCTGGCCGATCAGCAACGGAACGACGAACCCCTGCCCGCCGACCTACCCCTGCTTTCCGTCGATACCATCCTGCCCCTCGCCGAGCATCAAAAGGCCGTAACATCCTCACTCGCCAAGCTGCTGCAGCCTGGATCCGATCACGATCGGATCACCAGCACGGGGCTGTGAGCCAGGCGGCAGACGCGCTCGGCGACCGATCCGATCAGATACCGTTCCAGCCCCGTTCCACCTAGCGCAGTACCGTCAGCAGATGCTCGTCCGCCGCGATCGGGAACTACTTCAGTCGCCCCTGATAGACGTGCCCCATGCCCGGCGTCCGATGATGGGCATGCCAGTGCTGCGAATGCGTGACGGTAAGCCAACGAAAGAACTCGGAAACCTGCTCGTGCTGGCGTGCCCGGGGCCAGACCACGAAATACCAGTGATTGCCCATCAGTACAGAGCCGAGTATTCTCAGGGGGACGCGCTCGTGGACCTCGGCGAGTACTTGTTCGAAGGCCGCGAAGTCGGCAACTTTCTTCAATAGCCACAGCCGCCCATTGGCCCGATTGAGCACATGGTACACATATCCGCCCACAAGGAATCGCGTACATCGTGGCGTGCCACGGATTGTGCCGCGACAAACCCGGGTATCAGGAATGACCTCCGTCCCTTTTAAGCTAAAGAACTTAGATGACACGTCCTCTCTTCAGCAAGAAGATCGCGGAGCTTGAGCAGCTCTTTGAAGAGTGGCGGAATTCCCCTGCCGACCTAGCTGCCCTCGCCGACGAACTTGCTCACCGTAAGACATCGAAGGCTGTCGCATTGCTCGATAAGGTCAAGGCGGCAATGTCCAAGGGTGCTGCCCCACAGTCTTCCACGCGGGCCGCGCCAGAAGCGACATCCGGGGCCGCCACGCAACAGCGCCTGTGGCCGGAAGCGGCTCCGGCAGCAGACTCGGCGCCGTTCGCCCAACATCCTCCGCGGGCACACCGAGAACAGCCTCGCGCTGCCCGCCCTCAATATGAGACATTTGTCCCACCGGACGAATTCACGTTGGTTCAGCCGATGGGAGTGCGGCCTCGCCCGAGCGCTTTCCGTTTCACGCTGAATCGAGACCTGTCGCTCGACATTCCGCCGACTGCCCCGCCCGCCGCACGGTTTCGCATTGCATTGGCGGCCTTGATCGCCGAGATGCGTCGACGGCAGGTCGGTCGTCAGCAGTTCGTGCTGGAGGATGGGCGTCGTGTTGCAACAGAAGCAAAGGGCTTCTCGTACGATTTTGAGTTCAGCGAGGATGCCAATATTTTCGAGGGTGCGAAGGTTGAACTTGTCGTGGGCGGCCAGGTCGAGCCAGGCTACCTCACGGCCATCCTGATGGGCAGAATCATTGTCACCCTGCAGGAAGACTTTGGCGAACACATCCATACGTGCATATTGCGGATTGATAACACTGCACTGCTGCAGGCGTTGCATGACCGGTTGGCATCAATCGAGCGAGGGGAAGTGTCGGGGTTTCGAGCCGACTTCGCCGCTTCGGTGCTCCGTAACGCAGTTACTGAGCATCCTCCGGCCAGCGGGGTGACGTGGCCATGGCGTATTCCACCGACTGCCCAACAACAGCGATTCGTCGAGTTGGCTCTGACGAACGATTTGTCTTGGCTTTGGGGGCCACCCGGGACTGGAAAGACGGCCGTCTTATCAGCACTGACTCGCTTGCTCTACGAAAGAGGAAAGCGGGTACTCATCTGTTCCAACACAAATCGAGCGGTCGACCAATTGATCCATAAGCTCTGCCGCAATCTGCGGGAAACGAACGATCCGGCCCTCGAAGATGGCAGGGTTCTGCGGGTCGGGCGGATTGAGGACGAACTGCGGAAGGAGTTCGGGGAGTTCATCACTCCTGACCGCGTCGTAGAACGCCGTTCAAGAGAGTTGGCAGATCGCAAAGCGGAAATCGAGGCGGAACTCGAACGTCTGGGTCGCGAGGTGGCCTACTCACAGGGATTGCTGCGTCGTTTTGCCGAAAGCGACGCCGCTAGTGGGGCATACACCTCGTGGATTCAGCGGGTCGAGGGCGCCAAGCACACGTTAGCGGAATGTCACGCAGCACTCAAGGCGGCTAGATCGCGGCATGCAAAGTTGTTGCACGAATTACAAGACTTTGAGGCCGCGGGCTTCCTGCGGCGACTACTCATGCGGGACGAGGTGTCCATCCGGCAAGACATAGCAAGGCAAGAGGCACGTATTACCGCAGCTGCTGCCGCGATCCAACCATCTGAAGAGGGCATTGCGGTCGCTCAAACCACCTTACAAGAAGCTGCGACACATCTGCGGGCTCTGGAGGATGAGCTGCGAGGTGAAGACCGTGCTCAGACTCAGCGCGTCGTCGACGACTATGCTGCCAAGCAGGGCCCCCTTCGTCAAGAATTGAGCGATATCGCCGCCAAGCTGGAGGAGATTCTCAACGCAGTGTTGCGGGAAGCCCGTATTGTTGGCGCCACCGTAACCAGGACGTTCTTGCGTCCTGTGGAGTTCTCGGAGTTTGACACGGTTATCATCGACGAGGCATCGATGATCCTGCTACCGGCAGTGTTTCAGGCGGCAGGCTTGGCGACGCAACGCGTAGTGATTGCCGGAGACTTTCAGCAACTGCCGCCCATCGTCCAAACGGAACAGCAATGCATTCACGACGTGCTGGCCCACAACGTGTTTGAGGAAGCCGGCATCTCATTTCAGACGGTGTTTCTACCCGAGGGGCCAGCCCGGCTTATCATGCTCGATGAGCAGTTTCGGATGGATCCGTCGCTCTGTGACATTGTGTCGCATGCCTTTTACAAGGGTGCCCTGAAGACTCATAGCAGGCACGCGGCAATCGCATTCAGCGAACCCGATCCCCTCTCCCATCGTCTCACGGTTGTGGATACGTCTCGTGTGTGGCCGTTTACAACCCGCGACGCCTTCCGTTCTCGATTGAATCTCATTCACGCGTTGGCCGTGCGGAACTTGGTGCTTCACCTCAAGGAGCACGGACGCCTATATGACAACGGGGGGAGGTCCAGGGTGGGAATTTGCACGCCTTACGCCGCCCAGGCCAAGCTTCTTCGAGACATATTTAAGGCTCACACGCTGGATGGGGCACCTCCGCGAGCAAGCACTGTCCACGGATTCCAGGGCGACGAACGATCTATCATGGTACTCGATCTCGTTGACAGCGTCGGTGAGCGGAATGCCGGCATATTCCTCCAGGCCAACCAGTTGGTGGACAGTGGCGCCAAGCTCATGAATGTTGCCCTCAGCCGAGCACAACACGGATTGGTAATCGTCGCGAATTTGACGTTCCTCGACCAAAAATTGCCCAGCGACGCCATTCTTCGGGGACTGCTGCATGACATCCAGCGGATGGGGCAGATTGTCGACGTCACGGATGTGTTGTCATTGCGGCCATTCTTGGATGATCTCAAGACTTTCGGAGCTCAGCCAGAAATCGATCCAGAGGCGTTGCGAACGGGACTCTTCCGTGGGAAGGACTTCACCAGACTCTGCCGGCACGACATGGAAGCGGCATCGAAGTCCATCGTGGTCTTCTCGGCATTTATCACGCCGGAGCGAGCCGCCCAGATGGGCGAAGTGTTCCGACGGAAGATTGGCGAAGGAATCAAGGTGCGGTGTGTTACGCGTCCTCCCGATCGGAATGGCTCAATACCTGAGGAACTCGGCAGAGCGGCGCTGATGGCATTGGAAGCGATAGGCGTGGCCATCGACTTACGAAGTGCGATCCATGAGAAGGTAGTACTGATTGATAATCGTATCGCGTGGTTTGGCTCTCTTAACCCGCTATCCCACACGCCACACACATCGGAACTAATGGCCAGAGTGGTCGACCCTGGCCTGGCATTGCACATTGCCCGAGTTCTATCGGTGCGGCGGCGATCCGATGAAGAGTGGGAACGCGGAGCAGCCGCGGAAGCGGAAAATCCGCGGTGTGAAAAATGTGGCGGTTGGAGCGTGTTAGTCCATGGCAAGTTCGGACCGTTCTTCCGCTGTGTAAACCACGATGGCTGGACGCAGAATGTGGATGCTGCAAAGCGCCGAAAAACCAAAGCAACGGCGAGAAATGCAAAATAGAAACTGGCAGCGGCGTGAAACACGAGAAGGAAAGGAGACTCGCCTCGATCTATAGACGGGATGATCGCCTTATTTGCCAGGCTGGCCGCTTCAGTCCGCTCCGTTCCCGAGCCAAGCACCTACGCCCTGGGTCTGATCGGCTTGGCCGGGTTGGGGCTGGTGGGATGGCGGCGGAGGAAACGGATTTCAGATTGCTGATTTCAGATGTGGAGAGCTGAGGGCTGATCGCTGACAGCTTCCTTTTCTGGAACTACCTCGCAGGGCCGTCGCGGCGCCTTGGTGCCGCGGAGGTCTTGTTGTTTTGTTGATTGCTGACGGGGCTCGCGGAACCGCCTACGTCGCCTGAACAAGTTCCGCCAGCGGCACCACTTCGGCGTGACGCTCGATCGGATAACGTTTATCGCCCGGGTAGACGACATAGAGTTTGTCGAGCTTCAGGTTTTGGAGTGCAATTCGCATGGACGGGGTCATTGTCGGCGCGTCGGCCCGCTTGCATTCGACGCCAATCCGCCGGCCTCGTTGGAACATGAGCAAATCGAGTTCGGCTCCTTGGTGCGTCCCCCAGAAATAGGCTTCGTCGGGACGCAACGCCTTGAGCACTTCCTCGACGGCGTAACCTTCCCACGACGCACCCACCTTCGGGTGCGACTCCAATTCGCGCTGATTGGAAATGCCGAGCAACGCATGAAGCAGGCCGCTGTCCCTGATGTAAACCTTGGGGGACTTCACTTGGCGTTTGCCCAGGTTTTCAAACCACGGCGGAAGTTGCCGCACCATAAATACGTCGGTCAACAGGTCCAGATAGCGGCGCACGGTCGATTCGCCGACGGCCAGCGCCCGCGCCAATTCCGCGGCGTTCCAGGTCTGACCGTGATAGTGGGCCACCATGCTCCAGAAACGGCGCAAGGCGGCTGCCGGGATGGTGACACCCAGTTGCGGCAGATCGCGCTCCACAAAGGTATTGAGGAATTGTTGCCGCCAGACGACGGAATCGGACTGGCTGCGCGCCGTGTACGACAAAGGGAACCCGCCTCGCAACCAATGTCGGGGCTGCTTTGCCTGGCCGACGTCCGCCAGTCGAAAACCTTCGAGCAAGATGGTCTCCATGCGCCCCGCCAGCGATTCGGACGATTGCTTGAGTACTTCAGGCGAGCCGCTCCCCAGGATCAGAAAGCGGGCGCGCAGGGGTTTGCGATCGGCCAACACGCGCAACAGGGGGAAAAGGTCGGGACGGCGTTGAATTTCATCGATCACCACCAACCCCTTCAGCGGACGCAACGCGATCTCCGGCTCGCTCAGCCGTGCCAGGCTGCCGGGATCCTCCAAGTCGAAGTAATTCAAGGAGTTGGCCGCTAGAAAGTGGCGGGCCAGGGTGGTCTTGCCACATTGCCGGGGGCCAAGCAAAGCCACGACGCGGCTGCGTTTCAAGGCAACCCGCATGAGCTTCAGATCATGGCTGCGGGGGATCATGCCTCAAGCATAGACCATGAAAATCCACCAGTCAACGGTGGATTTTCATGGTCATCCCGACGAGACGCCCCAGCTTCGCTGGGCTGGGCCGGGCTGGGGCTAGTCGCCTGGCGGCGGAGGAAAGGATTGCAGATTTAGCATTTCAGATTTGGAGAACTGAGGGCTGATCGCTGACAGCTTCCTCCTGAACCCTGACTCCTGATGCCTGGATTCATCGGGTACTGCCTCGCAGGGCCGCTGCGGCTGTTCATTGCCGAGGCGGCCCTGTTTCTTGGCAGTCTCGAAAAGGCCCCATACGTTCCCGATGCCTTCTATTCGCGGATCACCAGCACCGGGCAGTGGGCCAGGCGGCAGACGCGCTCGGCGACCGAGCCGATCAGAAATCGTTTCAGCCCGGTTCGGCCATGCGAGGGCAGCACGATCATGTCGGCGTGATTCCGCAGCGCATAATCCGTGATCTCCTGGCCAGGGTCGCCGAACATCACGACGATCTGCGCGCCGCGATACCTCGCAGCGCTGAATCGCTCGCGCAGACTCTGCTCCGCGGCCTCTTTGCGCGCTTGCTCGTGGTGCGGATCCCAGTTGGCCGGGTCCGTGGGAATCTGCACCGGCAGCACATGTAAGATGTGCAGACCCGTCGCCTCAGGCACAGCATCCAAGGCCACATCGACGACCGCGATCGACTCGGCCGAAAAATCGACCGGCGAGACCACGGTTTTCTTGACAAACCAACTCACCGGAAGGGCTCCAGTTGCGCGACCTACTTTGAGGCATCCGCCATTCGGATGCCGCGCACGTACTTATGACACTTTACACAATTCATCGTCATCGAGACATAGGCCAGCGTCGCCCCATCCAGGTTCTTCTCCCGCGCGGCCTTCGTCACGGCATTCGCTGACCGGCGAAACTCCAAGCTGTGATTGAGATAATCCTCTGTCTGCATCACCTGCCAGTTGGCGGCATGACTCAGCAAGGCCAATTCCTGCGAGTGCTTGGCCACCATTTCCATATCATCGACCGCCAAGCCTTCGAGAACCTTTTGTGAGTGATCCAATTTCGCCCGCATGAAGACTCGCAGCGTGTCGCGATCTCCCGCATGGCCGTTGGGGGCCACGCACATGATGGCATACACGCCAGCAACCGCCAGCCAGAGCAACTTTTTCATCGCGATCTCCTTGAAGAGCTAAGGTTCCAAGCAAGCGAAGCGGCAGACGATCCGCCCGATAAGCTGCCTCATCGTAGTTATTCTTCGACAGCTTTGACAAGCGCAGCCACGAGATCCAAAGAACTGACAATTCCCACCGGGCGGCCCTGGCCGTCCAGGACGACCAAGCGGTGAATATGCGCGGTACACATCACTCGGGCTGCTTCCATCAACGTGGCCGTAGGGCGAACCGTCTGCACCGCCGGCGACATAAAGTTGGCCACCATATCGGTAGCAACGTCCTCAATGTGATAGGCTTGATCAGGCCGCTCGTGGACCAGCACATGCTGCACCTTGCCGCAAGGAGTTTCCGTAGTCGCACACTGGGCCTCTTCTCGCGCGGCAAAGTCGAAACTGCTCAGGATCCCCACGCATCGTCCCTGCTCATCCACCACCGGAGCCCCGGAAATCTCGTACTTGACCATCAATTGGGCCACTTCGGCCATCGTTTGGTGAGCCGAGATCTGGACCACATTGCGGGTCATGACGTCCGACACATGCAGACTCAAGAGTCGTTCGATCGCGCTGTTCATGGCATCACCTTCCTACATCACATGGCCGGCGGTGGCGTCAACCTCTCTGGTGGCTCTACCTGTGGGTTTCCAGTACGCAAGTGAAGTGCCAATCGCCCCTAGCCAGCGGATTCGGCCAGAAAAGCGGGAGGCATGACGCTTCGACCTGTTTGGAATAAGCTGGATAGCGTGCGGAGACGCACAGTAGGTCGATTTTCGCACATGCCGTTGAGCCGTTTGACCACTGCAGATGCCGCGGGGTACACCGAAGTCGCAGGAATCATTCGTTGGTATGTCGATTGCATTGCGTGAAGCTCTTCGGGGGCGTGACCGCAAGAGCTTCATTGCCAATCTTTGAGGTACCGTAACGTGGACGAAAGCCTTCCGATCGACTTGTTGATTGTGGACGACGACGAGGATTTTCGCGGTACGCTCTGCCGTCGCTTTCGCCGTCGAAACTTTCAGGTGCAGGATGCCGCCAGCGGCGAGCAGGCTCTGGAGCGTGTCGAGCGGCGGCGGTTCGATGTGGCGATCGTCGATATGGTCATGCCCGGCATGTCCGGGCTCGATCTGCTGGCCAAACTCCGCACGGTCCAGCCCGACTGCCAGGTCATCTTGCTGACCGGCCAGGGTACGATCGAGACGGCCGTCGAGGCCATGAAGTTGGGAGCCTACGATTTCTTGCGCAAGCCGTTTCCGCTGGACGAACTGGAAATCATCACGCAGCGCGCCAGCGAGCGCGGGCACCTGCAGAAGGAAAACGAACAACTCAAGGCGGTCATCAGCCGCAGCACTCCAACCCACAAGATGATCGGCCAATCGGCGGCCATGCAGGAAATCTACCGGCTGATCGACCGGGCCGGCCCCACCGACAAGGCCATCCTCATTCAGGGTGAGAGCGGCACCGGCAAGGAACTGGTCGCCCGGGCGTTGCATCAAGCCAGCCAGCGAGCCGACAAGCCGCTGGTGGTCATCAACTGCGCTGCCCTGCCGGAAACGCTGCTGGAGAGTGAGCTGTTCGGCCATGAGAAAGGAGCCTTTACCGGGGCGATCTGCACCAAGCAGGGCCTGTTTGAGGTGGCCGACGGCGGAACGCTGCTGATTGACGAGATTGGCGAGATGCCCGGGTCGCTGCAAGCCAAGTTGCTGCGCGTGCTGGAAGATGGCTCGATGCGCCGCGTCGGATCGCTGCAAGAGCGTCGCGTGAACGTGCGGCTGCTGGCCTCCACGAATCGCAATATGGACGAGGAAGTCAAAGCGGGCCGTTTTCGCGAGGACTTGTACTATCGCATCAATGTCATGTCGCTCACGATTCCTCCGTTGCGGGAGCGCGCGGGTGACATCCCGCCCCTGGTGGCTCATCTGGTCGGAAACGAGTGGACCGTGGAGCCCGAGGCCATGACGGCCCTGACGAACTATCCCTGGCCCGGCAACGTGCGGCAGTTGATCAATGCGTTGGACCGCGCCAAGATTCTGGCCGACGATCGTTTCATTTCGCTGGACGACCTGCCCCCCGAAGTGGCCCGCGGTGGTGACAGAAACGGACGGCCCGCGGCCGTTCCGTCCAACGACGCACTGGCCACGATTCAGCGCACCCACATCCTCGACGTACTGAAGCGCGAAAAAGGGAACAAGGCCCGCACCGCCCGCGCCCTGGGCCTGAACCGTCGCAGTCTGTACCGGTTGCTGGACAAGTACGAGATCCGGCTTACCGACGATGCCGGGCCGATCTGAAACACGTTGCCTATAGGTGGCCGGGACTTGAGTCCCGGCGCGCCGGAACGAGGCGAAGTCCCGGAACGAAGCGTCTCCCACGATATCAAGAGCGCGCGGGCAAGTGTGCTCGGCGCGCCTCAGCGCAAACGGGTGTCACACTTCACCGCTGCGCTCATTTCCCTCGCGAACCGCTGCCCGCTGTCATAAAAGTTCGAATCACAACTCTAAACTCTCTCGCGATTTCGACTTGCGCCATACTCAGCAGGCTGTTTGATTTTCTACATCCACGCCAAATCCGTGGCACGGCCCTTGCGTAGTAAAGATAGGTCCGGCGGCAACATGCCTCCGCAACCTTCCCCGTTGAATTCCAAGGAACCCTCGCCATGGCAACCGTCCATTCTTCGGAGCCCAGACTCCCGACCCTGCACCACTATTTCAACTCCACGCAGGAACGACAGATGCGGGAGGAGGACTTCGTCGCGGGGCGCAACGTATCGAGCATCTTGATCTCGGTCGTCGGCGCCGCGATGTTGGCCGGGATGCTGGTCGTCGTGTGGATTGCGCTCTTTGCGCGATAATCCTTCACGGGTTGAGCCGTGTTCACGCCGCGCTCAGCTGCGCGAGTCACGACGGCCTTGGGCACGTCTTCCGCGTGCCGATACATGACCGCGGATTCGCGTGGTCAGCCCGCTCCGTTGGATGCGTGATTTCTTGGCGGCGGTTTGCGCGGCCAACTGATTGCCGCCGAGCTTCTGTTGATTGCCCGGCGGAGTCGGAGCAGGTGTGGAGGGTTTAGAAGCGGTTTTTTTCTTGATCGACGTCGGCTTGATTGCTGCCGAGCTTTTCTGGCTCGATACGGCGACGGTGGCTTTGTCGGCGCCGTCTTTCTTGCCGGACTTTTTCGCTGTCGCGGTCGGCGCAGTGATTGCGGTCGGCGCAGACGATTTCTTGTCGAGCAATTTCTTCTTGCTCTTGAGCCGCAGGGCGACGGTCGCGTCCGACAGCGATTCGCGCACGATTGCCCTGGTTTGACGATGCTCGGCCGACCGGCGGGCCTTGATCGGCTTGATGGCGGAAGGCTTTTTCCCCGCGAGCGGAGCGGCCGCTTCGAAGCGGGCGAGAACGTCGGCGAACAGCGCCGCTTTTTCCGCGCTGCGAGTGGTGTCGTCGGCCACGCGACCACCCTTGGCTTGCTGCACGCTGCGTCGTTGGCGGTTGGCCTGGTCGCGCCATTTATCGCGCAACCGGCGAGCCTCGACAACGTGCTTCTTCAAGTCGGCGGCCGAAAATTGATTGACCTGCGGGGGATTGCTAGCCAGGACCACGTGAAATTCCGCTGCGGTGCAAAGTTGCTTGGCGGTTGTCAGATTGATCTGTGTCATAGTTGCAGTATCCTGAATTTTGAGTCGAGAACGGTGATCGAGGAAAGAGAAGAAAAGTCATTCCGTAGAAGGATTCCATCCGCAGAATAGCTGTCGCCAGAATAGCCCATCGGCTCCAGGGCGACAACCGGCACGACCTTTCTCGTTGACATCGAGTTCAAAGGGTCTTAAAATCGCAGGTGATTCGCGGGCTATTTCAGCATTTCAAGAACGGGCATTCTCACCAAGAAGGGGGCTTCCATGTCGCGGACGCATTACGGTCGGGTCGGGTCGGTTGTTCTGGCGTGGACTGCGGTTTGCATGTGCGGCGCGGCGATCGCCGCGGAGGACAAGCAGCCGGAACCTGGTCCGGCAGTCGAGTTGCACACCACCGAGGTCAAGCTTCCTTCTTCCGCCGAGAAGCAGGTGGCGGTGGGAGGCGGGGGGCGATACCTCGTTTTACACTTCAAAGAACTCCGCAAACTCGGCATCTTCGACATCAAGACACGCAAGATCATCGGTTATGTGTCGGCTGCCGACGATAAGGTCACCTTCGCAGCCAGTCAGAATCACGTCGTCGTCCACCTGGGTGCAGCAGGCACGATTTCCCGATACCGCCTCGACAATCAGGAGCGCGAAAAATCGGTTCCGCTGGCGGAGGAAGTGGCGGCCATGGGGATGGGCTCCGCCTCGGAAGGTCCGCTGGTCGTGGTCACATCCGGCTACTACGCCGGGTTCGGCCGCATCTTCGATCTGCAAAAACTCCAGCCGCGCGACATGCGGCTGACGGGCTATCGCACCTCGCAGGCCACGTCGGGAACATTCAATATCGGCCGGATCATCAACGTCTCGGCCGACGGCCGGCTCGTGGGAGGGACGAACGAGGGAGTCTCTCCATCGGGTGTTTACCTGGCATTGATTGACGGCGACACCGTCGAAGTTCGACACGAGCACAGTTCGTGGGGAGCGATTCGCCCCGCCCCGACCGGTGAGATCGTCTACACTTCGCGCGGGGCGCATGGAACGAACCTCAAGCCGCTGAGTTCGCCCGGCGGCTATGCAATCCCGGAACTGACGCGCGGTGTGTTCACTCTGGTGATGCGCGATGCTTCCGATCGAGGAAGCAAAAAAGGAGCAACGCTCAGCCTGCAGGTGCAAGGCGATTCGCGCCCCTTGGCCACCTTGGACCGCAAGCAACTGGGCATCGATTCGCTCCCGTCGCATCCGGTGCATTTCGCCAACGCGCCGTGGCACCAGCGGCTGCTCTTCCACGCTCCCGAGAAAACCTTGGTGGCGATACCCGACGATCGGCAGCGGCTGATTCTGGCCGACCTGGATGTGGACAAAATCCTGGATCAATCCGGCCGAGACTATCTGTTTGTTTCTTCGCAACCTCCCACCAGCATCAAATCGGGGCAGGCGTGGAAATACAAGATTGAAGCCAGGGCCAAAAAAGGACCGGTCAAAATGAAGCTCGAGTCCGGCCCCGAAGGGATGAAGCTCTCACCCCAGGGTGATCTGCAATGGAAGGTGCCCGCCTCAGCAAAGACGGAAGCGATCATTGTCTCCGTTAAGGACGGCACGGATCAAGAGATTTTCCACACCTTTACACTCACCATGGAGGGCACGCGCGAGAGCGCGCCTCCGCGCGTTGCCGGCGAGGAACGCCGCTCGCGCCCGTCTCGTACGTCGCGGTTGCCGCGGAGTGAGGACGGCGAAGAAAAGCTCCGACCTTCCAATGCCCAGGTGGACGCGGACGAACTCGAGGCGCTGCTGTCAACTGGCAAGGATGCGGCTTCCACGAAAGAGATCGTGCGGGGGATGTCCGACGCCGTCGTGGTGGTCAGCGCGGGCGACTCCGTGGGAACCGGCTTTTTCGTCGGCAGCAAAGGGCACCTTGTCACCTGCTACCATGTGCTGCAGTCCGGCTCTCCCACGAACATCATTTATCGCACCCCCGGCACAGATGGCCAAAGCGTGGTCAAGACCGAGGCCGAATTGATTCGGGCCGACCAACGCCGCGATCTGGCCTTGTTGAAGATCAAATCCAAGGAGCCGCTCCCCACGGTCACCCTGGCGCTCGGAGAGGAGCCGGAATCGGGCGAAGGGACCGTCGTCATCGGCAATCCGGGTGTGGGCCGCGACGTGCTCAGCCACAGCGTCACCACCGGTGTGGTCAGTAGCAAGGAGCGGATGATCTCCCGCCTTCCCTATATTCAAACGTCCGCCGCCGTGAACCCGGGCAACAGCGGCGGCCCGATGTTCAACGAGCGAGGTCAGGTGATCGGCGTCGTGGTCCTCAAAGCCGACATTGAGAACACAGCCTTCGCCATCCCTGTTTCCACTATCGCCAAGTTTCTCCGCGTCGCCGATAAGCCGCGGCTCAAAACCGGCGTAGTACGGACTTGGAAGGATGCCAATGGCAAGCAGGTCGAAGCGTCGCTCGCGGAATTCAAAGCGGAAACCGTTCAATTGAAGAAGCCCGATGGCAAGGTAGTCAGCGTCCCACTGGCCCGGCTCGGCCAGAGCGATCAAGATTTGCTCAAGCATTGGGCCGACCCTGCCTCGCGTTTGGAGATCCCAGCCACCAACCCGGAGACGGCGGACCGAATCGCCAAGGCGTTGCGCGAACGGAGCGTACCGGAAGGGAGACGCACCGCGCGGGGGGGAGACGAAGGACTGGACGGGCATCCCATCAAAGTGGAGATCATCCCAGAGGGGAACCTTCGCTCGCTGGTTCCCACGCCCGGAGTCCCCCGCGCACCGTTTCAAACTTTGCCGCAACCGGGCGTCCAGCAGTCCGACATGCGAGCCAAGCTGCGGGTGACCAACATTGGCGGCAAGACGATCAATCGTTTGGTCCTGCGGTGCCAGTCGGACATACCCGGCGCGGGGCCGCAGACGCAATCGGTCGATGCGCTGCGCGGCCTTGGTGGCCTGGGTCCGAAAATGACCACCGACGTCATGGTCAATTTCCCGCCGCTGCCAGGCGCTGCGCAGTCGCGGGGCGTGGGCACCTTGCGCGTGAGCGTGGCAGAGATTGCCTATCAGTAAGTGAGAACAAATCGCGAGTGTTTGAAATGTTCACTCAGATCGAGCAGTCGCTGGAGCGGTCGGACGGCGGGCTGGGTATTGGCCTGACTCTGGTGCAACGGCTGGTGGAATTGCACAATGGCACCGTCAGCGCCGCCAGCGAAGGAACGGGCCGAGGAAGTGAGTTCGTCGTTCGCCTTCCCATCCACAAGGAAATCGTGATGCCATCTTCAGATTCCACCGACGGCGAGTTGAAGCACGCCGCACCCCGGCGCATCCTGGTCGTGGACGACAATCGAGACTCGGCCTCGTCGTTGGCCATGCTCCTGAAAATGACAGGGCACGAAACGCAAACCGCCTTCGACGGACTGGCGGCCGTGGAAACTGCGGAAAGCTTTCGGCCCGACGTCGTGCTGCTCGATATCGGCTTGCCGAGGCTCAACGGCTATGAAGCCGCCCGCAAAATTCGCGAGCAGCCGTGGGGCCAAACCATGGTGCTGGTGGCCTTGACCGGCTGGGGCCAGGATGATGACCGGCAAAAATCCGCCGACGCAGGTTTCAATGCCCACCTGGTCAAGCCCGTGGAATATGCCACGCTCAACAAGCTGTTGACCGAATTGCGTCCGTCCGATTCTTAAGCTCGTTGCGAGCTTGGGGCTCTATTTCTTTTTCTTGTTGACGTTGGGCACTTCGATACCCAGCGCCGTGGCCAGAGCGATCTGATGATCCTGTTCTTGAACCAGGATCTCGCGAATGTGCTCCGCAACAGCGTATTCCCCCAGTGCCTCGCACTGGCCGATGCGCTCGCGGTAATTGCGGATTGTGTCATTCTCATTCTCCAGATCGAAGCGGAGCATCTCTTCCGCTTTTTCTGATGTCTTGACCGGCTTGGGCGTCACCACGGGCATCCCGCCCAGGTAGTCGATTTGATTCGCGAGAATCAGCGCATGCTCAAGTTCCTCCTTGGCGTGGACCTTCAATTCCTCGGCAATGTTCATGTACTGAGCCCCTTTGAGAACTTGCGAATAGACCACGTAGGCTATGATCGCCTGATATTCTCGCGCCAGATCTTCATTAAGCAAGTCAATCAACTCTTCCCGGGTAATCTCTTCAACTCGCGTTGCTTTCTCAGACATGGGATCCTCTCAATCTGCCAGAAGGTAAGTGACTGACCTTGAAAGCTGCTGTTAGCCAACCATCTCGTTTATATCGCTGGGCACAAAGTATGTCCATCCTTCATCACAACGGCGATGCTTCATTCAATTAACCTAACGACCAAATCGAAACAGTGCGGCGTCGTCATTGGGCCGCTTCAAATACAGATCGGTGATCAGCCGGGCGGCAATCGCGCTGAACGTAATCCCATTCCCTCCGTAGCCAATAGCGAAGTAGGCCGATGGCCTGCCGGGAACCTGGCCAATATAGGCCAAGCCGTCTTTGCTTTCGCCAAAGGTGCCTGCCCAGGCGCAAGCGGTTCGAAACAGAATTTGGGGAAAAAGCTTTTCAAAACGCTGGACCAGCGCCGCGGCCTTCCGCTCGATAAGCGACTCCCGCTTATGGTCGCTCGAAAAAAGGGTGTCCTCGCCGCCGATAATCGCCCGACCGTCGGCAGTCTGGCGGGCATAGAAATACGGCCGAGCCGTTTCCCAGACAAGCGACCCCTCGGGCCAGCCGGCTGTGGTCGTCAAAGGTTCGCTGGCCACGGCGTAGGTGCAATGGAGCGATCCCTCGTCCTCCTTGAGATAGCGATGCGAACCATAACCCGTGGCATAGACAATGTGCCGGGCAGCAATGGACCCTTCCGCGGTGCGCAGCGTTACTCTGGTTGGTTGTTCGTCGATCTCGCTGACTTCTGAACGAGCAAAGGCCTTGAGCCCACCCTGTTGTGCCCGGCGCAACAGGGCTTTCGTGAAGCGAAAGGGATCAATTTGTCCGTCGCCCCTCGATCGAATCGCCGCGGCCGAACGGAGGGTCGATTGCTCGGCCAATTGTGTACGGCTCAGCAGCGATACGTCGAAGCCAAAATGGCGGCGGCATTCGTACTCTTGGTTTAATCGCCGGAAATGCCACCAATGCGAGGCGAAATAGAGAGAGTCGCGGCGGGAAAAACTGCACGAGTCGCCCAGAGCTTGTGTGATCGCCTCGATCTCATCAATGGCTGTCAGCCCGCGGCGATAGGCGGCCACGGCGTGATTTTCGCCCACTTTTTTCACCAGTTCACAGAGAGGCGTATCAATTTCATATTGCAACAAACCTGTGCTGGCGGCCGTGCTCCCCGTGCCCAGTTCCCGCATATCGACCAGCGCGGTGTTGACGCCGGCCTGCACGAGTCGATCGGCGATTAGTGCGCCTGTCACACCCCCTCCCAGGACGGCGACTTCGCAACTGTGTTCGCCCTGGAGAACCGGCGCCACCAACGCCTGCTCAGCGGATTTCTGCCAGATGGAATCTGCCGAGCGAAGCGACATGGGGACCAGCAAGTCAACATGGGACGGCAGTTAACTCAGATTGTTGCTCACTTATGCAATCAGCGTGCCACCAAGACCAGGATAACGTGATAGAAATCACTTTTGATATTTTTTGCAGGACAGAATTTCGCTAACGGAATTATTTTTGAAATTTTGCTTGCCTTCGCCGCGCTTCCGCCGTAGTGTTCAAGTAGGACGTAGCTGCGGTGGCGAAAGCCACATAGGTCGAATGATTCCCCTGCCCGGGGAAGCAAACCGTTTTTACGGACGACCCAAACCGGCTGCGTCCGTTTTTTATGCGCTATGCGCAGTACGGCGCAGCGCAACGAGCTTCTCGGCTTGAACATTCAGAAGGCCGAAAGTGCTGCCGGCCATCAAGCCGCTTGGCGGTGCTGGGGAGTGAGCGAGAGCACCTTCACCAATTTATTGTCCGCTCCCCAGACTTTCAGTTCGGCCGCGTCGAAGAACCACACGATCCGAATGCCTTCGCGCTGGAAACGCCGGCCGACTAAGAAGCCGTCTCGCACCAACACCGATTCTGCCATAGGGCTGGCGGGGTCAGCTCCTAGTTCATCAAAGACCGCCAAAATCTTTTCGTGGGCGGGGTGGCTGCTGGACATAGATGTGTGTTCCTGAGGAGTGGGACCGTGAACTTATCGGCCCGGTGCAAGCAGCAGGATTGCTCGGACCCGCTTGAAGCGCACATTTTGTCACTCAGGACGCCAATCACTGCTGGCAGAACCGATGCAAGCAGAAAAGTTTGCTCCGCTTAGCCAACCATTGCATGCGGAGTTTCTTGTTCCCGCCTCGCCTACTTCTGCTTGGCCGCCGCAGAACCCGTTTGAAACGCAACGGGGGACAAGGAAGCTCCGGGATCTGCCTGGTTCAATCGCCTGCCAAACAGGTTCATATCCGGTGTCGCCAGTTCCGCGGCGCCGTCTTCCAGCACCAGCGAACCAACCGCGAAGAAACGATTGTGCTGCCAGATAGGCACATTCGCGGCGTCGATCTGCAACAAGAATTTCCGCTGATGGCCGGGCGGTATCGTCAAATCGAGTGCGAACGCCCGCGCGGTGCCAGGCAGCTCCTTATCCGCAAAAATTTGAATCTTGGCCAGTTGAAACCGCACCCCGTCCCAAGGCGGCAACGTGACGGCCGGCCAATCGGCATGGTTCATACCCACTTCCGAAAGATTCACATGTCCCGAGCGCAGATGCAGCGAGCGCCCCTGTTCGTTCCGAACCGTAACGCACAACACCACGCGTGCCTGCCCCACCCAGACGCGATCCACCGTAAGAGTAGCAATGCGCGGCTCCGGTTTGTGTACGACCAACTGCGCCGCGGGTGTGTCGCGTGCCGGAGAACTCGCCTCGGAGAGCCAGGGAAATTTCCAGGACAGACCGGCGAACGAGAAACCGGCCGGCGTTCCGATGAGAAAAATTGCCGCGGCGACCACCAGTCCTTGAATACTTGACCAACTCACCAACTTGGCCGGCGTGGCTGACATCAGAGTCCTCCCAATTGACAATTGCCTTCCGTCCCTGAACGACGGTCCTACGTCAATCGTAGGAGTCAAGTTACACAGAGGCAAACGAGGAGCACGGCGCTGACCGAGGGGTTCGTTCTCCACTTGCGAAGTACTAAGCCCAACCAACGCGGCCTCCTCGCGTCCCCTCTACAATGACGCAGATAACTCGTGCTAGCACCAACCAACCTTCCCCTGCTTGCCCTGCCGCTACAATTCCTGTGGCCGGAATAGTTTCCTCAAGCCGTAGAGCCGCCAGGGTCGATGGTACATTCGTAGCGCTGCGCCCGCATTGCGCTTCGCGGCTGCGCGTACTCATTCGGCCAAGGAAGGATTCACGATGGCGACTGGCTCCGATTTGCCGATCCCGAATCACGACGGGTTTCTTACCCGGGTGTTTGGCTGGGCCGCCGATTGGGTTGTGGACCTGGGGGCGGTGGTCATTGCCTGGGTGACCTCGGTCGGCGACGTATCGCTGTTTGTGCTCCGCACGTTGCGCTGGCTGTTTACTCGATTACCGCGGCGGGAAACCTTGTTGCCGAATTTTTATCAGGTCGGAGTGCGCAGCCTGCCAGTGGTGGCGCTAACCGGAACCTTCATTGGCATGACGCTGGCCGTGCAAAGTGATGCTCAGTTCCGCGGGCTGGGGCTGGAAACCCGGATGGGTGCTGTCATCAATCTAACATTGTTTCGCGAACTTGGGCCCGTGCTGGCGGCCACGATGCTGGCGGGGCGCGTTGGCAGCGCCATGGCCGCCGAACTTGGAACGATGCGCGTCACAGAACAGATCGACGCTCTGACCACCATGGGCGCCAACCCGGTTCATTATCTGGTTGTGCCGCGATTTCTGGCTTGCCTGCTGTTGATTCCGGCGCTGACGATCATGGCCGACTTCATGGGCATGGTTGGCGGCGCCATCTATAGCATCAACGTGCTGAATATCGATTCGTTTCATTACCTCTACAATTCACAAAGATTCGTAGGGCTGTACGATCTGTTCGGCGGCGTATTCAAGAGCTGCTTCTTTGGAGCGGCGATCGCATTGATCAGTTGCCATCGAGGTTTCCATTGCGACGCCGGCGCGGAAGGCGTGGGGCGGGCCGCGACCTCGTCGTTCGTCCACTCGTTCGTGATGATTTTGATCTTGAACTTCCTGCTGGATATCGGGCTCAACGGTTTCTACCGAATCATCTGGCCCGATTCGTCGCCGCTGCTGTAATAGGCTGTCATGTCGAAAGATGCAGAACCTTTGGTCAGTGTTCGATCGCTGAGCGTCCGCTTCGGCCGCCAGGAGGTGCTGCGCGATATCAACCTCGACGTGCCGGCCGGCGAAACGCTGGCCTTGATCGGTGAAAGTGGCTGCGGCAAGACGGTGTTGCTCAAATGCATTGTCGGGCTGCTGCGGCCCAACGAAGGCCAGGTCACATTCGACGGCCGCGACTTGGCGACGCTCAGCGAACGCGATCTGAGCCAACTTCGCATTCGGTTCGGGTTCGTATTTCAGGGAGCGGCGTTGTTTGACAGCATGACCGTGGCCCAAAACGTCGCGTTTCCGCTGCGGCAGCATACCACCCGATCTCCGGAGGAGGTCGAAGACATTGTCCTGGCCCGGCTTACCGAGGTGGGTCTGCCGGAGAACGTCGTACCTAAGAAGCCGGCGGAGCTTTCAGGCGGCATGAGGAAGCGTGTTGGCTTGGCGCGGGCCTTGGTGATGAATCCGGAACTCATGCTGTATGACGAGCCCACCACGGGTCTCGATCCGGTGATGAGTGACGTGATCAACGAATTGATCCTGCGCACTCGCAAGCGGCATCCCGTGACGAGCATCGTGGTGACGCACGACATGCGAACCGCCCAGAAAGTGGCCGATCGGATTGTGATGCTTTCGCCGGCAACCCGACTGGACGACGATGAATCACAGATCCTCTACGATGGTTCGCCGCGACGCATCGAGTCGTCGTCGGACCAACGGGTGATCGACTTCGTTCAAGGCAACGCCGGTTCGCGGCTGCTGGAGATGGCCAACTCCCACCGGGGAGGTGATTGACCATGGATGAAAGAGTACTGCAAGCGCGCGTTGGGATCATGGTCGTTTCGGCCATGCTGCTAACGATCATCCTCACCGTGCTGTTCGGCAAGTTTCCCACGATGGTGTCCCAGGGCAAAACGCTCTATGCGCGGTTCCCCAGCGCGCCGGGTGTGATGCAGGGGACACCCGTCCGCAAGAGCGGCATCCTGATTGGCCGCGTCGAGGGAGTGAAGTTCATTGACAGCTCCTCGGATGTAATGGTCACCATTCGCACCATCCCCGGCGTCGAGTTGTATGACAATGAGACAGCCCGCGTTACGGCCTCGCTCTTGGGAGACGCCGTGGTGGAGTTTGCGCCGGATCCTGGCAAGCAGGATGCCAAACCGCTCTCCAACGGTTCGCAAATGACTGGGATTGTGGTTTCTAATCCGCTGGAAATGTTTAGCAAGATGGAAGGGGACATGCGGCGCTCGCTCAACAGCGTCGGTTCGGCCGGCAATGAGGTGAGCAAACTGGCCCAGAACATCAACAAGCTGATTGAAGGGAAGGATGCCAACAAGCTCGACCAGGTGCTCAACAAAACCGAGCTGGCCATGGACAGCTTCCACAAGGCGATGGCTAACCTCAACGACTTAGTCGGCGACGAGAAGGTCCGGGCGGATCTGAAGCAGAGCCTGGCGGACGTTCCCAAGATCATGCAGGAAACCAACAAGGCCGTGACCGGGATGCAGCAGGTGGTCAACCGGGCCGACAAGAACCTGGAAAACCTGGAACATCTCACGGGCCCCTTAGGGCAGCGCGGGGAGCAGATTGCCGCCAAGCTCGATTCCAGCGTGACGCAGCTCGACCAGTTCATGCAGCAATTGGTGACGTTCACGGAGAAGTTCAGCAATAGCAACCAGCAGGGTACGCTGGCCAAGATTATGAATGACCCGGAACTCTACAATCAGGTGCTCATGGCCGCCAAGAATGTCAATGAACTCACGGCGCGGATGAGACCGGTGGTCGAGGACGCCCGAGTCTTTTCCGACAAGATAGCCCGCGACCCTGGCCAATTGGGTTTAAGTGGCGCGCTCAAGAAAAGCACCGGCACCAAATATCCCAACTTCGGCAACGTCCCGCCGCCGCCCATGGATTGGCGCGATCCGACGAACTGTGCGCCACTGGAGCTCGTCGAGCCGATAAAGTAGTCGGTCTACCGCAATGCTGGTTGCCAACCGGGCTGTGGTTGCACGCTCTGGGCAGGCGCTGGTGGAAACGTCGGCTGCCCAGGCCACAGCGGGGGCTGAGTAGCGGGAGGCTGTGCGGGAACCATCGGCGGCGGCAACGGTTGCACTGGCGGCGGTGGAGGCCACGCACCTGGTTGACCAGGAGCAGGCGCGGCGGGAATCGCCCCGGGCACTGGCACCACTTCTGCGCCCGCTTGTGCATTGCGCCGCAGTTGATTGGCGCGCTCGACCAATTGCTCGACGGGCACCATCGCGGCCGGCTGGAGTTGATAGTCCAGGACGCGCGTGTCACGGATCTGTCGAGGCACCAGGTGCTCGCTGAAAAAGTCGATACCCGGCCATTGGTACCACGGTGCTGGAATCGGTTGCAGCAGCGTCAAAGTCTCATAGCCATCCTTGATGAGCTGTATCTTGCGCGTGCCATAGTAAATAAAGCTGGTGGAGACCGGTGTAATGCCGATCTCTTCATCGTCGATCTTCAGCAGCGCGCCAGGCGGGTTGCTGCGAACCAAAAGCCGACGCTCGACGCCACCGGCAAGAGCTGTCGAAGTTGCAAACACCACCGCCAGCCAGGTGAGCATACGGGAAACCATTCGCGTTGAGACCATGGATGACCACTCTGATTGCAAAAGGACGGGTGCCAAGGAAGTCTCCTCCACGTAGCTGAAGTCGTGAGACTTCAGACCCTAGCGCCGACATAGCTGCGCAAGGCTGAAGTCTCACGACTTCAGCTACCCATCATGAAGTGGCGAATAATATCCACTTCCCCGTGTTCCGACCAGCCGAAATGCCCTGGTTTGGTCTGTTCAGCGGAGCTAGAATAGGTTGTTTGGGGATTCTCCGCTTCGCGATGATAGTCGCACCCGCCTGCCGCTCATGAAACAGCCTGCCACCTCCTGGAATGATTGCATCGAGCACGCCGAGGTCACGGACATTGGCATGCGTCGCCAGAACAACCAGGATTCGTTGGCAGCGATGCCAGCAGCCGATGAGGCCTCGTGGCGCGAACGGGGCCATCTATTTATGGTGGCCGATGGCATGGGTGCCCACGCGGCGGGCGAACTGGCCAGTAAGTTGGCCTGCGACGGCGTGCCCCACAACTATTCCAAGATGCGCGATATCGACCCAGTGATGGCCTTGGAGCAGGCCATTCGGGGCGCCAATGCCGAGATCCATCGCCGCGGCCAGGCTGAGGCCGGCTTTCACGGCATGGGTACTACATGTAGCACGCTGCTGTTGCTGCCCGAAGGGGCCGTCGTTGGCCACGTTGGCGACAGCCGTGTCTATCGCCAGCGCGGAGAGCTTCTCGAACAGTTGACGTTCGATCACAGTCTCGTCTGGGAGTTGCGGGCATCGGGACAGATGGGTGGGGCGGCCGAATCGCTGCCGAAGAACATCATCACCCGCTCGCTGGGACCGAACAATAGCGTACAGATCGATCTAGAGGGTCCATTTCCGATCCGCCCGGGCGATGTGTTCCTCCTTTGCAGCGACGGGTTGACCGGTCCGGTGAAGGATGCGGAGATCGGCGCGGTGTTGCACAGCCTTCCCACGGCCGAAGCGGCGCGCGTGCTGGTCGATCTGGCCAACCTCCGCGGCGGCCCTGACAACATCAGCGTGATTGTGATTCGCGTGGCGAGTCCGCCGGTGGCCACCGAACCCGATCCAGAAGGGGATCCGCCGCCGCGCAAAGGGCTGATGCTGGCACTGATCTCTTGGGGCATCGCCGCCCTCTGTTTGCTGGCGGCAGGTCTAATGTTGTTCGGTGGAATGAAAGTGCCCGCCGGCGTGGCGGCCTTGGGGGCGACGGTAGCCCTGATTGTCGCCCTATCGCAGCGTGGCGAATCGGCCGTGACTGACGATGGCGTCCCGATTCGCTCGCCGTTGGGAAGGGCGCCCTACATGCGGCTGAACTGTCCGCCGTCGAGCGACATCGTCAACGACTTGGCCGGCGTCGCCAAGCAGCTTCGACAGGCCGCCACGGAGCAGCGATGGCAGGTGAATTGGAACGGATTTGACCAGTTTCGCACCGAGGCCGAAGCCGCAGTTCAACGGGGGGATTTTGCCACCGCCCTGGCCGCGCATGGCCGGTCGATTACGCTGATTGTGGACGACCTGCGCAAGCGCCGTGGGGAACTGAAGCGGACGTCCGATTCGGATGTCAATCTGATCTGAGCGGGCGAGCAATTCGCCTTGACCTGCCGGTCCCTTTGTGGCGACACTACGCCACATTTCTGCCCTCCCCGCCCAGGTTCGACCGACACACGAGATGCCAGCCATGCGGATGATGACGCGCTATGTGCTCGGCCAATTGTTCGCCGTGTTCTTTTTCACGGTGGGCGTGCTCACGCTGCTTATTCTCACCATCGGTTTGGTTCGGGAAGCGCACGACCAAGGCCTGGGCATGTTGCAGATCGCCCAGATGGTCCAATATGTGCTACCCATGGCACTGACGTTTTCCGTTCCGGCCTCGGCATTGTTCACCGTGTCGCTCGTATACGGACGCATGGCTTCCTCCAATGAAGTCGTGGCGCTTAAGTCGCTGGGGGTGTCGCCGATGGCGATTCTCTGGCCCATGTTTTGCGCGGCGTTTGCTATCAGCCTCCTGTGCGTCTGGTGCAACGATCTGGCCGCGGGTTGGGGGCGCAACGGACTGAAACGGGTGGTCATCAATTCCATTGAAGAGATTGCCTATGGCACTTTGCGCGCGCAGCGTTCGTTCAGCACGGGCCGGTTCTCGATCGCAGTCAAACAGGTGGCCGAGCGGCGGTTGATTGAGCCGATTGTCACCTTTAAATCCGACGAAGACTTGCCTTCCATCGTGATCCGAGCCGAATGGGCCGAGCTGCACGCCGACACGAGCAACGACACGCTCACGATCGTGTTGCACAACGGCAGCGCCAGCGGGGCCGGGGTGCAAGTGAACTTCCCCGGTACGGAACGGCGCGTGCTGCCGCTGGCCGACGGGCAGAAAAGGTCCCGTGCCTGGGCGCCGGCGGAAATGCCGTTGAACCAGATCGACGGCGCAATTGTTAAACAGAAACTGCAAATCGAAGACCTTGAGGAGCAATTGGCCGCCCGAGCCGCTTTTGAGATGCTCAATGGTGAGTTAGGGGCACTGGCGCCGGAAGCTTGGCAGGAAGCCCAAGCCCATTTGCGCTCATATCAGAATCAGCTCCATCGACTCGAGGTGGAACCTAGCCGGCGCTGGGCGAGCGGATTCAGTTGCCTGTGCTTTGTCATGGTCGGTGCTCCGCTGGCCATCCGGTTGCGCAATGCCAACTTCCTGACGACGTTCATTCTCTGCTTTGGGCCGATCCTGTTGGTATATTTTCCCATGTTTATGCATAGCATCAATCAAGCCAAGCTGGGCCTTCTCCCCCCCTGGTCGATCTGGAGCGGCAATGTGGTCTTGGCCTGTAATGGCCTCTGGCTGCTGCGGCATGTGTTGAGGTATTGAGCGGCGGGGGACTGTCCCAATTTTGCCCCAGCAAAATGGGACTGTACCCTTAGGTCAACCAGGCGGTGCCACCCGAGAGTGCTAGCATCCTTCAGCTTTGCCTTGGTGATTTCGCCCCCACCTGTTAGACTCAGCTTCCTTGATTGCCACCCCTGTGCCGGACCACGGATGTGCCCGGCGAAAATATCGTGTTCGGCGTGGCTTGCGACAAGGAGGTCGCCCGTTGCTTAGCCGTTGGCCCATTCGCAAGAAGCTGTCGCTGCAATTGGCCCTTCTGGTCCTGTTGGTGGCCGCGCTTTCCACGGCCGGTCTGATCGGGCTCTATGCCTACAAGGATGTCGTGCAGAGTCTTTCGCGTCGTGCAGGTGAACTCCCCGTGGCTGGGGATCTCAGCGCGCAAGTGAGCGATCTGCGGATGGAACTGCACGAAGCTCGGCTCCTGCAGGACATCACGGAACGAGGCATCGAGCCGCCGTTGGATCATCGGATCATCCGCGAACAGTTCACCATGTCCTTGGGCACCTATCGACGCACTCTGGTCAGCTACCGCGATCTGCTGTTGGCCAATGACGCAGACGAGTTGCGGATTGGCGGCACGCGCCCCGAGCATGAGACCGTCAGCAAGATCGACGACATCCTCCGGCAACTTTCCGAGATGGATCGCAGTCCGCAGTGGATGGCCGATGACCTTCAGGTCACGCGGGCCGACGACCTGGTTCGCAAGCTGCAAACGCTCACCGCCGTCCTCCCCAGTTTCCTCCACGAACGATTCAAGAACTTCGCCACTGAGGCGCGCGGGCAATATCGGTCGTTGATCATCCTCAACTGGGTCGCTGCCATCATGGCGGCCACCATGTTGGTCGTGTGTGGGCTGCTGTTCTACATCTGGATCTTCCGTCCGTTGAAAGTGTTGATCGTCGGCTCGCGGCGCGTGGCCGCTGGCGACTTCGACCATCGCATTAAGATCCACGGAAAAGACGAAATGGCCGAGTTGGCCGCAGCCATGAATGAGATGACCGAGCGATTCCAAGTTACCTGCGCCGACTTGGATCGCCAGGTCCGCGAGCGGACCAGCCAGGTGGTGCGGAGCGAACAACTGGCAAGCGTCGGATTCCTTGCTGCCGGCGTGGCTCACGAAATCAACAATCCGCTGGCTTCCATTGCCATGTGTGCCGAATCGCTGGAAATGCGCCACTCCTCCGGCACGCTCTCCGAGCCGGACCAGGCCGAAGGAGTACGGACCTATTTGCAGATGATCCAGGAGGAAGCATTCCGCTGCAAAGAGATCACCGAGAAGCTGCTCGATTTCTCCCGCTTGGGTGAGTCGCGGCGCTCCAACACCGATCTGCGCGAGTTGGTGCAAGGCGTCATCGACATGGTGGCCCACCTGGGCAAGTACCACGAAAAGAAGGTGGTGCTGGCGCCAAGCAAGTCGGTCATTGCACCGATCAATCCGCAGGAACTCAAGCAGGTGATGCTCAACCTGATCGTCAACGGACTCGACAGTCTCGACGCTGGCGGTCAGGTGACCGTCGAACTGGGCATCCGTGAGGGGATGGCGGAGATCGTCGTGCGGGACAACGGCTGCGGCATGTCGCATGAAGTTCTGGAGCATATTTTTGAGCCGTTCTTTACACGTCGCCGGTCAGGGCAGGGGACCGGCTTGGGGTTGTCGATCGCCTTCCGGATCGTGGCGGATCACGGCGGGCAAATCAAAGCCGAGAGTGAAGGTCCGGGATGCGGGTCCCGGTTGCGGGTGACGCTCCCCCTGGCCGGAGCGAATAAGGAGTTGGATCATCGCCACCAAGCCGCCTAAGAATCTCAAAGTTCTGTTTGCCGACGACGAACGCTCGTTGCAGGAACTGATGAGTCGTGAATTGCCCCGAATGGGACACGAAGTCACCGTCTGTCCCGACGGCCTGACCGCTGTCGCTGCGCTGGAACTGAACACGTTCGATTGCATCCTCGTCGATCTCGACATGCCCGGGCTGAAGGGAATCGACGTTATTGCGCGCACCAAGGAGCTTTCTCCCGACACGGAAGCCGTCGTGCTAACCGGAAAGTCGTCATTGGACACGGCCATCGCGGCGCTGCGACACGGAGCGTTCGACTATCTGACCAAACCCTGCAAGCTGGCCACCATCGAGCACATGCTCTCCCGCGTGGCGGAGAAGCGGGAATTGATGAACCGCTGCCGGGCACTGGAACGGCGCGTCCAGCATCTGGAAGGTCCACCGAAGCTCGTCGGCGAAGGGGCTCTGATGCAGCAAGTGCGGTCACTGATTACGCGAGTCGCGCCGACTAATTCCACGGTGCTGATCCGCGGCGAGACCGGCACGGGCAAGGAACTCGTCGCCCGCGGATTGCACAATGAAAGCCTCCGGGCGGACAAACCGTTCGTGGCCATTAACTGCGGCGCACTGCCGGAACACTTGATCGAGAGCGAGTTGTTCGGCCATCGCAAAGGCGCTTTTACCGGGGCCGACGAGCACCGCACCGGGCTATTTGAAGTGGCCGATGGCGGGACGCTGTTCCTCGACGAAATCGGTGAGCTACCCAAGGCGATGCAGGCCAAACTGCTGCGGTTTCTCGAAAGCGGCGAGATCCGCCGCGTCGGCGAGAACGAATCGTTGATCGTCGATGTCCGTGTGGTTTGCGCCACCCACCGCTGTCTGGAAGAGATGGTCGCGGCTTCTGAGTTCCGCGAGGACTTGGTATTCCGCATCAACACGTTCGAGATCCATCTGCCGAGCCTGCGCGAAAGGGTCGAAGACCTGCCGCAATTGGTGGCGCATCTGCTCACCCGGACGAAACGGGGAGGGCGCAATGCCGCGCAGATTTCCCCAGAGGCGTTGCGCGTGCTTGCCGCCCACCACTGGCCGGGCAATGTGCGAGAACTTGCCAACGTAATCGAACACGCCTCAATCCTTTGCGATACGGGCACAATTCGAGTGGAACATCTGCCTGATAACTTCGAAGCCCGGCAGCGCCTCCGCACGCCCCACTTAAGCGATCTTGGCACTTTGTCTCTGCGCGATCTGGAAATGCAGGCTATTCACCAGGCCCTGGCCCGCCACGCCGGCAACAAGCCGAAAGCCGCCGAAGAACTTGGCATCAGCCTCAAGACGCTCTACAACAAACTCAATCAAACGAGCGGCCTGAAAGAAACGGCGTAAAGTAGCAGGCACACTCCGTGTGCCGTAGCAAGTGACCAGCAACCTCGTCACTCGTGCAGCGTATAGAGCAACACGTTGATCGCAATCCGCGCCGCGTCTTCCGGCGTGTAGCCGTGGCATTGCGGTGAAGCCTGTTTTTCCAGTGCGCAGCTGATGTCGAACGGCGAGAAGAGAATCGCATAGCGATCCTTCAGCTTGATTCCTTCCAGTTCTGGCTCCACCCCCTGCCGCAGTTTGATCTCCATTGGCTCACCCTGGCGGCGGCGGAGCGCTTCGCGGCGAGTGACCTTGGTCACGTCGCTGCCGCCGTAAGCCGGTGAGAAGATCGGGTCGTCCACGGCAATCCGCCGCAATCCTTGCCCTGGAAAAACGCGCCGCATCTCGCGGCGGAAGGCCTCGGCAAAAGCGGGACTGGCGCATAGGGCATCTGCAAACACGGTTCCGCCGCGCTCGATGAATGTCCGCAATTGCTGCACTTCCGCGTCGCTCAAGCGGAAATCGTTCCGCCCCTGCATGTAGAGAAAGTGATAATTGAAGATGCTCTCGTCGGTAATCGAAAGCAGCGGCGTCTTGGCCTGAGTGTGAACCTGGTACGAGCGATTCAGCGCCTCCATCAGGTTCGAGAGCGCCCGCGGCGCGTCGTCGCAGCCGCCGGCGTGCCGCAGCTTGGCCACCGCCAAGTGCCCACCCAGGCCGGCCGCTGACGAGTCGCTCACGACCGAATTGCGGGGGATTTCGTCTTTCTTTTTAAGCTGCCTGTTCGTGGCATAGGCCAACACGTTAAGTCCCAACGCCCTGGCGGCCGCCACGTCCGCGGCCGTAGCTGCGGGCAGCGGCTGCTCGCGCCGCATCCGGTCGAGTTCCCAATAGCAAGAGAGATTGCCGGTGCTCATGACCACGCTGGTGCGGCAGCCAACGTCGATGCCATACAGCCAGCGGCTCTGCGGATCGATAAACTTGGCGCTCACTTTGTGGTCCATCGTCCAGATCGGATGATCCACGTCGAGCGGACGCAGCCGCAGATGCGGCTCAGGGAAAATCTCTTCCATCAATTCGCGAAACGACTTTTCAAACGCTCCGCCGGCGCAGCAGGCGTCGGCGAAAATAAATCCTCCTTGCTCCACGTACGTCCGCAGCCGCTGCTTTTGTGCCGCGTCGGTGATCCGCAAAGCGTCGCTGCCGGAGATAAATAACACCGGAGTCTGGGCATAGTCGTCCACGGTCGCCGTGCCGCCGTCGATCACCTGCCACGTCAGCGGCATCTTCCACTCTTGCTCGGCATGGCCGGTCAGATGCGCCAGATCGTGCCGCAGGAGATTCCAATCGCCAGCCCGTTGCAGCTTGGAGACGAGTACCGGCCGCCGCCCTTTGGAGAGGAACAACAGCGCAAAGGACGTGGCGATATGCTCGTTGTCCTCACCCATGCCGCTTCCCTTCCAGAACCCGCTGGCATCCTGCGAGTTGACCAGCGAGTTGGTACCCGAGCGGTACCAATCGTGAGCGACACGTCCCTCGCCGCGGACGGAAGGAACCAGAAATCGTCTCCCGGACAAGCGGCCGGCCCGCTCGAGGCCATAGAGAAAGTAATAGCGATAGAGAGACTTGTCGGTGCCAGGATTGTGCTCCACGCGAAAATGATCCCCCAACCAGCGCAGGGCGTTCTCCAGCGAGTTGTTCTGCTGATGCTCCGTGCAACGACAGGCCCCGCCATCGGCCTTGGCATCGTCAGGGTGGACACTCGCTCCGGCGATCACCAACGAACTGATGCCGGCGCTGGTCATCGTGCCGCGCCCCGGGCCGCCTTCCTTGTATCCCCAGGAGCCGTCCGGGTTCCTGGTTCGCTCCCAATAGAGCAGGGCCTGCTTCCACGTTTCGGGATTTACGGGCACACCGGCTTGCTGGGCGTCGTACAGTGCCAGGAGCGCGAACTGGGCATTCGAGTTGTCGCACGGCCCTGCTCCCTGCGTATAGCCCCAGGCTCCGCGATCGTCCCCATCGGTTTTCTGTGCCCGTTCGAGCCATTGAACATTGCGCCGCACGGTGGGCAGATCGCTCGCAGCGCCAGCGCGGCACAAAGCCATCGTTTGCAAAGCCACGTCATAGGTGAACTCCGCGGGTGCAGAGCGAATGAAATCGAGTGCCCGGCGGATGGCCGGATCCTGGGGATCGACGCCGGCCTCCATCAGCGCCAAGGCACACAGCCCGGTCGAGCCTAATTTGTAGGGGGCCAGTTCCAGGAAGCTGCCGTTGCGCTTTTGTTGATCGCGCAAGTAGCTGATGCCCCGTTCGATCGCCCGGCGCACTTGTTCCGAACTGACATCGGGGACGGTCTGGGTCTTGCCTTCCTTGGTAATCCTGGTGTCAGCCAAAATATCTTGGCTGTGCGCACTTCCAGGCATTGCGAATCCGGCCGCCAGCCATGCCAAGAGCAACGTGCAGCGCATCCTGGTCATGGCATCCCTATCCCTGCCGGAAAAATATGCATCGCAATGTGACTCAGAAAAGAAGCGCCCTGCCAAAGCTTCCGACTCCCCGAACCGTCGCGCGTGGCAACCTGGGCGCTCTATAACCATTTTAGGGTTAGGGGTTTAGCGCAGCTTGGAAAGGAGTCTCGTTTGGCCACAAAGCCCCGTAGCTTGGGTGACATCCTGCAGGAGTTCAGCCAGCATCAGCAGGTGATGCGCGCCGAGTTGCAGAAGATCATCGTCGGCCAGGATGAGGTGATCGAGCAACTCCTGGCCGCGATCTTCACCCGGGGGCACTGTCTGCTGGAAGGCGTGCCAGGGTTGGCCAAGACACTCATGGTCAGCACACTGGCCCGGATCCTCGACATGAAGTTCAAGCGGATCCAGTTCACGCCCGACCTGATGCCGTCGGACATCACGGGCACCAACGTGCTGGAAGAGGACGACGCCCGGCGGCGGAACTTCCGCTTCGTCGAAGGGCCCATCTTCACCAACATCCTGCTGGCGGACGAAATCAACCGCACGCCGCCCAAGACACAGGCCGCGCTGTTGCAGGCGATGCAAGAGCGGGAAGTCACGGTTGGCCAGACCACCTACACATTGCCCGACCCGTTCTTCACCATCGCCACGCAAAACCCGATCGAGCAGGAAGGGACGTATCCGCTGCCTGAAGCCCAGCTCGACCGGTTCATGTTCAACATCAAGGTGGGCTATCCATCCTCCGACGAAGAGGAGCGAATCCTGGCGCAGACGACGCGGCACGACAAGCCGGAAATCCGCAAGGTTCTTTCGGCCAAGGCGATCGTTAATTTGCAGAAGCTGGTGTTCTCCGTGGCAGTAAGCGAATACATCGTCAAGTATGTGGCCCGGCTAGTGCGAGCCACGCGGCCGCGCGATGCGTCGGCGCCAACTTACGTCAAGGAGTTAGTTGACTGGGGAGCTGGCCCTCGCGCCGGGCAATTTTTGATCCAGGGTGGCAAAGCCCTCGCCGCCATGAGCGGCCGATTCAGTGTTTCCATCGAAGACGTCCGCAAGATCGCCGTCCCCGTGCTGCGCCACCGCATCAGCACCAACTTCCAAGCCCAGGCGGAAGGAATGACGAACGAGGACATCATTGACAAGCTGCTCAAAGATGTGCCCACGCCGGAGATACCGAAGTTTGAAAAGTGAGTGGGGAATTTTTGAACCACAGAGGCACAGAGGGCACAGAGAAGAAAAAGGAAAAGGCAGAAGTGGGAACGCTAATAAACGCTAATCTTCGCTAATCAGCTTAGCGGTTATTAGCGATTATTAGTGTTCCTTCTCTCTTATGTTTTCTCTGTGCCCTCTGTGTCTCTGTGGTTCATCCCTCTTGAAGTGAACCAGATGACGGCCGTTGAACAATATCTCAAGCCTGAAGTGATCCGCCAGATTGCCCGGCTCGATCTGCGCGCGCAGTTTATCGTCAAGGGTTTCATGCAAGGATTGCACGCCAGCCCGTTCCACGGCTTCTCGGTCGAGTTCAGCGAGCATCGTAAGTACACCAGCGGCGACGATCCGAAGGACATCGACTGGCTGGTGTACGCCAAGACCGACAAGTATTACGTCAAGAAGTTCGAGGCTGAGACCAACATCCACGGCTATCTGGTGATGGACTTAAGCCGCTCGATGGGATACACACACCGCCAGCAGTTGACCAAGTTCGAGTATTCCATCTGCCTGGCGGCGGCCATGTGCTACATGATGATCCATCAGCAGGATCCCGTGGGATTGATCACCTTCGATCAGAAGGTGCGCGACAGCCTGCCGCCGAAATCGAAGCGTAAGCAACTGGGCAACGTGCTCTCGCTGTTGGCCCGGCTGAAGCCGACTGGCGAGACCGATATCGGCCGGAGCCTGATACAGATCGCCGCCATGCTCAAGCAGCGGAGCCTGGTGATGATCTTTTCCGACCTGCTGACCGACCCTGAACCGGTCATCAAGTCGCTCCGCCGACTGCGCCACGGCGGGCACGACGTGATCCTGTTTCATGTGTTGGACGAGGCCGAGGTGCGATTTCCGTTCGATGGCCTGATCGAGTTCGAAGAGCCGGAATCGCACCAGAAACTCCAAGTGGACGCCACCGATTTTCGCCAGGCGTATCTGGCGGAACTGGCCGCATTCCGTGAGCAGTATCGCCAGGAATGTTTTCAAAGCGGGATCGACTACGTGCCGCTCGACACCAGCATGCAGTTTGACCGGGCCTTGACCGAATACCTCATCAGCCGCCGGGCGAGGTTCTGATATGCCGCGGCTTGCCGCGAATACGTGCTGAAGATTGTGCAAATAGAATAAAAAGCGGGAAGGTTCAAACCACAGCATCACCAAGGGATCTGGAACTTGATTCTTCAACAGGACAAACAGGTCATCTCAATGATCCCTACTGTGCCTTCTTCCTGGATTAATCTGTCTGAACATCCCTCCTTTGAGATTTACAAATTCGGCGACAATTGGAGGGAGTGGTACGAAGGCGAAGATCCGGACGATGATCTTTCACTCTTACGTGAGTGTGCGGAACAACTGGTCCACACATTGCCAAATGCCACCGTCGAACTAATTGTGTTGGATGACCTAACTACATTTGTGAGGATTTTCTGCGGCAATCTTAGAGGTGATTTTGGGATAGGTTGTCAGACGAGAACATTTTACTTGTATCTAGACCCCGATCCGTCGAAACAGGACGTACTTGATGCGGAACTCGATAATCTAACGAGAAATGGGGTAGTAGAAATGGTACTCAAACATTTGGCTTGACTAAGAAAAATGAACAGGAGGAAGCAGAGGTAGCAGAGTTCGCTCAATTGCCTAACTCTGCTACCTCTGCTTCCTCCTGTTTAAAGATTTTTCATCTGCTGAGAAGAAGCAGGCTAAAGCCTGGACACCAACCATGTTCACCCTCACCACGCCGCTGATGTTGTTGGGAATCGGCTTGGTGGCCGTGCCGGTGGTGTTGCATCTGCTGATGCAGCAGCAGCCCAAACATCTGGAGTTTCCGGCGCTGCGGCTGATTCGGCAGCGAAGCGAAACGAATCGTCGCAAGCTGAGATTGCGGCACCTGCTGCTGTTGCTGCTGCGGGCGGGGGCGATTGCTTTGTTGGCGCTGGCGTTGGCACGGCCATTGGTGCAATCGCGCGGCTCCGCCCTGGGTGGGAACGCACCTGTGGCGGCGGCGCTGGTGTTCGATACCGGCCCGCGGATGGAATATCGCCACAAGAACGAAACACGGCTCGAGGCGGCCAAGCAAATCGGACGGACGCTGCTGAGCCAATTGCCGGCCGAAAGCCAGGTGGCGGTACTCGACCCACGGCTGCCGCGCGGCGACCTGGACCCCGATCGCGGAATGGCTGGGTTACAGATCGACCAATTGACCACTTCCCCGGCCACCTTCTCGCTCCTCTCCGGCTTCGATCAGGCGTTGGCCTTGGTGCGCAAGAGCGACCTGCCCGGCAAGGAGATTTTTCTTTTTACTGACTTAGCCCAGGCGCAGTGGGGTGGCGATCAGACCGCACAGTGGCAGAAGCGGCTCCGCGAGAATCCGGATGTCGCAGTGTTCGTGATGGATGTCGCGGCACCGGAATCACAAAACTTCAGCCTGGGGCCAATCGAGTTGTCGAGTCAGGTCATATCGCAAAACGGATCCGTCACGCTGCGGAGCGAGCTGCTGCGCGAAGGCCCAGGCGGCAGCCGCATCGTGCGGCTGTTTCTCGTTGGCCCCGACGGCAAGCCAGAGTCGAAAGGGGAGGGAACCTATACCTGCGAGACCAATGCCGCCACGCAAATCGAGTTCAAATTGGCAGCCCTGCCGCTAGGAACTCACCAAGGGTACTTGGAGATCGTGGAAGACGATCCCATGCCGCTGGACAACCGACGCTACTTTACCATTCGCACCGCTGCGCCTTGGAAAGTGCTGATCGCCGCTCCATCCCCCGCCGCCAGCCGCGCGCTCGTGTTGACCCAGGTGCTCGCCCCTACGTCACTCAAGCGACAAGGCCGCGCCGAGTTTGAATGCGATGTAGTCGAGTTCGACGCGCTCACCGCCAAGCCGCTGACCGGCTACGACGTCGTCTGGCTGCTGGACCCGTCGCCCCTGCCGGAGGCCGTGTGGCGCAAGCTGACGGACTACGCCACGCAAGGGCATGGCGTGGCCATTGCGCTTGGCCCCAGAGCGGGACCGAATGGTGATGCGCTCAACAACAGCGCCGCCCAGTCGCTATTGCCGGGGCCGCTGAAGCTGCTGGTCAACACGGGGGGCGAAGAGCTGTATCTCGCTCCTCAGCGGTTGGAGCATCCGGTCTTCGACCGGCTCAAGCAGATGCAGGGAACGATTCCTTGGGAGAAAAATCCGGTCTTCAAGTACTGGCAGATCGCTCCGCTACGGGAAGGGGCCCACACGGTGTTGGCCTATGGCAATGGTCAGCCGGCGCTGATCGAGCAGCCGGTGGGCCGCGGTCGTGTAATGACACTGACCACGTCTCTGACGGAATCGACACGGCAACCTTGGAATCTGCTCTTACTACCGCAGCCGGAGGCTTGGCCCGGATTTGCTCTGGTCTGGGGAATGGCGCAACACCTGGTGGGGCGTGTCGATGAGCAGACAAACTGTACCGTCGGGGAACCGGCCGTGCTGAAGTTGGGCAAGGACGACCGCTTTGATTCGTTCCTGTTGCGCACACCCTTGGGGGACACCATCAAAGTCCGCGAACATGAAGGGGGCGTACGCTTCGACGACACGCAGACGCCGGGCCAATATCAACTCAGCGCCGGCGGCGAAAGCGACGTGCGGCGCGGGTTCAGCGTTAACGTCGATCCCGCGGCGACCCGCATCGCCAAAATTGACGAGTCCACGCTGCACGCGGCGTTCGACAAATCGACCCTGCAAGTCGCGCATAACAATGCGGAATTGGTGCTGCAACGCCGCGCCGGTGAAACCCGTGGCCGGTGGGAATTGTATCCCTGGCTGCTGCTGGCGGTGGTGGTAGCGGTGGCAGGGGAAAATCTTCTTTCGAGTTGGTTTTATCGAAAAAGTGAGAAGTGAGCGAACGTCCGGTTGTACACGGTCCCGGAGGGACCACTGATAGTAGCCCCGCGATTTATCGCGGGCTTCATGGAGAAAAAGAAAACCGTGTCCCGGAGGGACGCCCGAAATTGAAACGATGAACATGCGGCACGCTAGCGTGGTTATTCAAGCATCCCTCCGGGACGCGCAAAACATATTGCTTCGCATACCCACTGATAAATCGGTGGGCTACTATCGACCGTCCCTCCGGGACGAAACACAACACGCTCCGACTTTACCCTTACCCAAACCATGAACTCCTGGTACCTCAGCCCGATTCTCGAGCACTTCGCCGGCCCGTATGGCGTGGTGGTGCTGTTGGCGCTATTGCTGCTGGGAGCTTGGGTGGTGTCCGTGATGTTCACTCGCCTCTCGCCGGCGCGGCGGCTGGCGCTCGGATTGCTGCGGCTGATCGTGGTCATTCTGCTGATTGCCGCCATGCTGCGACCGACTCTGGTGTTTACCGATATCCGGCCCCAGCCCGCAGCCGTGGTGGTACTGATCGACGCTTCGCGCAGCATGTCGGTCAAGGACGCTTTTGGAGGCCACATGCGATGGGAAGCCCTCAAGACGGCGTTGGCCGAGAGCCAGCCGGCGCTGAAGAAGCTGCTGGCCGTGCCAAGTTATGAACTGAAGGTCTACACATTTGACGCCGATGCCAAGGAATTGCAACTCGATGGGCAACGGATCGTGCTCGATGCCGTCCCGCGAGGCGATTTGAGCGCCTATGGCACGGCGATGCAGGAAGTGCTGCGCCGTGAGCACAGCAAGCGGCTGCTGGCGTTTGTCCTGATGGGCGACGGAGCGCTGAACACGGCGGGCGTCACATCGGTCCTGCCGCAGGCTTCTGCCCGATCGATCGCCCAGCAGGGGGCGCCGTTGTTTGTCGTGCCCTTCGGCCAGCGAGTAGGCTCCGAGCAGCCGCCCGACATCGAGATCGAGACGATGCCCGACGACATCCGAGTGTTCGTGAAAAACGAACTGACCGTTTCCGGCACGGTGCGGGTGTGGGGATTTGTAAATCGCGATATCCCGCTGCAACTGCTGATGGAAAAACCGGGGGGCAAGCCGGAAGTGGTGGCGGCCACCGTCGTGCATGCCCGGCGCGATGGCGACCAACTGCGCTATGAGATGCGCTACACACCCAGCGAGCCGGGCGAGTATCGGGCCACCGTGCGGGCCGCACCTCAAGCGGGCGAGAAGGCAACCGACAACAACGAGCTGTCAACGTATGTCACCGTGCTCCCCGGCGGGCTCAAGGTGTTGTACCTCGAAGGAGAGCCGCGCCCCGAGCAGCGGTTTTTGCGACGGGCGCTCGGCGCGTCGCCCGATATCCAGGTCACGCTCAAGTGGATTCGCCCCACCAGCCGCGCCCTATGGCCGCTCAAAACGATCGACGGCATCAGCGTGGCCGACTATTTCACTCGGGGCAAATACGACGTCTACATCCTGGGCGATCTGGACGCCGACGTATTCTCGAAAGAAGACTGGGCGAAGCTCAAGCAAACGGTCAACGCCGGCGCGGGTTTGCTGATGCTCGGCGGCTGGAACACATTTTGGCCCGGCGGCTATCAACATACGCCGTTGGCCGACATCATCCCCATCGAATACGACGCCCGGTTCGACAAATCCGTCAAGCACAAGCTCGGCCAAAAAGGAGACGAGGACTATCGCCTCAGTGGCCCGCAGCGGATGCTCCCTGCCGATCCGCTGGGGAGCCGTCACTATGTGATGCAATTGGCTCCCGGTGCTGCGAATGCCGCGGCTTGGCGGGCCTTGCCGCCGCTCAATGGGGGCAGCCGTTTCCGCGGCGTGCCGCAGGGGGCGTTGATACTGGCCGAAAACGACTCGGGGCAGCCGCTCTTGGCCGCAGCCGAGCCGGGTGGCCGCGTGCTGGCCTTCGCGGGCGATTCCACCTGGCTCTGGGCAATGCATGGCCAAGCGGACGCCCACCGCCGCTTCTGGCGTCAAGCCGTGCTT
>JAIOPX010000109.1 GCA_021413705.1 Planctomycetota bacterium | reverse complement strand
TATCCTGGACCGCAACGGCTCGATCAAAAGCTGCACCGAAGATCTGCTGACCCGGCGGCCCGAGGCGACATTCGAGGAGATCGAGCAGACTTGCTTTCCCGGCCTGGACGGCAGTCTGAAGCTCGTCGCCCTGTCGCCGCGCCACCTGGAGGCCTGCGCCACGCGAACCTGTCAGGTTCTGGTGGAGGGACACTACAACGGCATCTTAAAACCCGGCCGGCACTATCTGGAGCTGAAGCGGGATTTCAGCAATCTGGACGAAGTGCTGGCCGTGCTGAAGCGCGACGACCAGCGGCGTGAAATCGTTGAAACCGCCTATCGCGAAATTGTGGCGGCGGCGGATTGCGGCTATCCGAAATTTGTCCAGGAGATACTCGACGCGACGCTGGCCGACCGGCCGGCAAGCGGCGGAGGCGACGATTGCGAACGGCTCTACGACCGGGCCACCCGGGAAGATCGGCGCTCGTGGCGTAAAGTGCGGTTGATCTCCACGGTTTCCAGCCGGATCCCCCTGAGTGTCCGCCGATCATCGCGTATCATGACAGTATTGCGGCGTCTGTTGGACGCTACACGATAAAGGAAAGCATGGCCAAGAAACGCCAACACCCGGAGGCTACCCCACCGAGGCAACAGACTCCGACATCGGTCGAGCTACGCCTGGGGCCGTGGCTACCTTGGCTGCTCGTGTTGCTGGGCATCGCCGTGTATGCCAACGGCCTTTCTGGACCCTTTGTATTTGATGACATCAACTATGTTTTGTACAATCCCCGCGCTCAGCAGTTGACTTGGCAAAATGTTCACTCCGAGCGGCCGCTGCTATTCTATTCGTTAGCGGCAAACTACCAACTTGGCGGTTTCCAGCCGCTGGGCTACAAGATCTTCAATCTGGCCGTACACTTGGCGGCGGCGCTCACGCTGTATGGACTGGTGCGGCGAACCTTGCTGCTGCCCCGATTTGGCCAGCGCTTTCGCGACACGGCTGCGGGCCTGGCTTTTGCCGTGGCAGCGTTGTGGATCGTCCATCCGCTGACCACGGAGTCCGTCACCTACATCATCCATCGCGGAGAGTCGATGATGGGACTCTTTGCGCTATTGACGTTGTACTGCACGCTCCGTGGCGCGCAGGCTCCACTGCTTTGGCGCGCCTGGCTTTGGTATACGGCGGCGGCCGTAGCGTGTGGCCTGGGTTTCTGGAGCAAGCCGTTTATGATCGCCGTCCCGGTTGTGGTGTTGCTCTACGACCGGATCATGCTGAACGATCCCTGGCGAACATGGGCCGTCCGGCGCGGCGCGCTCTATCTGCTCATGTTGATCCCGCTGGGCTGGGCTTTCTGGATCAATACGCACGATAGTCTGGCTCGACTCAAGACACCCGATCGCCAAGCCGCGTCATCCCCGACAGCCATATCATCCGCTCAGCGCGCAGCCTCTGGGACCGCGACGGTTCCGGCGCCCGATCCAGATTTTGAGAACGGCTATCCCCAACGCGTAAACGTGTTGCGCTATGCTCGAAGTCAATTCGGCGTCATTGCCCATTACTTGCGGCTGGTGTTCTGGCCCTATCCGCTTTGTGCAGATTATTTCTGGAAGCCAGCCGACACGCTGCAGCGGATTGTGCCGCCCGCGCTCTTGATCGGCGGCTTGCTCCTGACGACTTGCTGGGCGCTGTGGCGCTACCCAGCCTGGGGATTCTTGGGTGCCGCGTTTTTTCTGTTGCTGGGGCCTTCCTCCAGCTTCATTCCCATCGAAGACATAGCCACCGAACGGCGCATGTATCTGCCGTTGGCGGCCGTCATCGCCCTCTTGGTCCTGGGAACATGGGAACTGCTGGGTTACTTGCTGCGGTCTGGCCACGCCGTGGAGGCCACTGAACATAAACGTCGGTTTCGAGGGGTTGTGCTACTGCTCTTTGTCATGGCAGTTTGGAGCGGCCTGACGATATTGCGGAACTTCGACTATGCCCGCGATGTCGATTTCTGCGAGCGCGTGCTCCAGCAGGTTCCAGAAAACTCTCGCGCTGCCGTCAATCTGGCTCGTGCGCTGACGAACGAGGGAGAACTACCAGAGAACCAGCAGAAGCGGCTGGGCTATTACCAACGCGCGCTCAAATACCTTCTGGACGCCGAGCCGGTAGCGCCCAAGAATTCCTTTCTGCATGCCCAGATCGGTCACGTCCAGGCTCAGCTTGGCAATCGCGAAGAAGCTGTGCGGAGGTTCCGCAAAGCCGTAGCGCTAAATGATGATAACGCCTTGTTCCACTTGAACTTGGCGCTGGTGCTGGAACAAAAAGGAACACCAGCCAGCATGGACGAGGCTCGATCGCATTTTCAGCGGGCAGCTAAACTGGGTGGCCAAACAGAATTTCGATTGGCCGAGGCCCACGCCGGCTTGGCACGCTACTATACCTCGCGAAAGAAATGGAGGGACGCCATTGGCGAGTACCGGAAGGCTCTGAGCATCGAACCTGATCGAATCAAGTATGGGATCGACTTTGGCATGCTCCTGGTCCAGGCCGGCCGGCTTCAGGACGCGCACGATCAACTCGCGCGCACATGCGAAATCGACCGCCTACATACCGCCCATGGCCATGCGCCGGTGGTCGAGGCCCATCAGTATCTGGCGCTCGTCTGCGTTGAACTCAATCGCAAAGACGAAGCGATCGCGGCGGCGGCGGAGGCGTTGCGCCTGGCCGAAAAATCGGGACAGCCGCAGAAAGTAGACGAATTGCGGCAACTCATCGAGCAACTCCAAACAGCTCGCCCGTAGGGCAAGCTTCTCAGCCAGTACCCGACAGGGGCTGCCCACAGTCTCGGTACCCATCATCGACCGCAGCCCCAGAGTTTGCAGATTCCCCTCGACCGCAGCCCCAGAGTTTGCAGATTCCCCTGAACTGCATCCTTGACGCCCCCCCGGGGGGGCGAATATCATAACTTGGCTACACTGCGGCGGAAGAGGTTGCAGGGGACGGGCTGGGAAGCCCTATCCTACCGTAGTCCGTTTGGCGTTCTTCATTCTATTTGTTTTTCCCCAAGCCAGGCGTGCCGAATCAGCGGGTCTCATACATGACCACTCATCAGCGTTTGTCGGTCCAGATGGTTGCCGATGTCTCGATCGTCAATTTTGTCGATCGCAAAATCCTCGACGAGGCGAACATCCAAGAATTGGGTCGCGAGTTGTTTCATCTGGTCGAGGAGGAACAGCGCAAGAAGTTGCTGCTGAACTTCTCGAACGTCGAGTTCCTTTCCAGTGCCGCACTGGGCAAGTTGATCACGCTCGACAAGAAAGTGAAGAAGCAAAACGGCAAGCTCAAGCTGAGCAACATCCGCCCCGAGATTTACGAAGTCTTCGCCATCACGCGGCTGAATAAGCTGTTCGACATCAAAGATGACGAGGCGGACGCCCTGGCGGCGTTTTAGGGGGGCGGCGGCGAGGCATAGTGCTTGAGGAGTCGGCGTCCGCCGGGGCAGCGGCGCCAAGCGGGATCTCGCGAGATATAATAGAGAGCGGCACGTCTGATACCGGAACAAACCCGCACGTCGTCTTGGCCCGAGTCGCACTGGCGATGAATCACCCGATGGAAAATCCGTCGTGGAGTTGGCTGTCGGACTGGCGCATACCCAGTCGGCACGGCGCTGGCAAACCGATCGAGGAAGAAATCCTCGGCCAGTTGCGCGAGCACGGCTGGGTCGATCGCGACGTGTTCGCCGTCCATCTGGCGCTGGAGGAAGCCCTGGTCAACGCCATCATCCACGGCAACGGACTGTGCTCGACGAAGTGGGTGAGCGTCGATTGCAAGATTTCCAGCGAACGGCTGTGGATCCGGATTGCCGACGAAGGGACCGGCTTCTGCCCGGGCAATGTTCCCGACCCCACCGACCCTGAAAATCTCGAACGCCCCTGCGGCCGCGGCATCATGCTGATGCGCAACTTCATGTCGCGCGTCGACTACAACGCGGAGGGGAATTGCGTGGAGATGGAAAAACACCGGGCGGAATAAGGGCTGCGGTAGGACTGCGACAGTAAACAGCAATAGGAGAAACAGCAATACGAAGCAGCCGATTGTGCCGATTGTTCGGCTTGGCCGCGGCCGCTCTTTTCACTTTCCTGCGGCGTTCTTCCGAAGGTTCCAGCGGCGCCTCGCCCACCTTGCTCCCGCCGCAAAATTGGTCTACCATTGCTGGGTTATCGCAGCGTGCGGGCAATCATGCATTCGCCAAGTCATTCGAGCACGGCAGACAGCCGATTGCCTACCTGCGAGAGCATTTTTCCGCGACCAGTGGTAATAATATTCCGACTTTCAAAAAAACAACTTAGTGCGTCCTTTTTTCGCCATTCCCCTGTAGCTCAGTTGGTAGAGCAGGCGGCTGTTAACCGCCGGGTCGTAGGTTCGAGTCCTACCGGGGGAGCTCCTTTTTCTTCGCGAAATAGCGCGACCCATGAGTCAACAAGAAACGCTGAGGCGAGAGTCGCCCCGGCGTTTTTCGTTTGTCCCGCGCCAAGTAGGTGCTCACCGACGCCGAGATCGCTCGACTCCAACAGGCGCTGTAGCACGATTGCAAAAGTCGCCGCCGAATTGCAAGATCGATCACTGACCGCCCGCCACTCTGACCATCGCCAGGATGCAGACCAACTCCAGCCAAAAGGACACTACCCAGAATCATGAAGCAAACAAATACTTGCTCAAAATGCAAAGCTCGCGATCTTCTTCGCATCCCAGGTAAATCAGGGGCCTTCGGCAGCGGCAATAACATTCCCGTCGGGGGTACGATTTTCTCCGCGGTCAAAGTCACTCGCTTCGTGTGCAGTCAATGTGGCTTTAGCGAAGAATGGATTGATTCTCCGGAAGACTTGGCGAAACTCCAGGAAAAGTTCGGGCACGCCAAGTAGAGTGGCATACGCTGTTTACGCGTCCGCCCATTCCCGTCAGCTTCTGCAACCAGCCGCCCTGACCATCGCCAGGATAGGCAGCGCGTCGACCAAAACCATTGTGTTCAACTCGGTCGGACATAACAATAGGGGTGCTGCTCGATACCCTCCCACAGCCCGCCTCACGCATTCCCCCCATCGACAGGAGGAATCGCATGCGATACCGCCATTTTCCATTGGCAGTGTTGTTGCTTGCCGAAACATTGTTCTCCGGCGCCAAATCCGCGAAAGCCGAAGACTGGCCAATGTGGCGAAATAACGCCGGCCGAACCGCAACGACTTCCCAACACCTGTCCGACCGACTTCGCCTACTGTGGGCGCAGCAGCTTGCGCCGCCATCCATGGCGTGGCCGGAAGATCCCAAAATGATGTTCGATCGCGCCAACGAGCCAATCGTCGTCGGCAAGAGGCTGTACGTTGCGTCCACGGTGAATGACTCCGTCGTGGCGTTGGACACGGAATCCGGCCGAGAGAAATGGCGATTCTTTACCGAAGGCCCCGTGCGACTGGCTCCCGTTGTGGCCGATGGCAAGATCTATTTTGGTTCCGACGATGGTGCCGTTTACTGCCTAGCCGCCTCCGATGGTCGGCTCCTCTGGAAGATTCCTTCGCCGTTTGGAAATCGGACCGCGCTGGGCAACGACCGGCTGATTTCCCTGTGGCCAATCCGCGGCGGCCTCGTGATCCATAAAGGGTGGCTGTACTACGCGGCGGGGGTGTGGCCGTTTGAAGGCGCGGCTTTATTTCGAGTTGACCTCAGTAAACCGGCCATTCCACCGGTGGTGGAAGTGATTACGACCTTCAACGACGATTCACCCCAAGGCTATTTGGCGGCAGGCGATGACGTTCTGTTCGTGCCGTGCGGACGAGGACCGGCCACGTGCATCGATGTGGGTGGGGCTCCGGTGAAGCTCTCCAACTTCGGTGCGGACATGAGAACCGACTGCCACCTGACCGTCAGCCTGAATCGATTGTTTCAAGGCCAACGTGTTATCGACTTTAAAGCCCGCAAGCCGATCCAACTGGAATGTTCCCGCCCGGTGACGGACGGTGATCGGATTTACTTTGCCCAAAACGACAATATTGTCGCCACCGATATATCGAAGCCGCCGCAATCCAAGAATACGTCGCCCTCCGGCAACCCAGTCGCGTTGTACGCCGCAACCTGGCATGTATCGTTGGATTCGATCCGAGCGGCAATCGGACCTCAGGAAAAAACTCCGCAGAAAGACGGCCCCCTGGTGGCTGACCTGTTGGCCGGCGATCGTCTGGTTGGGCATTGGGGCAACTTGCTGTTTGCCATTCAAATTCCGGGCGAGAAAGTCCCGGCGCATGTTGTCTGGACCACCGTGATCGACGGTACGCCCACTTCGCTGATTGCCGCCGACGGCAAACTGTTCGTCTCGACGCGGGAAGGCCAGTTGCTGTGTCTTGCCGACGTTAAGGGTACGCCCATCGAAGCGTCTACGGCGAAAAAAGTTGTGGCTGGCCTTTCGCCGTCAGCGGCCAAGATCGCCGATCTGCTCAAGGACTCGGGTGCCAAGGAAGGTTATTGCGTTGTCTGGGGAATTGGTGACGGCACCCAGGTCGACGAGCTAGTTCGCCAGTCGGCGCTGCGCCTGATCGTGATTGATCCCGACGCGGGTAAGGTGGGAGCGCTGCGCCGGCGCTTGCTCGCGGCCGGACTATATGGATCGCGCATGGCTGCGCGGGTAGGGGACGCCCACAGCGTCGAACTGCCTCAGTACTTGGCCAACCTGGTACTCTGTGGTGATGCCAAGTGCGTGGGAATGGATAATGCTGACGCGATCTTCGCCAGCATATTGCCGACCTTGCGTCCGTACGGCGGGACGGCGTATCTGGAATTGAATTCGCTGGTTCACGACCAATTGGCATATCTGGTCGCCGCCCACTCGACGACGGGCGCCAAAATTGCCCAGCGGGATGGCTACACGGTGCTTGGTAGGCCCGGAGCTCTGCCGGGCGCCGCCGACTGGACGCATGAATACGCCGACGCGGCCAACTCGCTGATGTCGCACGACAAGCTGGTAGCAGCGCCATTAGGTGTTCTGTGGTTCGGCGGGCCCGCTTCCGATCCCCGCTTCTTCTATGACCGACACCTGGCACCCCCCAGTCCGATCGTGGTAAGCGGACGGATGTTTCTGCAGGGAAGCGACACGTTGGCGGCCGTGGATATCTATACCGGCCGGGTGTTGTGGCAGAGGCCGATCGAAGTGGGTTCCAGTCCGGACCGACGTATTAACTTCGACATGAAAAACCTCGACACGGGCCATAACATGGCTGCGGCCGACGACGCGGTCTACCTGTGCTACGACACGAGTTGCCTTCGCATCGATCCGGTCACGGGCAAGACCCTGGCCAAGCTGCAACTTCCTGAGCAGGCCGATCGCTGGGGTGAAATCCACATCATGAAGAACCGTCTACTGGTGACGGTCTTCAATCCTCAATTCCATGAAGGAAAGGTGCCCGCCAAACTGGTGGCGCTGGACTGCGTAACTGGCAAACCTGCCTGGACGCACACTCCCACGCAGAGTTGCCCGCTGGTAGCCACCGGCAATGGAAAAGTCTTTCTTTACGATGGACTCTTAAAGGATCTGTACCGAGACGGAAAACGGCGGGGCAATATCCCTCAAGGCGACCCGCAACGATATCTCAAAGCGCTCGATGCCGAGTCTGGCCGCCTCCTGTGGCAGCAACCGATTGAAATGGTAGCGAGCTGGCTGGCCCACTCGCCGGAGAGCAATCTGCTGGTGGCATCCAACCATGAAGGAATCGAAGTCCATCAAGGTGACTCAGGCCAGGAAATGTGGCGCAAATCGGCCACATCGGTCGGCTTCAAGGGGCACCCGGAGAGTCGCTGGGATCGCTTGATTTTGTGGAACGATCGCATCATCGACCAGCGTGGGCCCGGGTTGGCCTATGATCTCAAGACGGGCAAACCGATCACTCGTCTGCATCCCCTGACCGGCGACACGGTTCCCTGGGAATTTACCACGACCGCCCACAACTGTTCGTATGCCATCGCCTGCGAAAACGTCGTGACGTTTCGGGACGGCACGGCCGGGTATTGTGATGTGGCGGACGGAATGACGGTGCGATTGACGGGATTTCGCCCCGGTTGCCGGAGCAGCTTGATTCCCGCGGGAGGCGTGCTCAACGCGCCGAATATGGCCAACGGTTGTTCTTGTGGATTTTCGGTATTCACATCGCTGGCGCTGGTGCATGTTTCGGATGCCGAGACATGGTCGTATAGCTCGCTCAAAGCGCCGACGGGCCGAGTGACGCGCCTGGGGATCAACCTTGGTGCGCCGGGGGACCGGCTAGCGTCAGACAGTACGCTATGGCTCGATTGGCCTAGCAATGACAAACCGGGCTATGTTCTTCCCGGATTGGCGGGACCATCGCCGGACGTGAAGGTAAAGATGGACGCCGACAATCCGCGCTGGTTTAGATTCCCGACGCGTTTGATTCAAGGGCCCGGTCCTAATTGGGTGGCTGCGTCGGGGGTGGAGGGAATCCGTTCTCTCACGATCCCATTGGGCGGCGACAGCAGAGATTCGGGGCGATACACGGTCCGTCTGTTCTTTATGGAGCCGAACGCTTGTCAGCCTGGCGAACGGGTGTTTGACGTGGCCATCAACGGCCACTCGGTACTAAGCGCCTTCGACCCGATCAAGGCCGCGGGAGGAACCAAGCGTTCCGTCGTTAGAGAGTTCGCCGATGTGGACGGGACGGTTGCATTGCAGATCGATTTCAAGCCTAAAGTGGGCCGAACATTGCTCTGCGGAGTAGAGATTGTTGCGCACCCGAAGTGAAATCGGCGTACCTAACTCGTCAGCGTTTTTTCTTGGCGTACCGCCCATGCAGAGACTCGCACCGGGCTTCTACCAGCTGTGGCTGTCGGAGACTAGGACGCCGCGCGACGAGCGACAACGCTCAGCTCAGGCACCGCGTGCGGCAGCGCATTGAGGCGAAAGATCAGGATGGGCACTTCCATCACCTTCTCGTGGTAGAAAGCATGGCCGTACAATCCTTGTTCGCCCAGGCATTCGCCGTGATCGGCGCAGACGATAACCGTCGTCGGGCGGCCCCGTCGGATAAAAAAGTCGATCAGTTCCGCCATTTGCCCGTCAAGATACTCGGCGCACTCGACCTGCCGCTGAAATAGTTGCGGGTCCAATTGACCGCCGTTGTGAACGCCCTGCTGGTTAAAGAGCCGCGACAGGCTCACTTTCTTCGCAACGGGGTCATCGAGCGCGCCCATTCCTTCGTGACGGAAGGGGCTATGCGTCTCGCCATAATTGACGAACGCAAAGCAGGGCCCGCCGGCGGCTCGACGGCCGATCTGGCCAATTAACATCTCGTTTTGCTCGCGGGCCCGCGTGCCGGTAACGCGAAACCAATCGAACCCGTCCTGGAGCGTGCTGGGGCTGGCAAACCAGTCCATGGCCGCCACGCCCAGCGTCGCATAGCCACGCTGGCGGAAGCCGCGGACGATGTTGTCTGTGCCTTCAGGAAATGTCACCAGCGGCTTCACATGCACGTTGCGATGTGAAATGCGCCACAACTGCTGCACGTACCGATTATAGAATGGCTCGGATTCAAACACATGCGGCAGAAAGCCGCAAAACATCGCCTGGTGGGCCGGCAACGTGTAGGTCGCCATGGCCCAGCCTCGCTTCGCGCTCGCATAGCGATCGAGCACCGGCGTGCGTGCCTGTTGGTATGCGTCAAAGCGGCACGAATCCCAAGTAACCAGCAGAAAGTCCTCGAAATCTTCGGCAGCTTGAAATTTTCGGCGCTGCCGCTCGTACCATGTCCGGCCCAGTCTTCCCTTGCTCAACCAGCTCATGTCTTGCCACCCACCCCGCCGTCGTCATCACCGCAAATCGCGCGGCGACAAATGGCAAAATGGACCCAGGGAGTGCCGAAGATTGGCGCCAGGGCCAAGGGAACGATCGGGTAATCGGAGATGGCAGGAGCCGCCAACCCACTGAGCTTCTTCCAAGAGCGATTCTCCCGGCGAGCCAGCGGCCATTTGCGCCACAACAAGATGCTCAGCGGATTGCTCCACATCAGACCCTGCCGCAGCGTGCGCACGGCCTGGAGGCGACCACTGAGGGCCACGCTCTCAACCTGCACGCGCATCTCCACGTTCGAGTAATGCGCCGCGAGCAGGGCCTCAAATTCCTGGCGATACCATTCGTAAATGTGAAACGGATTACGGGGTCGGCCATCGACAAAGGGCGGCGTGGCCGCGCGATCGGGCGTTGAGACCAGCAGCACTCCATCGTGACTCAGCAATTCTCCCGCGCGCCGCAGAAACCGCTCCGGGTGGGCCAGGTGTTCGATCGATTCAAAACAGCAGATGAGCCCGAACGGGCCCGACACCTGTTGCAGTTTCTCGCAGTCGTCAACGAGAAACTTCACGGCGGCGTCCGCGAACTGGCAGTTGGCCGAATGGATAGTCTCAGGGTCGATATCGACGCCAACCACTTCCTCGGCGCCCGCCATCTTCAAGAGCGAGGCACCATATCCCGTGCCGCAGCCGGCGTCCAGCACGCGTCGCCCGGAGGCGAACTCCGACGCTTTCAAGTAGCGCGCCACATGCGCTGCCGAAAGCTCGGTCCACTGGTTCTGGCCTGGGTCAGCTCGCTCCACGGTTTTCATGCTGCCTTGGCTCCCGCGGTCGTCGCTAACCCTCGTCCGGCGGCCAGGTGGTCGACCAGATCCGCGAAGCGGGGTGCCCATGTTTCGACGCTATAGCGCTCGATCAGCCTCGCGCGTCCGGCGGCCCCCATTTTTCGCCGCAAGTCGGGTGAGTTGGCCAGTGTTTCAACGGCGCGACCCCACTGCGTCGGAGTTTCCGCCAAAAAACCAGTTTCGCCGTGGACGATCAGGTCGTGGTGAACGCCCAGGGGATTGGCGATCACCGGCAGTCCGGCGGCCATGTATTGCAACACCTTCAGGCCACATTTTCCCAAACTCCAAGGATGGTCCGGCAGCCATGCCATACCGATATCGGCGTCGGCGATTTCCTGGGTTTCGGTGTCGCTCGACCACCTGACAGGCAGAACTTGCAGTCCGGGAAATTCGGGAAACGTGTCGCAGATCACTTTCAAGGTCAGCCCCGCGACACGCCGCGTCGCTTCACGAATCCCTGCTTCCGCGTCAGCGAGCGAGCGGCGCGTGCTACTGCTGCCGATCCACACCAATTGCACGCCGTTTCCGGTCCGCCAGTGTTTGGCGATGGGATAGCGACGGTGGTCAACGCAAGTGGGGACGAGATGGATCTTTGCGATCTGCGTGCATCGAGCAGCCTGCTGAACTAGAAATTCATTCCCCGCCAGACAGGCGTCGGCCATGCGAACCGTCTGCCGAAAGCGGCCCCAGCGACCCACTGAGTGCGCGGCCTTGCCATGATTGCTGTCGCGCAGAAATAGAGCGTCATCCACGTCGTACAGCAGCAGTTTGGCGGACGCTTGCAGCGCTTTTTGCTTCCACCACGAGAGCAATCTTCGCTGGAGCACGACGGCATCCGCGGCGGCAATCCGCGCAAGCTGCCGCAAGAACCCAGCGCTCGTCTTCGGCTGCGAAAGAACTTCCAACTGCCAGCCCCGCGCAGCCAGGGCATCGTGAAATGCTGCTATTCGATAGCGATAGCAGACGAAATCCGGCGATTCGGTCAGTGCCAACAATCGCTTCATGGGGGCGCCGTCTGAAGTAAAAGTCGAGGTTCGATAGCGCCGGCGGTCACCCGGCGCCTTTGTTCTATCGTCATTTTCCTCCCAACCCCCCGAAGTTTTCTTATAGTCAAAGTCGCTGTAACCCGAATAGACCGTAATGAGACCACCTATTGTCGAATTAGTGGCAGATCCTCGTTGGAATAACCGCATGCGCGTGGCGTTGAACTTTCCTGCCATTGGATCGCGGCGCGGCGGCGCGGAAACCTACGTTGGCGTTTTGGCCCGAGCCCTGGACCAAGCGGGGCACGAGGTCCATGTGCTAGCAACGCGCGTCGATCCGGGAGAATTGCCGCCAAGCATCACCGTTCACCTGATTCCCATCCGCGCCTGGCGGGGTTTCGGCTGGCTGCGCTCGTATCAGTTTGCCGCCGCATCCGCACGCGAACTCTCGCGGCATTCGTTCGACCTGGTGATTGGTTTTGGCCAAGTGTGGCAGCAAGACGTGTGCATCGCCATTGGCGGATCGCGTCCCGCCCTGTTGGAATGCAGCGCGCAAAGGTTTCGCTCGCTCGCGGCTCGAGCCTGCTGGATGCTGGGCAAACGCTTGAACCCGAATCAGTGGGCGTGTCGATGGATCGAACACCAGCAGTTTGCCCGCGGCCGAGCGCCGCTTGTCATCGCACCAAGTCATCGCGTGGCGGACGACTTTCGCCGCTGGCATGATGTTCCCGAAAGTCATCTGGCGGTCGCTCATCTCGGGGTTGAATTGAAAGCCAGCCGAGACGCGTCGCGTGACAGCGTCCGCCAAGATATTCGGACTCAATGGGGTTTGAAGTCCGACGATGTAGCCATTTTATTCTCCGCGCGCAACTATTCGCTCAAAGGAATGGCGGCACTGCTGGAATCGTTTGTGGCGGTCGCGCGTGATTCTCCCGATGCTCAGTTGCTCATTTGTGGCACGGATCGCGATCGAAGCTGGCAACGCCGCGTGGGACGATTGGGTTTGAGTGGTCGGGTCCGGTTCTTAGGATTTGTGTCCGACACGCGGGCCTGTTTCGCAGGCGCCGACGTGTTTGTCCTGCCTACTTTTTACGACGCATGCAGCCTGGTCGTGCTTGAGGCGTTGGCCGCCGGCTTGCCGGTGGTTACCACGCGGGCCAATGGCGCCGCCGAACTTGTGACCGAGGGTCGCGACGGCTTCGTCATTGATTCACCCTGGGCAATCGACCAGCTTTCCGAGCGTTTGCTCCGGCTGTCCGCCGATGGGGTCCTACGGCGGCGGATGAGTCAACAGGCACGTAGCGGTGCGAGACGGCTGTCGATCGAGAACAGTGTCCAGGCCATGCTGGCCGCGCTGCACCGCAGGACGCGACTGCATGAACCACATGCACCGAGCACCTGGAGTCGTGCAGCGTGAAAATTGCCAACCAGGCTGTATTGGTCACGGGAGCCGGCGGCTTCATTGGAAGTCACCTGACGGAGGCGCTCGTGCGCGCGGGGGCTCGCACGCGAGCGCTGGTCAACTACAATTCGCGCGGGACTTGGGGCCATCTCGATTCACTGCACGAGGAAGTCCGCAGTCAAATCGAAGTCATCGTCGGCGACGTGCGCGACGCCGGGCGCGTGCGGCAAGCGGTTGCGTCGTGCGAGGTTGTGTTTCACCTGGCGGCATTGATCGGCATTCCTTACAGCTACAGAGCCGCACAAAGTTATCTGCAAACGAATGTGGAAGGGACGCTCAACGTGCTTTCAGCGTGCCTGGAATCTGGCGTAGAGCGGCTAATCCATACATCGACCAGCGAAGTCTACGGAACGCCGCAGTACACGCCGATTGACGAAGCCCATCGGTTGAATGCCCAGAGCCCTTACGCCGCCACGAAGTTGGCGGCTGACCAATTGGCGCTCAGTTTTCATGCCTCCTTCGACCTGCCGGTCGTCGTCGTCCGGCCGTTTAACACCTACGGACCTCGACAAAGCGCCCGGGGAGTGATTCCAACCATCATCGCGCAGGCGCTGGCCGGAGGGCCGATCACCTTGGGCTCGACCGACACGGTGCGCGACTTTTTGTTCGTTAGCGACAACGTCCGCGGATACCTGGCTGCCAGCGAAGCAGCGGACGGTTGCGGTGAAGTGGTGCAACTGGGAACCGGAACGGGCACGTCCATTGCGGAGGTTGTCGAACTGGTTGGCCGCATCGTGGGGCGACCATTGGAAATCACTACCTCCGCCGATCGCCGGCGTCCGGAAAAAAGCGAGGTGCGCACACTGATTTGCTGTCCCGGCAAGGCGCTGAAGCTCTTGAATTGGCAGCCTCAAGTCAATTTGGAATCAGGGCTGCGACAGACGTGCCAGTGGATCGACGCCCATCGCGACGACTATCGCCGCGACCATTATGCCGTTTGATATGGCCGATACGACGGTTATCCGCTCCAACCCAAGCAGTATGCTTCCATGCACGCAGTAATTTTGGCCGGCGGGAAAGGATCGCGTTTGGCGCCTTTGACCGTCAGAACACCGAAAGTGCTACTGCCCATCGATGGCACGGCTGTTATCGAGCGGCTCATTGGCCAGCTTCGCGAGGAGGAAATTCTCGAAATTACCGTGGTTACCGGCCACCTGTCCGAGATGGTTCAGCAGCAGTTAGGAAACGGAGATCGCTTGGGTGTGCGGATTCAATACGTTTGCGAACCTCGACTGCTCGATACGGCCGGCTGCCTGGGCCAATTACGCCCTACCGCGACTTTCCTGCTGATCAACGGAGATGTGGTCACCGACTTTCGTTTTTCCGACTTGGTACGATCCCATGAGGAGGCCGCATGCCTGGCCTCGGTCGCCGTCCGCCGGCACTGCCTGCCTGTCGACTTCGGCGTGATTCAATGTGACGAGGGGGGCCGCATGTCAGCTTTCGTCGAGAAACCTACGTACGAATGCTGGGTGAATATGGGTATTTACTGCTTTGAGCCGAGCGTCTGCCGGCTGGTCGCCGCGGGCGAACGCCTGTCGATGCCGGATTTGCTGCTCCGGTTGCGAAGCACACACCAGGAAGTGAATTGCCATAAGACAGAATGCTATTGGCGCGACATCGGTCGCCCGCAGGATTACCTGCAGGCTCAACAAGACCTGGCAACGGCTACACCGCGACTGATTCTGCGACACGCGGCCTGACGAGAACCGGCCTCATCCAATGCCAACACGATATCTCATCACCGGGGTCAACGGTTTCACGGGCCGGCACCTGGCCGAGCGTCTGAAGTGCGAGGCGAATGGAGTAGTGCTGGGGACCGGACGGCGGGCAAACTCAACCGTCGCGCTGGACGGCTATTTTAGCTGCGATTTGACCGATCCACATCGCGTGGCCGAGATGATTGATTGGGCATGCCCTGACATCGTCTTTCATCTGGCGGGACTCTTGGGCGGAGCCCCGCACGATGAGCTGATGCGGGTCAACGTCGCGGGGTTTGAAAACCTATGTGACGAACTCGCGTCCCATTCTGCCGGTCGCACAATCCGCTTGCTTGCCCTCGGCTCAGCGGCCGAACTCGGCTCGAGCGGCGCGGCAAGGCTGCCAGTGACCGACGACGCGCCGTGCCAACCCGAGACTCCCTACGGGAAAAGCAAGCATGCGATGATTCGCTACGCACTTGGTCGACCCACCGATAGTCCATTGCAAATTGTGGCGGTACGCCCGTTCAATCTGGTGGGGCCCGGTCTGGACGCCCGAATGGCGCTGGGAAACTTTGCCCGGCAGTTGGCCGCCGCGCGCCGCGGTGAAACGGATACCATCTCTTGCGGTGCCCTCAATACGCGTCGCGATTATCTTGACGTTCGCGATGCCGCAGACGCTTACGTGCTCGCGGCCGTGCGCGGCATTCCGGGTCAGATCTACAACGTCTGTTCAGGGCATTCCAGCCGTATCGGCGATTTGCTGTTGCAAATGATCGACCTGGCCAATGTTCGCGTGCGTGTCGTGGAGTCGGCGGCGGCTGGACCGGCGGACCTGCTAGACATCTATGGGAACGCAGGAAAACTTACACGGCTAACCGGCTGGCAACCGACGATTCCTCTGGCGACTAGTCTTAGGGAATTGATCGAATCCACCTGCGAACGGTCTCCGGGATTTAATCGCGCCCCGACTTCATCCATGTGTTGAGCATACAGTTCCGGCAACCGAGCCCGCAGCTCTTCGTCCCAGCGAGGGGGCGCCAGCCCAAACGCTCGGCGGAGGCGATTCGTATCGAGCCGAGAGTTCAGCGGTCGTCTGGCGGCGCTTCCATAATCGGCTGACGCGATGGCCCGTATCCTCGGAATCGGGATGCCAAGGCCAAGCTCAGTTGCCAGCGCAAATATCTTCGTGGCCACGCCGTGCCAGGTTGTTTCGCCGGCGCACGCCACATGAAACGTCCCGCTGCACTCGTCACACATGGAAGCGCCGCCACCAGCCTGGGCAATCATCTCACTTGTTACGTCGGCTACGTAGGCGGCGGAGGTTGGCGCTCCGACTTGGTCATCAACCACGTTGATTTCCGATTGTTCAGCGGCCAGGCGCTGCATCGTATTGATAAAATTCCTTCCGCCGACTCCGTAAAGCCACGAGGTCCGAAGGATCCAATGGACCACACCGGCCCGACGGATCGCTTCTTCTCCGGCCAGCTTGCTTTGGCCATAGAAATTCACTGGTCCCGGCGCGTCATCTTCGCGCCAGGATCGATGGCCTGTTCCGCCGAATACGTAGTCCGTAGAAAAGTGAATGAGCGCCGCACGCAATCGACAGGCCTCTTCGGCCAGGACGCCAGGAGCGATGCCATTGACCGCCATGGTGGTATCGCGATCGTTCTCGGCGGCATCGACCGCCGTGTATGCCGCCGCATTGACGATCAGACTGGGACACACCTCGCGCACCAGTTGGCGAAGGTGACTGGTACTGGCGAGGTCAACCTGCCGCGATTCACAGTTCCCCGGCGCGGTGGATCCGGGGCGGATCGCCGCGACGATACGCCCATGCGGTTGGAGTGACCGAAGCAATTCTTGCCCCAGTTGGCCGTTGGCCCCGGTCAAGAGGATGGTGGGCTGAGCCATGCCGGGCATTCCGTGGTCCTGATCGCCGCGTTCGCCACAGTTATGCCGCAGCGGCAGTGGATCGCCATAGCGGCAACCACTCGGAAGGGATTTTGCAAAGGGGAACAGCCGCCGCGTCTTTGGCGGATAGCGTTGGGTTGAAGGTTGGCCACTTGATGGCCAACTGCGGATCGTTCCACGAGATCGTTATTTCTGTTTCCGGACAATACTCCTGCGAGCATTTGTAAGCCACCAGCGCCGAATCCGACAGCACGCAAAACCCATGTGCGAAACCGGCGGGCAGAAACAGTTGACGTTTGTTCGCGCACGACAGACAGGTGCCAAACCATTTCCCGAAGGTTGGCGAGCCAAGGCGGACATCCACCGCAACATCAAAAATCTCGCCCACCAACGCAAAGACGAGCTTCGCTTGGGCTTGTGGATTCTGAAAGTGCAGGCCGCGAAGAACTCCTCGCGAGGACCAAGAAAGATTATCTTGTAGCATGGCGGGCATGCCCGCCGCCGTATAGCGAGATTGCTTCCAGAGTTCGACAAGATAGCCGCGTGGATCGCTGAAAACGGGGGGTTCGATCACCAGGAGGCCGTCGAATTGGGTCGTTATTATTTTCATGCGCGGGCAATATACTGGATGGGCCGTCGAACACTAAGTGCGGTTGGCCAACGGGAATGCCTATAACACTGATATGCAGTTCGCTTCCTCCATTCGCGCAACCGGGCCGAGTCAGCTAGCAATGCGAGCAGACGTGTGACGGAAGGTTGGCTTGATATCGAGCTTCTTGAGATCCCCCCATGTTTTGGGGATCAGCAGCGACGGCGCCCCGTCAACACAAAGCAGAATAAAAGTCGCCTCCTGACAATCACGGTGACTGCCACGTGTAGAATGGCAAAAACCGAACCCGCAATGCGCAGCCCTTTGCCGATGGCAGAAGTTGGAAAGAACGACAACATGAAGAATGTTCACAGGTTGGCGGGATTGGCGGCCGTGATGCTAGCGGTAATCACGGGAGCATACAAAACACGAGCGGAAGTGCCGCGCTCGGAGCATCCGAGGCCCGATCTTTGCCGCGACAACTGGCTGTCGCTCAACGGCGAGTGGCAGTTCGAGATCGACAAGGCCGCCGACGGAGAGTCTCGCGGCTTGACCTACGGCAAGAATCTCAACGCCAAGATCACCGTCCCTTTCTGCCCGGAAAGCAAGCTGTCTGGAATCGGCCTGGCGAACACCCAGAAACTGAAAGATGTTTGGTATCGCCGCACGTTTGAAGTTCCGCCAGCCATGAAAGGCAAGCGGGTAAGGATCCATTTCGGTGGCGTCGATTTCAAAGCTTGGGTCTATATCAATGGTCAACTTGCCGGAACACATGTCGGCGAGAATGCTGCTTTTAATTGCGAGGTCACCAGGTTTCTCAAGGACGGATCCAACGAAGTGGTAGTCAAAGTGCTGGATGATATGTGGAGTGGCCTCCAGCCATGCGGCAAGCAATCGCACGACAAAAGTTGGAGTTGCTTCTACACCCGCACCACCGGCATCTGGCAGAGCGTGTGGCTGGAGGCCGTGGGTTCGTCGTTCGTCGAAAACATCTCTGTCGTGCCCGACCCCGACCATGCACGCGTGCTAATCGAGGCAACGATCAACGGTTCCGACAAAGACCTAACGCTCAAGGCGGAGGCGTTTGCCGACGGCAAATTGGTGGGATCGGACACGGCGGCAGGTCCTTGGCAGACACGGCTAACGCTGAACCTCAAGGAGAAGAAGCTCTGGGAACCTGGTCACCCGTTCCTCTACGAGCTGAAGTTGACGCTCTACCGCGGCACAGAAAAAGACGCAGAAAAGGGAACAGAGAAGATCGACGAGCTGAAAAGTTATTTCGGCCTGCGCAAGATCGCCATCGACGGCCGGAAGATACTCATCAACGGCAAACCGGTCTTTCAGCGGCTGATCCTGGACCAGGGTTTCTATCCCGACGGAATCTGGACGGCGCCTTCGGACGAGACACTGAAACGAGATATCGAGCTGTCGATGGCCTGCGGTTTTAACGGCGCGCGATTGCATCAAAAGGTATTCGAGCCGAGATTCCTTTATTGGGCGGATAAGCTCGGCTACTTGGTGTGGGGCGAATTTCCGAACGCCGGCTACAACAACAATCCGACGGGTTTCTCGGCCTACGTCAACGAATGGACCGAGGTGCTGTTGCGCGACAGGAACCATCCGTCCATCGTCGGCTGGAGTGCATTCAACGAAAACTTTGAGGATTCGGGCGAACTTCAGCAAATGATCTGGAAGATTACCAAGGCAGTGGACCCCACCCGACCGGCGCTGGAAGCCAGTGGTTGGGCGCATACTTTGCCTCATCCCGAGGTCACCGACGCCCACGATTACTCCGACAACCCGGCGCACTTACGCAAGAAATGGCTGAATTATTTCTCCGGGCCGCCGGAGGGCCCCTATCCTCCCTCGCGCTATTTTAACCCGTCTGTCTCTCACGTCGACCGCGGCATTCCCATGATGATTAGTGAAATCGGCGGCATCGGGTGGGCCACCGAGGGAGGCTGGAGCTACGGCGTGGGGCCGAAGACGCACGATGAGTTCTACACGCGCTACCGGGGCACGATCGACGCCATGCTCGACAACCCAAACCTGTTCGGTTTCTGTTACACGCAATTGACCGACATCGAACAGGAAAGAAACGGACTGTACTACTACGATCGCCGCCCCAAGTTCGATGTGAAAATAATTCGTGAGATCACGGCGCGGCAGGCAGCCTACGAACGAGGCGAGCCGGTAGCTCCTCCACCCGTCGTAAGGATTCTCGACGCCAAGTGGAAAGTGCTGGTCGGCGCCCTGCCGGACGGAAAACTGAGCAGGCCTTGCCAATATGCCACGAATGAGCCCGCTGAAGACTGGATGAACGAAGCATTTGACGACAAGTCCTGGGCCACCGGCCTGGCACCTTTCGGCAGCGACGCGCGTGGACGGACGGAATGGAAAACTCCGGAAATATACTTCCGGCAGACCTTTGAATACGAAGGCGGCGATCTGAAGCACGGCGCCGTGGTGATCCGTCACAACGACCGCACGGAGATCTACGTCAACGGACAGAAACTTGTGGCCGTAACCGGGTCCAAGGGTTACTACATGCTCGTCGTAACGGAGCAGTTGCGGAGCTTGCTGAAAAAAGGGACGAACACCATCGCAGTCCACTCGCATGAAGGGGGCCGCGGCCAGTTTATCGACTTGGCGCTCCTAGCGGATTAGTTCGTTTCCCTACGACATCCATACGCTTTTCTGACTTTGTCCGAGAAACGACCGAATTCCGGCACACCTGCCACCGCGCCGTTACGGCTGGACATTTAGAACCCCTGTGCCTCGGATCGAGTCGGGAAACTCTGCCGCGCCATACGCACCTGGTGGTTGGACCTTTCCACCAACCGAGAGGTTGTGGACGTTCATCCGTCCTGCGAAGCTGAGTTCTAGCTTTGCACCGGTTTGAATAATCACCATGGTCTTCGGGCCAAGGCTTTTTGCACTGGCCAACAACAGGGTGCCTTGGGCCACGATTGTCGGACCGGTGTAGCTGTTGCTGCCGGAGAGGGTCCATGTACCGGTTCCAGTTTTTGTGAGCGAGGTTTTCGCGACACCCTTGCGGTCATATGGATTCTTGATATTGCCGGCCAGCTCACCGGTACCAGCAGTGGAACCCGTCACCACGACGGTCTTGTTGAAGCCATAACCGGAGATGTCGAATGGGCTCGTAAACTTCAACAATCCGCTGCCCGATTGGTTGAAGGTCACGGTTTGCTGTTCGTCGGCGAGATCAATGATACGATCAGTAACCTCACCTCGGCCGGTGTACGTCAAGGTACAGTCCCCGCCAAAGTCGATGATCCCGTTCTCCAAGGTGGTTGGTGCGCCCAGGCCGCTATTGGCCTGGCCGCCGGCGAAGCGATTGATCGAACCCACGCTCAGTGTGCCGCCGTCAAGAATAGTCCGGCCGGTATAGGTGTTTTCCCCCGATAGGCACAGCGTGCCGCCCCCAAGTTTCTTGAATATAAACGCTCCGCCTCCTGGACCCTTCGAGTCTGCGATGATGGTCGAAACGGTGACCGGCTCCTTGGCATTGGCAGCGTCCACGGCGAAAACCGCACCAGCCATTAAGCCGTTGTTATCGACCGATGCGGCAAGATTACCGAGCAGCGTGCCGACCTGCGTGCCGGTGAACTCACTCGGGCCGCCGGCGCTGATCACCAGTGTAGCCGCAGGATGAACGCCGATCTTGGCCGCAGTCCAGCTTGCACTGTCTCCGTTGTAAAGCGACGCAGACTTTTTTACGAACAACGTCCCCTGATGGACGATGGTCGGGCCGGAATAGGTGTTCGCGCCCCAAAGATAGATCTCGCCCCCATTCACCCTTGCAAACGCTCCCCAGGTGCCAATCTGCGTAAAGCCGCCGGGTCCGCTGATTCCTCCGCTCGCCTTGTTTAAATTTACGTTGCGTCCGGCGATCCTGACATTCCCATTCAGAGTAATGGGGGCGTTCCAATCGACGCCGCCGGCATCGATCACACCCCCATTCAGAATCAGCGGGTTGACCGCATTGCCCGAAGCGGGCACGAAACCGCCTCCCTCGTTCAACGTAACCGGCCCTGTCCCCAGCCCATGGTTCGTCGTCAGGCGAAGTGTGCCACCGTTGATGACCGTTCCGCCGCTGTAGGTGTTGGCCGAATAGTTGATCGACAGGTTGCTGTAGTGTTGGTTGGGGCCGCCATTGAGGTCGCCACTGGCGTTGCCGTTGCCACCGGTGTAGATCAGGCGGCCGGTGCCAGAGATCAAGCCTGCGATGCTCAGTTGGCCGGCAGGAATCAGATTCACTTCAACATCGGACGCGAGGATGAGGGGTGCGTCGATCTTGTCGCGGCCGAAGACGGTATGCTCATGGATGCTCGGCAAGGCACCGGTGACTTGGTTCGTGGCCAGCCGAATGGCGTTGCCGGCGAGCGTCACGCCTTGACTTTGGACAGGAGTCAGATCCAATCGGTTGAGCAGGAATCCCGCGGTAAGATCGTTCGTGACGGTAGGGTTGCCAGGAATCTTGAAATGTAGGGCATAATCTGCCTGGCCCGTTGTGCGCGGCGCTGCGCCGTCGCCCAGGTTATTCGACCATCTTGAACCATCACTCCAGTTGCCCCCCTCGGCCTTGCTCCAGGTGAACGCCTTGGGTTGACTGTTCTTGACTTCCGTCACGGCATAAATCTGCGATATATCGTTGGCCCTGCCGACGGGCGTCTTGATTGCCTTGGAAATATTCGCAGGAACCTGGCCGGCAGAAGCGGATTTCGGAGTCTGCTTGGCGGCAGCAACGTAGGGCTTGTCCTCCCTGGCCAACGCGGCGGACGCTGACTCTTGCAACGCATTGGCCGTCGGGGCGAGCTTCACGGCTTTTGCCGGATCGATATACTTCGCCAAGTTGCGCAGGGCGATGGCCTGGTACTGGTTGTCCTTCAAGTACTTCATCATCAGCCTGAATGTCGATGGCTCAAGGCTGACGGCCGCATGCTCCATGTCGGGCACGCCGTGGAACGTGAAGACGACAATTCTTCCCCGGCATGCCTGTCGCGCGTGCTTGACGAACGTCTCGACGGGAACCCCATCTCGAATCGTGTAGGACGGAATATCAAAGGGATTATCCACCGTCGGTCGATATGGCCGCTCGTGCCCTCCCCGGCCAAAGACATACCCATTCTTGGCCAGCTCCGGGCAAATACTCCACCCCACTGCATAGAGAGGCCAGCAAACGGTCGACGGCTTGGGGACATCGTGCGCCGCCAGTTCGTCTTCCATGTCGAGAAAGGCTTGGAGGCTTCCGTAATGACCTTTGGTGTGGTTGCCAATCTCAAATCCTTCATCGCTGAGCGCTTTCATTTGCCGGAAGGTCATGTACCAGTCCTTGCGCGTCTTGAACGAATCGAAGTCGCAGACATAGAACGAGCCGCCAAATCCCAATGACTTCAAGATCGGAGCCACAATCGTCGCATGGCTCTCTGGGCTATCGTCGAAGGTGAGAACCACCAGTTTGTCGGGGATCGGCTTGCGAAGAACTCCGTTGGGATCTGGATCGATCGGCGGCAGCCCGAAAGCGTTCGATTGCAGCGAAATCACAGCGAGCAGAACGATTGCAATAGGGTGTCGGTTCATAGGCAGTTCGTCCCGAGACGGTTGATGCGTCTTCAGAGTCAAAGCTTTAGGCTGTAGCCAGAGTCAGATTGTAATCGACTCTTCGGCCACGTGGTTCGTAACCACTCTTGTTTCGACGCTCTTCTCGCACCCAACGGAGCACCGTGTGCGGGTGGACAATCGACACCAGCTGCTCGAGACCTTTTGGGATAACGTGGCGGCAAATCTGGCGAGGCGACTCCGCTCCTTCGGCGTGACAACAACCAGCTGTGGCCGTCGGCTCCGCAGAATCTCGTTCTCCACCCTCAGATACTTCACTTACGGGGCCAATTCCTTTTGGGTGGCCCCGGCAATCACGGTCAAAAGTGAGTGATAGATGTTCGTCATGGTGCCAATCCGGTAAAACGCGCAAGTTGAGGTCAATCATGGATATGGCGCTATTTTTGCACTCCGACAGGGGCATTTGCAGCAGGGCTTTGGTTCTGTCCGCCTTCGGATGTGTTTTGGAGGGCCGAGAGACGGCGACGAGCGCCGAAGTTCGCGCATATCTCGCCGAGCGCGACGTTGCCGGCGCCGTCGTCACCACCGGTCCGTTGGATGAGATTGTCGCTTACCCAGCTTCCGAGGCCAGTTCCTGGGTCGAAGCAATCAATGCTGAAGCGACTTCACCCAATGCGACGAAAAGCGAACCGCCTCGACCGGGTGATTCGGGGAAAGCAACAAGACATCGCTCGAGCGGTCGCCGACGGAGCCCTTTTGCGACGGGTCGCTCGTCAGCGCGGGGGCTCGGATCGTGCCCGATACGATCGCGGGCGTCAGGCCCGCGGCTTCGGCCATGAAATCGAAGGAGAACAGGTGAACATTCGGGGAGAATTCGATTTTCGGCTGGCGGAAGATTGCCCGCAGCAGGTCGGCGGTAGCCGGGGTATTGTTTGAGCGAGGCGATTGAGCGACGACCGCCTGGGGTTTGGCCGCGGGGGGTTTCTCTTGCATCGTTAGGTCGATGCGACGCTCACCCTGGTAGTCCACCAAGAAGCGATCAGCAGCGTCCTCGATGGCCGCATGGACTTTTGGCGAGCCATTGAGCTTGCTTCCGCGCTCGGTCACCTTCTCGTCGGAAACGAAAATCTTCGAGAAGATGTAGACATGCTGGTCTGTTGACGGATGACGCAAGTAGGGGACGATCACATAGGCGTTCTCATACTCCTGCAGAAAGCGAGGATGAACGTACGAGCGGCCAAGCTGCACGCCGACGTTGTGCTCGGCGCCGAGCAGCACCACGATGGGATGGCGATCGGCGTCGCCCGGGTAGTCGAGCTGCAAGTCGGAATTCGGCAGCAGCCGGCGGGCCTCGTCGCGCGTAACCCACAGCACCATCCCCAGCCCGTCAAAATCTCCGGTCATCCCCCGGACCGCCTTCTTCTGCGACCGGTCGCGGAGACCTTGCGCCGAGGCCCGCGGGGCCGCGACGACCGCGAGGCCGACGGACGCCGTCAGTAGAATCAGGAGCGGAACCCGGCTTGATTGGTGCATGGCTGTAATCACGTAACAGTGGTGGAGTTCTTCGCTGGCAAATGCATCGGCCCTGCTTGGCGACACAGACGGAAAACTTTGCGCTGCCGCTGGCCTGCCTATGGTTTGTTATCGGAACCGTCGTGCCGAGGCTCGATAAACTTTCATCTCAGCCGTGCGGCCGGTTCGGGTATGAACCGTCACAATCCGTGCATTCCAGTTCCGCGTCAGACTAGTCGGACGATCAATCGTGTCACAATCGTCAAGCTCTGCCAGGCTGCATTTTGAAGCGTGCGGAAGAAAGGGCATCTAGCCTGCCAGATGAAAACTCCGTGCCTGGGCAGCGGGACACAGCTAGAACCGTTAGCAGTTGGTCACCAACGCTGGCCACTCCAGCTAGTTGATACTGTCGCTTCATATTGACGAATCCGCCATCAGTAGTCAGCCAAGTGGTCGTCCACTTCGCGAAACAAAAGTACCGTGCCGCCGGGCCCGGCTGCAGCGCGCGCCTACTCGTCGATGATGTGCTCTATAAGCTTCCGCCAATCGGACAGTGGAAACATCTTCGGATCCATTGCTCCGACTTGCGACTTAATATCGGGTGGTAGCTTCCGGCCTGCGCGGAGATATTGATCCAGCATGTTAAACGTGTGGATGAACCGATCCAGGGACGAATTAAAAATAAAGATATTCTCTCCGTCCCGCTCGATGTCCAAACCACAGACAAAACCATCACTCTCGCGGATTGCAATCCACGGTGACGCTCCGCCGCCGTCGGCGCAATCGTACATGCCGATTAACCGACAGTCAGACCACTCTTCCGGCACGGGACCGCCAACCACATCATTTTCAGCCACCCGGCGAAGACCGTAACGGTCGGTGGAAAAGTAAAAATCCAGCGGTGTGCCATTTACCGTCCACCTCACATGCCTTGGTAGACCTGCGCCGATCGTGGCCAGAATCACTTCGAGACTGTCGCTCATATGCGAACCGGATCAGTTTCGTGAATGCCAAAAGTTTTGAGGATACTCGAAATTCACGAATAAGAAAGTCCTTCGACATGGCGGCTAAAGGACTTTCTGCCTCATCAAGTCGGCGCAATAAGCTTCGCACTTCACCCAAATTATTGTTCGTTCTCCCAGACTCAGCAACAACTTGGGTTCCGACGATTTGTTGAGACTGAGGTTGCTCAACCGGTGAGAATGGTCACTGGTGGGAGGGCAACGAACTTCGCTTGACCGGCCAAGCTGCAGTAGGGCCGGTCTTGGAAAGACGGATGGTCTAGCAATCACGTCCAGAAACCGTCATCGAACGCGGAATGCGTACACGGTCGCCTGACGCAGGGTGAGCTTCAATCGCACAGGCTGACCTTTCAGCGACTTCAGCGGCGTCGCCCACTCAGCCGCGAGACTTAGCGAATCGACATTGCGAAATGTCTTCGCATCCTCGCCGCTAAACTCGGGCAGCGGTGTGCCGTTGGCGTCGAGCAATTCGACGGTGACCTGCCCCTGGGGAGCCGCGACGTTCAGCTCAATTCGGGCTGCATCCAGCCTGAGCGGTTTCGTGATGATCGCACCATCGCCGCTTTCCGCATCCGCCGCCCAGCCGGCAAAACGGTCTCGCTCCAATGTCGCCAGGCAGAGGAAGCCATCGCGAAAGCCGCCGTGACGGCCATTGCTTCCGCCGTAATAGATGCGGATGGTGTCGCCGCAGACGATCGGCGCCACGCCCGCGTAGACGCAGCCCCAGTCGTACGCTCCCTCCCGCGTCGCATTGGCAATCAGCGGAGTTCCGAGATCGATCCGGTGCCAGGTGATCGTGTCCGGGCTCCAGGCCAATTCCGCGTGGGTGCGATCCGGCTTGGGACTAAAAACGGCCACCAGTCCCAGGTAGACCCCCTGATAATAGAATGCCGGCATGGCGTAGGTTTGATGCTCAACCGTTCCGCGCAGCACTTCGACCGCTTTGGTCCAGTGGACAAAGTCTTTACTCTCGGTGCGGGCGACGAGCCGCTGCCCGTCCAAAAGGCGTGTGATCCCGACATAGCGGCCGAGCGTCGGCGCCCAGAACGCGTTGTTGTGCGTATCCGCCGGCGCGTCGATCTGCGGTTGCTTCAGCGGCACGCTCCACCGCAGCCCGTCCGCCGACGAAGCCACGGCCACATCAACGCGCGGTTCATTGATGCGAAGAAACATTTTGTACCGCTGCCTGGCGTCTTCGCCGCCTGAATCGACGCAGTGTGGATCGATGAACACACCCGCCCCGTGCCAGTCGAGGCCGATGATATTGCTCGGCTGGCCTTGCCATGCGACAAGGTCCATCAGCGGCTTCGTCCACGTCAGCCCGTCGCGACTCTCCGCATAGCAGAGTCCAGTGCGCCGCTCGCTGCGTCCATACTTGGTGACCGGCCGTTTCTCGTGAGGCGTTTTGCTCGACATCGCATCGACGACCAGCGTATCGTACCAGCAGCGAAAGATCTTTTGCTGCTCGTCGTAGAGGACGTTCGGATAGAGATTGTCGAACCGCGGCTCCCACGGGTGCTGCTCTCCAAACAGCGGATTCGCCGGATGCTTCGTCGGCCGACCCACGCGCAGACGAACACCTTCGGTCTTCTCAATCAACCTCGAATCCAGCAGCAGGTACGTATCGCGCGGGGCAACCGCGTCGATCTCGGCACCATTGGCAACCTCGCCTGCAGCGCAATTGAAAACGGGGCCTCCCATCACTTGCAGCAGCATCAACGCAGCGACCCCTCGAATCGTCATCGGGTTTCTCCAGACTCTCATCGTTTCCGTTTGGCTATCGGCTGTCAGCAGTCATTCGATTTGCCGCCTTTGAATTGCTGCTTGGACCTTCGTTTTCCGGCTATGCCGTACACAACTTTTATAGCCACTCGTCGGTTGTGGTGGGACGATCGGCGGTGGATTTCCCCCTTGGACCGGCGGCGACCTGCGGATCCATAACTTGGCAGCGACCAGGTAGAAGGACACCTTTGCCGATAGCTTGGCGGCCGTTTCCAGCAGGGTTTTCGTCCTGGCCGCCTCTGGGCAGGTTCAGGGGGCCGTCAAGCCTATCTCAAATGGACGCACTAAAAAGACAGGATTTTGGCAGGATAAGGCAATTAAGTCTTGTTAAGATGATTAAGGTTGCGAGAAGGTTTTGTAATCACTCTTCATTTCATTCTCACGGAGCCGCTGCTGATACGAACTGTTCAATGACCCGAACTTTACAACCGACATCGCCAATATGCCACGTCGCACCTCCAGCGTGACGTGGCGCATTTGCGGTGTTTTTTGTTTGCGCCAACCGTAGCTTTCCATTCCGGCCAGTCGGCCGATCAAGACCATTCGTTCGATCAAAAGCTTTGCCTCAACCAGCGTCCATCGTTTCAGAATCCGCTTCAGTATCAGCCTCCATCGTAATCATTCTCAGTCGTTCGCACTGATCAGAAAATCTTCTCGTCCTAAGTAAAAGTGAGCCAGCTCATGAGAATGACGAACCGATTCGGCGCCGCACTATCGGCGCTGTCGATTCTAACTTTTTCTCTCTTCGCGCCACTCATGAGCGCGGGCAGCGCCTGGGCGACGCCGCTCTACTGGGACACCAACGGAACCACCGCGGGTTCCGGCGCCGCCACCGGCACCTGGGGCACGAGCAACTTTTGGAACACCGATTCCACTGGCGGCAGTGGAGGCGCGTTTCAGACTTCGACCGCCAGCACGGACGATCTGACGTTTTCCGCCGGCACGAACGGGACCACCGGAACCATCACCGTCAGTGGCGCACAGGTGGCCAATAGCATCACGCTCTCGGATAACGTGGTGCTCACCGTCAGCGGCGGCACGTCGATTACGCTCAGCAATGGCGGTTCCATCACTAACAGCGCCGGTGTCACTGCCAATCACACCATTAACTCTCCCCTCATTCTGGGCAATGGATCCACCGCGAACTTCACTTTCACCAACAATAATGCGTCAGAATATGTTGGCTCAGTGTCCAGGGCATTGGCTCTTAGCACCGGCAACATCACGGTTGCGTCCGGAGCGGGCGCTCGAACGCTGACCTTTGGAGGTACTGGGAATATTTCGCTTACTGAGAACCTGATTGATGCTGGCGGAGGAGGCAGTGTTTCCTTGCACAAAGTCGGCTATGGCGCGCTTCAACTTGGTAATTCGGGAACCACAATGAACTATTCCGGCGGCACGTACCTCGACGCCGGCGTTCTTGCGATCGTTGGCAACGCCGGTAATCTAAAAACCGGCACCACGTTTTATATCGCAGCCAATACTTCGCTCACATCCATCAACCAATCCGGCGGAAACTATTCCGGCATTCTCCAGCAATGGAACGGCGATTTCACTTTCAACGACCCAGCCAAGTCTATAGCCGCATCGCAGCAAATGACATTTAACGGCGGCACCGTGAACCTCGGCGCGACGGGAACCGACGTTACCCGAACAGTCAGCCCGCTGACGTCAACAACGACATTCACACAAAATGGCGTCATTTCCAACGGAACGAATGGTTTTACTAATGGTCTTACCAAGACCGGTGTTGGAACCATGGTCCTATCCGGCGCAAACACGTACACCGGTGCTACGGGTGTTACAGGAGGGGTGTTGATCATCAGCAACGCTTCCACCTTCAGCAACACCAGTGCCATCAATCTTTCGGGCGTAGGTCGTCTCGATGTGAATGTCACCAACCAAAGCCTCGCTAAACTCGCCTCTCCTACCGGGACGGGGGTGGTCGCCGGCACCTTTCTGCGCTACAGCCAGGCACAGACCACCGCCGGCGCCGGCAATGGCCCGGGCACGATTTTCGGTACTGTTGAGTTGAATGTGACCAACGTCAACCCAAACTACACACTCGACTTTGGTTCAGGCTCTACGCTGGCCAGTCTGGCCGCTGCGACGTACAACTCCCCCATCACGCTCTCAGGCGACGCGTCCATCGATGCCACCACCGCCTCGCTCACCGGTGGCACAAGCATGACGGTCGGCGCCTCCACCTCCGGATCGAAGACGCTCACCCTTACTGGCACCAGCACCGGATCGATCGCGGGCATTATCTCCAATGCCAGCGGTACCGTAGGAGTTACCAAAACGGGTGCGGGCACTTGGACCCTCTCTGGCGCGAATACGTATACCGGCGCAACCACCATCGGCGGGACCACCAGCGGTGGCACGTTGATTGCGGACACCGCCACCAACGCCACAGTGCTCAGCAGTTCATCAGGTCTGGCATTCACCGGCGCGGGCGGCACGTTCCAGCTTAAGGGCTTAAGCGGCCAAGCCCGATCCCAAATTCTTAACGGACTGACGCTCTCTGCGGGTGCGGCGATCGTCGACGCGAATAACGTCGCGGGTGGAACCAGCACTACTATCGACCTTACGGGGACAGGCGGCGCGCTGACCATCACCCGCAGCGCCGGCGCCACCGTAGATTTCAAGGCCAGCACGGGCACGTTTGGCACCACCGCCATCATTAAGACCGCGCAAGCGAACGACGCGAGCGGAATCCTCGGGGGCTGGGCCACTGCTAGTGGGGCAGATTGGGCCGTGAACAATGGCTCCAATGTGGTCGCCGCCTACACCGGCTACACCACGATGGTGGCCGGCGCCACGTCGGACAGCCTAAACGACAGTACCGGCACACTAACGCTCACGGGAGCGCACACACACAATTCGCTCAAGGTTACTACCGGCGCGACCCTCGGCTTGGGAGCCAATCTGCTGACGCTCACTGGCGGCGGCCTGCTTTCTACGGGCACAACCGCCTCCACCATCAGCGGCACGGCCGGTGCCACTCGACTGACTGCGGGCAATGGCAGCGGCAATTACGAATTGCTGATCCAACAGTTCAACACGGGCGGCTTGACCATCTCGGGTGTCATCGGCAACAACGGCGCCAACGCCGTGAGTCTCACCAAGAGCGGCACCGGCGCGCTGACCCTTAGCGGCATCAACACATACAGCGGTGGCACCACCCTCAACTCCGGGACGCTGATTTTGAGCACCAGTGGCGCCGCGCTAGGGTCGGGCACACTGACAATCAACGGTGGCAATATCAACACCGCGACGACCGCCTTTGTCCTCAACAACATCCCCATGATCTGGAACGCCGATGTCAATTACACCGCCGGCTTGAGCAGTGGCCTCAACCTGGGCACAGGCGCGGTCACTCTGAATAACTTCGTGAAACTCAATAACACAACAGGCTTAGGCTTCGTCGTTGGCGGCATCATTTCAGGTACCGGCGGTTTGAACATTACTGGCAGGACCACTCTTACTGGCAACAATACATACACCGGAAACACCATCATCACGGGTGGTACCAATGTTAGTTTAGCCAACTTGGCGCTGCAAAACAGCGCGATCGACACGTCGGGCAATTCGTCACCGACCTTCAGCGGCACGACCCCCACGATCGGCGGATTTCTGGGCGCCAACAATTTCGCGGTCACGGCGGCGGTAACGTCCCTTACGCTAAATCTTGGCACCGGGGCGAACCAAACTTACTCTGGCGCACTCAGTGGCGGCAACACAATGGCCGTTACTTACACCGGCGCCACTACCATTACCTCCGGCATCCTGGCGATCAACACCATCCAGGACGCAGGCAGCCTTTTGAGCAACTCATTGGGCTTACCCGCAGTTGGCTCTAACAGCATCATTGGCCTGGCCAATACCGGCACCTTGCAGTTCACTGGTAGCAACGGGAGCGCCAGCAGCAGCAACCGCGTCATTAACCTGAACACCGCTGCCGGCGGTACGTTCACCCTCGACGCCAGCGGCAGCACGGCCTTTGCTCTTAGCGGCGGCATTACTACGTCCGGGACCGGCGCCACCACTTCGACGCTGGCTCTCACGGGCACAGGTGCCGGTTCGCAAAGCGGCACGATCGTCAACGGTGCCAGCGGCAATGTCACCGCGCTGACCAAATCCGGCGCCGGCACCTGGACTCTCGGCGGCGCCAACAGCTACAGCGGTGCGACCCGCAACGTCGATCCTAAGCGGCGGCACGCTCGCCCCCGGCAACAGCCCCGGCACGATCAACTTCGGCGCTGGACTGACGGTCGCTTCCGGCGGCATCTTCAATTGGGAAAACGACACGATCAACACGCTGGGCGTCGCCGGCACCAACTGGGACGTCGCCAATGTCACCGGCGGATCCACCACGATCAGCAGCACGCCCACCACCGGTGCCCAGCTCAAGCTGCTGTTCACCAACGCCAGCACGAACTTCAGCAACAGCTTCTGGAACGCCAACCGCACTTGGGACTTTATCACCGGCGGCGTCACCGCGGGCAACCTGTTCGACACCAGCAACATCACCATCTTCATCAACGGCGTCCAACAAGGCTCGAACAACACGATCACCGGAGAAGGAAGCTTCTCGACGATCGTTTCCGGTAGCAACGAGCAACTGGTGTGGACAATCGCCCCCGTTCCCAACAACTCCCAGATCCTCATCACTGCGTCGCCCGATTCGATCACCAGCAGCGGCCCCGGCTCATCCGGCACCGCCACGACCCATGCCTTCGGCCGCGTGCTGGTTGGCAGCACGCAAACGGTCAGCGGCCTGACGATCACCAATTCCGGCACGGATTCCGCCCCCTACACGGTCACATCCGGCGGGGACGTGGCATCCACGACCTTTGCCAGCGGCACGCTCGCCACCGGCAGCACCAGCGGCACGATCACGCTCAACACCGCCAGCACCGGCAGCAAGTCGGGCACGGTGACGATCGACAACACCTCCAGCGATTCGTTCGGCACCGGGCTGGGGAGCGACGACGCCAACGATGTCTTCACCGTCACCGGCACGGCGGTCAATCAGCGCAGCTTCAGCGTCGGCACTTCGCCGATCGCCCTGGGCCGGTTCCTCGTTGGAGTCACGCCCAGCGGAACCACGGCCATCAGCAGCTCGGGCCTCAACGCCGTCACTGCCAATGCGACGCTGGGAAGCTTCAGCGGCACCAACACCGACAGCCTGACGCTGACCACCGGCGATTCCACCGCGTTCAACGGCGGCGTGGCGACACAGACCGCCAACTACACCATCGGTGGATCGGTCGGAACCGCCGGCGCTCTGACGAGCGCCAGCTTTTCGAGCCCGGTCACCGCGGAACTGGGCTCCATCTCCAATGTCGTCGTCACCGTCACCGGCACGGCGGTCAATCAACGCAGCTTCAACGTCGGCACGCCGACGATCGCGCTGGGCACGATCCACGCCGGCACCGCCACTGCGGGCACTACGGCGATCAGCAGCTCGGGGCTCAATGCGGTGACGGCCAACGCCAGCCTGGGAAGCTTTGTGGGAACCAACACAAACGGACTCACATTGACGACCGGCGATTCCACCACATTTAACGGCGCGTCGGCAAGTCAAACGGCCAATTACAGCATCGGCGGCAGCGTGACTGCCGGCATCTTGAGCAGTGCGAGCTTCTCGTCCACCGTTACGGCCGAACTCGGCTCCATTGCCAACGTCGTGGTCAACGTCACCGGCAGCGTATTCAACGGCAACGGCAAGTGGACGTTTGGATCAAACGGCGACTGGGGGATCAATGGCAATTGGACCGACGCCAACGGTGTGAACGCCGCACCCGGCACGTTCGCTGGCTTTGACGACGTGGACACCGCCACGTTCGACGGGACGGGAGCCGGCACGATCGTCTCGCTCAATGGAACTAGCCCAAGCGTGAAGAACATCGCACTGAGCGGCGGCGTCGGTTACACCGTGGCCCCGGGTTCCGGCGGAACTTTGATTCTCAAAGCGGACGCCGGAAGCGCGACGATCAGTTCCAGCAGCACGGTGACGCACACCATCAGCGCCCCGGTGCAGTTGGACAGCGACACCATCGTTTCCGTGACCAACGCCGCCGGCCTGGTGGCAATCGGCGGCGACATCAGCGAGTCGGGCGCGCATAGCCTGACTAAAAATGGCGCCGGCACGCTTAATCTCACGGGCACCAACAGCTACACCGGTCCGACCAACGTCAACGGCGGCAAACTGTTGATCAATGGCGACCAGACGTTGGCCACCGGCACGCTCACCGTGGCCGACGGCGCCACGCTCGGCGGCACGGGGACCATCGGCGGCGACACCGTCATTTCCGGCACGCACAGTCCCGGCAACTCCCCCGGCATTCAAACATTCCTTGAAGACCTGACCTACCTTGCCGATCCCGACGCGCCGCAGGTCGTTTGGGAGCTGGTCGACAACACGGCGACAAACGCGCCGAATCCCAATGCGAACTTCGATTCGATCCTGGTCGGCGGCAATCTGAACTTTGCTGACACCACCGCGCTGAATCTTGTGTTTGATATCGGCGCCAGCCTGGTGGATTGGACGGACTCCTTTTGGGCAACGTCGCACCTCGCCACCAATGGCTGGCTGCTGTACGACGTCGCGGGCACGTCCAGTGGGGTTGGCAATCTGGACCTGACCGTAATTGACTGGCTCGACTCCAACGCGGCGACGCTGAGCAGCGTGCGGTCGGGCTCGACCTTCACGCTCTACCAGCAAGGCCAGGACATTTACTTGAACTACACCGCAGAGAATGTGACGGTTGTCCCCGAGCCGGGCACCCTGGCCCTGGCGGCCATTGGCTTGCTGGCCCTGGGGCTGGTCGGTTGGCGGAAGCGGCGGTCGCGGTGAGTTGCGTCCGATCGACAACAGGCGTGGAGTGACTGGACCCCAGACCGCACGACAGCGGTCGCACTGAATCGCAGGGAGAGCACGCTCATGGCCAGGCGACCCAAAACCCGCCCCAGCACCAAGGGGGCCGACGTTCCAGCGCCCGCGCCGCCGGAAGCCTCGAACCAGCGCAGCACGGCGATCCCCAAAGCCAGCCGCAAATCGCGTCCGTCCAGCAAACGCGCGGCGCGGCTCTGGGATCAATGGTCGAGCATCTTGGCCCGCAGCATGCCGGCCGGATAATCGTGCGCGCGAGGGCTGGGACTGTCCCTTCTTCCGCAGGAAGAAAAGGGACTGTCCCTGTCGGCTGCGTCGTCATGGTCTGCAAATCTCTCCGGTTTGGTCTACCATTAAGCACATGAGCCAGACCATTAAGATCAAAGGCATGAGCAACCGGGAGTTTCTGGAGTCCTACGCCCGGCCTGGACGCATTGGGCTGGCCGGCGGCTCGACGTCAATCGACAAGGCCATTGGCCGCGCCCAGCGGCACCTGGACGCTGACAAGGCTTGGAGCCAGTGGTCGCACGCCTTCGTCTTCCAGGGCCAGCGCGTTGACGGGCAGCATTGGGTCATCGAGTCGGACTTGCAGATTAACCGCAAGCACATCCGCCTGGGCGTGCAGGAAAACCGCATCAGCAAGTTCTTCGACGACGGCTACTACACCCACCTCACAGTGCTCGATTTCGACCTCGCGCCCGAGCAGGTTGGCCGAGTCCTTGCCGAAGGGCTCGAACTCGTCGCCAACCGCGTGAAGTATTCGGTGCGCGAACTGTTCGGAACACTCATCGCCCTGCGCTACGCGAAGCTGCGGACCAGGGACAACCTGCTGGATCGCGACAAGTCGTTCTACTGCTCCGCATTCGTGCATCACCTCTTCCGCACCGCCCAAATTGACCTGGCCCCCGGCCTGACTGTAAAGAACACCACGCCCGAGGACATTTGGCGCACCGCCGTGCCACACACCTGCTACGTCCTCGACCGGCCCGTCCCCCAGGGCAAGCTCCGGAAACTCCGCCAGAGAGTCAAAAAACGGCTCCCCAAACGCCGGACTAAGTAACGGATAAGTCCTGGCTCAGGCCCGAGAACTGGTCCGGCGATAATTGACCGTTCTTTATCTCAGCCGAGTGTTTGTAGCGACCATCAGAATAAAGCCCACGATCGCGAGCAGGCATAAGATACCGAACGCAATGCAAACGGTCCCAATGATGTGTGCGGGGCGTCCCGTCAGCCGTTTTTCGCTCGTCAGTGGCAGTCCGGCTGCGCGAAATCCCTGGATGCCGATAATAATGGAGACAACTCCTACCGCACCGATCACCAGCCCCATGGCAATGTCCCCCAAGAATGCTGGCGAATGTTGTATGTAGTGAGGAGAATTAAGATTCGCGAAGTGGGATTCGCTAAGTGAGATTGGCGATGAAGCTAATCTTCTGTTCGGGGAATGTCAAGTAAAAGTGCCAGGACTGTCTCTCGTTCGGAGAGGACGTGTTGTTCCCTTTGACGGAAACTCGCACGCCGGAGCGAGACGCCGGGAACAGCGCCGCAGTGGCGGGCACGGATCGCCGCGGGCAGCATTTCCCCGGCCCGCGCGACGGCCTTCAAAAAAAAGCCCGGCGCAGGCTTGACAGGTTCAGGCCATTGGCTAAACTTCTCCCTTAATCGGCCGGCGCGGTGCGCGGCGGCCCCGCAGTTTTTCGGAGTCATGCCAGTCATTAAGGTGCGCGAAACCTCTCACACTCCAGCCGTAAGGCTGCGTGAGGTTTCGGGCACCTTTTTTCGTTTTTAAACCGCGCCAATTTCAACCCAACTAGCATTAAGAGCTTCTCCACATCCTTTCGCTCCCTCCGGGAGAGGACCGGGGTGAGGGGCGGCCAGGAATCGCCAGTAACCACAGGCTGCCAGGGATTTTCGGTGCGATGCGCTTTGGTGACGCATGGCATGCTGGAGATTCTGAGCAGTCTTTTTTCGTGGAGTTTTTTACGAGTGGGTTTTTGCGGCCGGTCTGGCTCTGTTTGAACACATCAGCCGGCACGCGCTAACGTCCGGTTCACGTTCCAAAAAAACCGGGGGCTAGCGCCCTCCCGCTCGCTGCTCATAACTCATTGATTACTCTTTGATTGACAAACATCCAACCCTGAGGAGACCTGTTTGCATGAGAACTAAAAATATAACACGAGCGATGGCCGTCATGGCGTCGCTGGCACTGATCGCCCTGCTGCCGAGTTGGGGATCGGCCGCCACGCTCACCGTGAACCTCGCCGGAACGGAAATCACCGCCTTGAGCCTGTCCGGCAGCGGCAGCTTGCCGCTCTCCACCGACATTGGCAACACGCAGCCCGGATCGATCGACAATTATGGATATCTCGACACCAGCGTCCTGGTGACGGAATCGCCGCTGTACGTTTCCACCGGCCAGGCGACAGTTTCGATTACGCCCACTGCCAATCCGCTCGTGTACACGTTTAACGTCACCAGCACGATCAACCTGTATGCCGACGTGACGCTCACCGACGCGGACGCCGCGCATAACTTTGCCACGGGACTGACGAGCCCCGTGACGTTGCTCGCCCCCTCGACGCCACTGAGCGTGCAGCTGATCGGCTCGTTCGATGCCAGCGTGGACGATCTGTTGAGCACGCCGATTGATTTTACGCCCTCCATTTCGTCGAGCGAGGCGATTTATCCGCTGGGCGTGGACATCAACGGCAACAACGCCGTGGACGTGCTGACCCTGCAGGCCACGAATTTGAATCTCAGTCTCCAGAGCTTTACGCTCAGCGATCTGTCCGTCGATTCGGCCACGATTCTGAGTTTCCTGCTGGGAAACGACGTAGAGGTCAACGCCAATGTTGGCCTGTCGATCACGGGCGCTAACGCCACGTTCGACGGCCAGGTCGTCGATGTGGTGGCGGATCCCCCCTTCTCGATCGAGTTGGAAGGTCCGGTGATTAGCCGGCTGCTCGACGATGCGGGTCCCTCAAGCGTCCCCGAGCCCTCCACTTTCGTCCTGGCCGCGCTGGGCCTGGCCGGGCTGGGACTGGTCGCCTGGAAACGCCGCCGCGTGCGCGGCTGAATGCGGAACGTAGCGAGCTTCGCGCCGATGGGCGCAAGGCAACAAAAGCAGGGCCGTCGCGGGCGATCACGAGAAGTCCGCGACGGCCCTTTTCCATGGCACTCAGGGTCGCATCCCGGGCCTAGACATGGAAGCGGCGCTCCACGACGGCGCCGGCCGCGTTGACGACCACTTCCAGGTCGCCGAATCGCGCGCCAAAATTCCGGGTGCGCAGATCCTTGCATGTGAGCTTCGTCCGATCCCCGGCACGATCCACCACGACCACGTGAAAGGCGTTGGAGACTCGCTTCATCAACAGGTACTCCGGCAGCGTTTGCAACTGCGGCCAGGAATCGTCATAAGTCGGCCACGTCCGCGCGTCTCGCATCCTTCCGGACGCCGTGATGAGAAACGTCTCGATGGCCGTGCCGCGCTGGGCACAGCCGAAGAATAGCCACGGCGTTAGCGCGCTGGGAATCAGAGCAATGGTTCCCGCCGGCGCGAACCGCATCGCCCGCCGGCGCAGCATCACCCGCACGATCCAGTAGGCGGCCATCCCTGCGACATAGACCGCGGGTACCATCCAGCCGGGCGGGCCGGCATTCCGCCACCGCCATGCGATCCAGGCCAACGTCACCCCGGTGACGGAAATTACGACCGCGTCGATGAAGAAAATCCACTCCGTGCAATATCGCCGCAGCGTGAACGGCGCCCACAGCGTAATGCCGTAGGTGTTGGTCGCGTCCAGCAGGCTGTGGAACATCATTCCGAGCATCAGGGCCGCCGCGATCCACGGCGCTTCGATTCCCGCCATCGCCAACACAATCCAACACGCTCCCCCCAGCAGCGCGATCACCGGCAGCGCGTGCGTGAACGTCTGATGGGCCGCGAGAAAGGCCCGCTTGCCGAAAATACGGGAGACGGCATCGAGATCGGGCAGCGCCGACCCGAGCATGAAAGCAGCGGCCGCCAGCGGCTGGCTGGCGACCAGCGGACTCGCCACGATCGCCCCCATCATCGCGTGCGTTACGATGTCCATGACGTGGCCAGCATTGCGATCGTTGGAATTTTCGCCCTTGGCGGCGCTTTCCCTGGCAGCAAGTATAACGACAGCTCGCCTTAACCCGAATCACCTTCGCCCGCATGACCTTCAACCACCGTTTGTTCCGCCAAAATCGCGCGCAATTTGCTTGCGTTCCGGCTATCCGTTGGTACGATGCTCGAAGAGGCCCCCGTTCTCAGGGCGGCCGCTGCGCCGCTCACGGCCGGCGGTTGCCTGCTTGTCTGACGGGGTAAAGATCGGAAGCTGTTGGGCAGGTTATTTCCCGACCGCTTCGACAATGCGCGGGAACAGGCATGTACGACAATTTCCATCTCGTGCTGATGGTCAATCATGCGTGCAACTTGCGCTGCCACTATTGCTACACCGGGGCCAAGTCCAATCGACCGATGTCGCGCGCAGTGGCGGTGGCGGCGCTGGATCGGGCCCTCGCGTCGCTTGCCCCCGGTGGCCTGCTGGAACTGGGTTTCTTCGGCGGCGAACCGTTGCTCGAAGCGCCGCTCGTTGCCGACGTGATCCAGCGGGCCAGCGATGAAACCCGGGCGGCCGGGCTCCGGCTGCGCGTCAATCTGACGACTAACGGTACGCTCGCCGATCCCGTCGCGTGGCAGGTCATGCTCCTGCCCGGGCTGGGGCTTCATATCAGCCACGACGGACTGCCGGAGATTCACGATCGCCATCGGCGCGGGCCGGACGGACGCGGCAGTTCCGCCAGCGTTCTCGATACGATTGGGCGACTGCTCGCATCCGGGCGCGAGCCGAGGGTGGTGATGGTCGTGCGTCCCGATACCGTGGCGGATTTTCCCGACGGAATTGCCTGGCTGCGGCGGCAGGGCATTTCGCACGTTGATCCATCGCTGGACATTTGGGCCACCTGGACGGCCGACGACGCACGCCGGCTGGAAACCGCCGTTGCCCAAGCGGCCGACGTCTGGTTTGCAGGACTCCCCGATAGCAGCGTGGGTTGGTTCGACGAAAAAGCAGCGCGGCTGTTTGAAATTGCCGCCGAGCCGACGGCCCGCTGCGGCTACGGCAATGGCCAGATCGCCGTCGCCCCGTCCGGCAATCTTTATCCGTGCGAACGGGTCATCAATTCCGACGCAGCAGATAATCCCGCCCGGCTGCCCGGTCACGCCTTCGACGCGGGCTCCTTTCGGCCGCAGCCGCTGATCGCGACAGGGGCAGAGGAATGTTCGCATTGTGCGATCCACAACCAATGCGCGACGAGCTGTCGATGCAGCAACTTCATCCGCACGGGCGATCCAAGCCGGCCCGATGCGCTGCTCTGCCTGCTCGATCGCGTCTGTTTCCGAGAAACGGCCCGCGTGCTGGGCGCCATGCGTCCGGCCTGCGAGCCCTCCCTGGTTTCCCTAGGAGCGAGGCCATGACCATCGAACCGCTACCCGACGACGAACCAAGCCTGGATCCGGCGTTCGATCCCACGGGCCCTCCAGAGCCGGTCACCAGCAGCGGCTGGGCGTCACGCGTGACGAAGGGGCTGGTGGCCTTCGGGGCCGCCGGCACCACGCTGTTCTTCCTGCTCGGCAATGCGGTCACGCCTTGCATGGGGGCCACGCGCTCGTCGCGCTTGAAGTGGGAAGAGCGCGAGCGGCAGATCGACGCCGCCGTGGACGCGCTGCGCGAACCCGCATCGGCGCCAGATATCGAAACGTCCAGCACGGCCGCCAACTCGTCCGGCGTTATCGATGGGAAGACTGACCATGACCGGCCCAGCGAATAGAACCAGGCTGTCCGCCTCCCTGCGTTTTCTCTGGCAGTGGACCGTGCGATGTCTGGCGGCCATCGGTTTCGGCACCCTCATTTTTCTGCTCGGCTTCGATTACTCGCGGATGGTCTCCGGATCGATGTCCCCAACCCTGCAAGGGGAGGACTGGAAGGATGGCGACCGCGTGCTGAGCGAACGCTTCAGCTACTGGTTTCGCGCCCCGCGTCGCTGGGAAGTCATCGCGATCCAGGATCGAAACGGCAACCGCATCATGAAGCGAGTCGTGGGCCTGCCCGGCGAGTCGATTCAGATGCGCCGCAACGGGACCGTGCTCATCGACGGCCACGAGGTCAAGCCGCCCGCCGAGCTGCCGTTGCTCGATCACCACTACTTGCCGTACGGCAATCTGATGGACGGCAAGCCGGTCCGTTATGGCAACGCCTACTATGTGCTGGGGGACGAGACGAAGGACTCGGAAGACAGCCGCTTCAATCCGGCCATTACCCCGGCACAAATCCTCGGCCGAGCCTGGATCATCCTGGGCCCCGCCGGCCGCCGAGGGTTCGTGCGATGAGCAGGGTAATGGGGGTAATATTCTCGATTAACGCGGCGGCGGCAATCTGGCCGCGGCAAGCGAAAATATCCCTCGATTTGCACAGAACTCTTGCCCTCTCTGCCTCGTCTCATTAGGTTGACGCACAATCCTATCGGAAGCGTCCCTTCCGAAACTGGCCCGCGGCGGGTTCCCGAAGGGGCCGGTACGCTGAACCATCGCACTTCAATATTCCCCTGATTCTTGATTGGTCTGACGTATATCTATGAAAAATCCAGCGATTGCCCGCGTTGCTTTGATCGTGGCCTTGGCCGCCGCGGCCGTTTTCACCGCTTTTGCCTGCCATGCCGAGGCCGCCCCGCCGGTTCGCCGGCCTGCTCCCGGAGCTGGCGGCGCCGAGCAATTGATGCAGCAGGGCAACTTTAAAGACGCCTACGACCAGTTCCGCAAGCAGACGCTGGCCCAAGGCACCGATCCCCGCACGGCCGGCCGCCAACTGCAGCTTGCCACGCAGTGCCTGCAAAACCTTGGCCGCGTCGACGAAGTAGACGAATATTGCGAGGCGGTCATCAAAGTGCATGCCGGCCAATGGCGCCTGCTGTGGGCGGCCGCCGACAATTACCTCGGCATGCAGCACTACGGCTTCATGGTCGCAGGGAAGTTCGAGCGGGGCCAGAAGCGGGGCGGCGGCCATGCGGTCAACGTTAACGAGCGCGACCGGGTCCGCGCCCTGCAATTGATGGTCCAGGCGTTGCCGTTGCTGCGCAAAGACGCCGCCGCAGAGCGCGACGCGGCCGACTTCTACTTCAGCCTGGGCCGCATGCTGCTGGGCAATCGCGGCTATGCGGAAGCGTGGCGGCTGCAGTACCTGTCCGACCTCGGCACACTGCCGGACGTCGACGAGGGCTGGTACTTCGGCGGCGGGGCGCCGCAAGGCGCGCCGGTCGATGAGGCGGGCAAGCCGATCCTATATCGCGCGCCGCGCACTTTCGAGGCGGCCAAGTCCGACGGCGAGCGTTGGCGGTGGGCGCTGGTGCAAGTGGGCGAGTTCGCCCCCGACCGCGTGGACGAAGCGCAAATGGAATTCGCCAACTTCCTTCGCGCCCAGTTCGGAGTCGAGACGATGGCCTGGTATGGCCGATTCTTCGGCGCCGGCGGAAGCGACGAGCCGGATAAAGACGAAAGCGGCACCTACGCGCTGCACACACTGACCGACGACGAAACGATTGCCCGGCTGGCCACCGGTATCAAGCGATTCAAGCTGCCGGATGAATTCAACTTCATCAAGATCTGCCAGCAAGTGGCGGACAACGCCAAAAGCCCCCAAGGCCAGCAGGCGCTTTCCACGCTGGCGGATAGCTTCACCAACCGCCGGCAATACCCTCGCGCGGCCGACTACTGGCGGCAGTCCATCGCGCGCTCCCACATCGGCAACGAGCAATTGCAACAAATCATCAGCAATTGGGCCCGCTTTGAACCGGCCACCACACAGCCCTC
>JAIOPX010000108.1 GCA_021413705.1 Planctomycetota bacterium | reverse complement strand
CGGTCCGGCTCGGTCCCGGCGCGCCGGGAGACCTCCTGCCTGGTTCACGAGACTTGGCCAGCCGACGCTGCTGGCAGCGGCGATCTGCGTGTTAGTCCTCGTAGGGGTGTCTATCTGGACATGGACTCGGCCGGTGCCCGTAGCCGCCCCGCTTACAGTCTCCGATCCGCCAGCTAACCCGGCGAAGTTGGCCATTGTGGCGGAACTTGTGCGCACGATCGATGCCAAATGGGAGCAAGGTGCTGACAGCACTCATCACGCTCCGCGTGATGGCAACTTCACACGGAGCGTGAAGGATACTATGGCGCTCCGCGCAGGGGAGGAGTTGCGGCTCACAAGCGGGTTGGCTGAAATCTGCTTCGCCTCCGGCGCCAGCGTGATCCTGGAAGGCTCCAGCACATTTATGCCGCAGTCGAACAACTCGGGACGTCTGCTGCAAGGCAAGTTGGCTGCCCATGTCCCGCCCCCCGCCGAAGGGTTTGCGGTCCACACCGAGCGGGCCACCATCACCGACCTGGGTACGGAGTTTGGCGTGGTCGTCAACACGAAATCCGGCCAGCAAATCCCTTCCACCGAGGTTCATGTTTTTCTTGGAAAGGTGGACGTAGCGCAGACTGCGTCATCTCAATCAGAAATCAGAAATCAGAAATCAGAAATTCTCTCCGCCGGTCAGGCGCTGCGGATCGATACCCAAATGTCCAGCAGCGAAGTGTTCGCCGCCGAGCCGAAGCGGTTTACGCGCACGCTGAATCGCGCGGTGGCCCGCGACGCCTTCGACGACGCGGTGGCTGGCTCGGGATTAGATGGCCACGCAGGGGGGAGCGGATGGCGCGGACCATGGTTTACGTGGAGTCATCCCCGGCGAAACAAGCCGAGTTGGCAAGCGGGGATCGGACACGGCAACCTGGTGGATCCTGGCGTGAGCGGGCGGGCGCTAGCCCCCGGTTCTGTGAGCGGGCGGGCGCTAGCCCCCGGTGATTCAGGAAGAGCACAATTGATCGGCGCGGGCAACCCGTCGTACTGGTGGGCCCGCGCGTTTGAGCCGATCGGCGATTCGAGCGGCGCGGGTAAGGTGGTTTATCTGGCCGCTTTGGTGCAGCCGGAGAAAGCTCGGGGGAGTCTGGAGTTGGTCGCGCAGGGAGCGACCGATCAGGCCCCGGCCGCGATAGTGCTATGGGACGTTGGTGGGCAGTTCGCGGCCATGGCACGTCCATCGAAAACAGCGCCGCCCGTCGTCCGCGACAGTGCGGTCAACTGCGAAGCCGGCCGAACTTATCGGCTGGTAATGAAGATCGCCTTCAGCGGCGATTCGGAGCCGGACTTGGTTTCCGTTTTCGTGGATCCGCCTGTAGTGGAACCGGCCACGCCCGACGCCGTGGTCGATTCGGTCAATTTGGGGAACGTAGACCATGTGGTGCTGCGGCAAGGGGTGTTTGATATCGACGATATCGTTGTCAGCGACCAGTGGCCTGGGGATTCGACTCCTCTACCTTCCAGGTAGGGATCGCGAGATGTACAGCGGGGAACTAGTTTCATAACTCTCCTCCCTTTCAGAGAGGCAGGAGAAGGAGATTGCTACGCAAATGACCTAACACGCTTGTCTGTTTTTTGTTTCTATTGGATCACTCTTCCTTTCTTTTCCAGGAGAACGCTTATGAGTCCTCGCATTTCCATTTTCAGTTTGGTCATCCTGGTAGTCGTGAACTTGGCGACCGTGACGCAAGTCGATGCCGCCATTCTTGTCGATGAGACCTTCACCTACACTGCAAGCGATCCTCTGGCCGGACTCAATGGTGGCACCGGCTGGAGCGGCGGATGGCTTACAACCACCAGCGGCCCAACGATCCTCAGCGGAAGCCTGGCCTATCCGCTCGGTCAGTTCGGCGGACCATCCACCGGAAATCGGATGGGCGTCAGCGATAACTCGATTTTCGTCAATTCTTATCGCTCGTTCAGCGGGTTGGGCGATAGCTCTGGCCCCGGCAGCGGCCCTCTGGGAGGAACAACCCTCTGGATCTCCTTGTTGATCAACCCGATTTCGACGAGCACAGCTTCTGCCGGAGACGGAATGTTGTTCGAGGTCAGCGATTCGTCCTTCTCAAAAGGCTTTACGGCCGGCTTCCGCAACGATGCTCTTGTTTGGATGCTGGGTTCGCCTCCTTTTGCCAATGAAACATCCACGGGCAAATCCGTAACCTTGGCCGAAACAGTCAAGTTGGTGTTTCGCGTTGACTTCAGTGGAGACACCAACGACGACCGTGTTTCGATGTATGTCAATCCAGGCTTGACGCTTCCAGGCGCACCGGACGCGATGCTGGAAACTCACGACATCGGAGATCTCAGTTATATGTTTCTGGGGAATTTCCGCGCTGCGGGTGACTGGGACGAGATTCTGGTAAGTGACGAAGCGCCCTTCCAGGCGGCAGCCGTACCCGAGCCAAGTACATGGGCGTTGAGCATGCTGGGTATGGTCGGAGTCGGGATATGCATTTGGCGGAGAAAATGGTCGCGCTGCGCGTGATTTTCAAGTAACGCCGTTGTGGCACGGTCTCCAGATGTCTCCACACCGTGGCCTCGCGCCGACCGCACTTGTCCCTTGGAACAAGTTGGCGGACACCGCTCTGGCTGCGCGCAAATTTTGGCGGCTTTGGTCTATGAGTAAACCGGGCTCCTATTCTCGTTTTCTCTTGCAGGTGGCTAATGTGGAAGAAATGGATGGTTGCTTTGCGGATGCTATTGGCTCTCGCTTGTCTCTTCGCGGCCGCGCCAACTCTGTTGGCCGCGACTGTGGGATATACAGGTGGAAGCTTTGGCGCTTCCCAGGGAGATAGATTCGGTCCGCAGGGGGAATTATATGTCCACATTTACCCCATGCCTGCCAACGGACAGGTGACGCAGGTCTGGACCGTTGACGACACTGACCCCAATATAGAGCAAGCTGGTCTGCTGTTCATGCGATCCATCGAGAGCGATTACCTCGCCGTCCATCGAGCGGCTCCATGAACACCTTGGAAGCCATCCAACTCGTCAAGTCCAAGCCGCCGCAAGAGATTACGGCGGAGGAATTGGCCCAGTTGCGCACGCAACTGGAGACCAGCCCGCCGTTGCGGTTGGCCCTGGGTGGAGCAGACGAAATCGAGCGGTATTTGAACGCAGCGGCGGAGGCGCTGAGCAACGTGTCGCGCCAAGCTGCGCCGGGTACGGCGCCAGCGCCCGACCAGCAGGTTCGACCTCCGCGCGTGCGTATGTCGCGGCGCAGAATGCTCGAGCTGACGGCATACGCTCTGCTGCTGGTGGCGGCAGCAGCCGGGTTAGGCGCCCTGCTGCTGCCGGATTCCGGGAGCGCTGGCAGGGAATTCGCTTCCGTCGCAGCCGCCGATGGAACTCCACTCAACAACGCAACAGCGTCGAGGGGAGCGACACCATCGCGAGACTCGATTGCTTCCACCGCCAATAAGAATCGCGCGGCCACTTCTCATGACCCTGGTGGACTTCCCGACCCGCAACTCGATTCCGAGCCACCCGACATCTGGCGGGGATGGAGAATTGCCGCGGCGGCTGGCGCCTCGTTCGAGAAGAAAACCGAGTGGGACCGGTCCAATCCTGCTGAAGCCCGCCAGGTACAGCACCTTCATCACCGCGGCGGCCATGTGACATTGACGCGTCAGTGTCGGGTACCCGCCGACGCGCATACGCTGCGCATGGAGTGTCATCAGCAACAGGAAGCCGGCCTGGGCCAGTTGCAGGTCATGATTGGCGGACGCGAAGCCGGCAATGCGGCGGTGCTGCCCGTCCATCCACTTTTGCCGATATTGATTCCCTTGCCAGCCCGCCACGAGAACCCTCTGGCTGTGACGGTCATTTACACCCCGCGCGACGCCCAGGAATGCGTGACGTGGCGAAATCTGGAGTTCTCGCCGGAATATTTGGATGTGATGACCGCTGCCGGAACCGAACCGGATCGCACCAAGCCCTCGTTGCGCCTCTGGCTGCGGGCCGACGCGGGTGTGAAGGACGGCGCAGGGCGCGCGGCGGGCCAAAGCGGCTTCGACGGCCGCGTTCAGACCTGGGAGGACCAGTCCTCGCGACGCTTGAAACTCGTCTGCGAGGCCACCGATCCTAGTCAGCGTCCCGGCTATAACCCCGCATACGTTCACTTCGGCAACAAGCCCCTGCTGTCGATCGGCCCGCACCCGTTGGTCTATCGGGGCGAGCCGCTGTACACCGGCCCGACCTCGACGACGTTTGCGGTGTTGGATGTCGTGGGATTGCGGCGCAAACAACGCCATCGCAGCGGGGTCGCACTGTGTACCTCGGAACCCCGCTATGCCCTGAGTGTGGAAACGATCCACGGCGCGTACCAAGGCCAGGGCATGTATGGGCATTTTCTCGACTTCGCCGCGCCCGAAGTGGCCCGATCCGGAGCGGTGAACATGGGGATCGGCCGCGCGCTGGTCGTCAATCAGGTCAACGGGGAGAAATCGTTTACCGAAGTCAACGGAACCTCGCGGGGATACGGATCGCAGGCCGGCGGCCCCAGTGGCGATACCTTGACGCTGGGCTGGCCGGGCAATTTTGTGGAATTGCTAATCTACAACCGGGCGCTGTCGTCGGTGGAAATCCGGCAGATCGGCGCGTACCTCGGGGCGAAGTACAGCGTACAGCATTGAACCCGGGCAAAATCTACTCACTTCCGCTATGTACTCCAGGAGAATAATTTTCATGCGACTCCCTCTGACGTTTTCGCTCGTGGCGGCGATTGCATTCACGTCCCTTTCCACGACACAGTCCGCCGAACTGACCGCCGCCGCGGTGGCCGATCCCAAGGGAGACGGACCAGACGGCCGGGGTAACACGGCCGACGATAGCTGGCAATTCTGGTTCCAACTCATCCACGCGCCGCAATACCAGCGGCTCGATTTGGGTACCGCGGCCATGACGGCGCAACAGCGCTCGGCCGGGCTGCCCGGCAAAGTCACCGGGCCGATTGCCGCGATCACGCCCAACGCCGCCGAGACGGACGGCTGGATCTTCCACTCGGATTGGGATGGGCGCTACGAAGGAATCTGGGGAGACAAGAAGGCCAACCAGGTGATCGCCCATCCGTACAACGAAAAGAACAGCGGCGGGGCGGTGGCCGTAACATACACGGTCCCTGCGGACGGCAAGTACGCCATATCCGGCAAAGTGACCGACATGCAAGTCGCCGCTGCCAAGCACGTCATGCTCACCGGAGTGACCTACATCGTCGATATCGTGGATGGCGGCGGCGCATCGATACCCATGGCGGGCAAAGAACTCAAGCGGGAGAAAGTCGGCGACAGCGCCGGACCTGAATCGGCCGAGTTTAAGCTTGACCCGGTGGATCTCAAGAAAGGCCAACTCGTGCGAGTGGCGATCGATCCCAACATTGAGTCCGTTGAACTGCTGTACCTTGCTCAGGGCGTAGGCTCCCACGTCGGCAAAGACGATCCGCTGATTGAGCGAAAGCGGCTCGCTGAAGCGAAAGCGGCCGAAGCGATCGCCAGCCAGGCAACTGCTGCCGACCAGCGTGTAGGCATGCGCACCGTGTGGATTGTGACCCAGCACGGTGGCCGGGCGTTGATACTCGAACAATTCGGCCAAGTGGGCCACCGACGTATCAAGCACGGCCATCGATTCGCCGTCGCTGTCAAACAGATCCACCACACTGGCGACCAGCCACCCGTGCCGCCGCACGAGCGCTCCGCCCGGCTCGAACAGCAACTGGGTGTCGAACTCTTCCCGTAGCCAGGTAGCCGTGCGTTTGAGAGGGGCGAGTGCCGCGTCGTCCATCTCCGTGAGTTCGTAGCCTCCCCCCACGTTGAGCCATTCTGCGTGAGTAAGCAATGATCCAAGCTGAGCAGCAATATGGCGCACGGTAGCTTCGATGGCATCGGTCGTCTTTGCCCGATGGTTCGTATGAAAGTGCAAACCGCAAAGGTTGGCCAGATCCTGAGGAGCATTGGCCCACGTTGCCGCCAACTGCGAAAGAGGGACTCCAAGCTGCGAATGCGCGCGGCACGGATCGAAGCGGTCGTCATCGAGCCAGGAGAGTTGCGGATTGATGCGCAGGGCGCTGACCGTGCCTGCGCCCTTCGCCACGGCCCCAAAGCGGCGCCATTGCGACAGCGAATTAAACACCAGGGTATCACACAAGTCCGTCAGTTCGGCCACTTCGTCGGGCCGCAATCCTGGCAAGGTCAGTTGCAACGTCCGCGGCCGCACTTGCTCGATGGCATTGAGCGATTCTCGGGCGATCCGGGCTTCGGCCAGCGAACTGACAGCCAGCCCGTCGAGCGGTTCGGCGATCGCTTGGATAACTTCCGGCAAGGCCAGCGCCTTGACCGCATACAGTGCGCGACACCCGGTCTGGTCGGCCACCGCCGCCAGCTTTTCGGATTCGGCCGCGATGCCGACCACGTCGAATACGAACGTCGGTGTAAACGGGGGAAGTTCGGCCAACTCCGACCAATCGCGCACTGACCTCAGCGAATGCTCGGTCGTTGAACTGCTGAGAGGGAAGGCCTTGGACATGATGACCTGTGGTTTGTACCGCTGATGAAGACGCATGCACGCGAATACGTTGTGGTACGCTGAGGCGCAAAGGGAGAATTATAGCGGCATGTGTGTGCCGTGCCCACGGCTGGGATGCATCACGCACCCGCCACTGGCGGCGAGTTTCCCTGGCTGCGCGGGTCGGTGCGGCGGATGATGTCGCTGATGCCGGTTTGATTGAATCCCTTGTAGCCGTCGTCGCGTTGCAGGATCTCCAGGTGGGAGCCCAAGGCGCCTCGCTGCCGAAAGGTTTCGGCCTCCGCCGCGGTGATCGCCCCGTCGGCTTCCGCCGCGGACAGTCGTTGAGGATCTACCGGCCACATTTCTCCCTTGGTAAACGCCTGCTTCAGATAGGGGAAATCGGTAAAAGGCTGCATCGTCTCGATGCCTGCCGTTTTCAACTGGGCCCGCGCCTGCTCATAGTCAAAGCGACATTCGAGATGATGCATTCCGGCTTGCAGAAATGCCTCGCCGTGCAGGCGGCACCACAGGCCGACTGTCCCCAGCTTCTTACGCGGAGGGAGCGGTTGATGGGCAAAATCGCCGGCCACTTCGTCCGCATCCAGGTCAACGTCGGCGAACACCACAACGCCGGCCTGGGGCTGTTCGAGCACCTGAGCCCCCCAGCCTGCCTCACGGCCGGCGAAGAACCGTTCGCGACAGTGAAAGCCCATCAACTCCAACACGCTGATGAGCCGCGCGAATTGCTCGCGACTGCTACGATAGGTGTGATGGTCGTGGTTGGCCCAACCCAGGCCCAAGGTCTGCTGCCGGGCATACTGCACTTGCGCGGCTATGTTGCGGCGCTGCCAATACTCGCGCTCGGCGGCAAAGAAAAGATCGCACGCCCAGTCCATCCCAAGGTCGGCCGCGGCCGCCTCAACCAGCCGCCCAGCCTGTGCAAAACCTTCCGCCGGATCGCTGAACTCGCGCTGCCGTTGTTGCAATGCTGCGGAGTGGATCTGCAAGGCTTCGCGAGTGTGCGGAGCCAAGTCTGGCACGGCGAAACCTGGGTAGCCATGCCGTTCTTCCACCCAGAGTTCCGTGTCTCCTTCCGTGGCCACTCGGGCACGGCGATGCGCTGCCTGGGGCAATTCCTCAATCTTCACCGTGTCCTCGACTGGCCAAGCGGCCACAAAGTCGTCAACCGAATCGATGCGTACGGCAAGCCGGCGAGCTTGATCCGCGTGCAACAAGATCGGCGGAAAGAGTCCCCGCGGCTGCCGGTAGAGCGTCCCTTCCGATAACTGCTGTGGTTCAAAACCCGTCCTGATCAACTCCTGCGCAAGTCCGTCGCTGGTCGCAGGCAGAGCCAGATGGTCGAGCCAATCGATCAGCCGCGTGCCCGTTTCCTCGTGCATTCGACGGGCCAACTCGCGGGCGGCCGTGGATGCGCTACACAACACATCGCACAACTTGGCCACAAGCCGCGCCGCGGCAGGTTGCGGAGACCACTCAAAGTCAACCATGACGTGTACTCGCAAGGTATAATGGAGTGAGCGGATGTGTTGTTCAATTATATCCTTCGCATCTCCTCTGACTATGCGAGGTTCGCCATGCACACCGTACTTTTGCTGGGAAGTGGAAAAATCGGCCGGATGATCGCCTGGCTGCTTTCGCGGTCGGGCGACTATCAAGTGCGCGTGGCCGATAGCGATCCCCACATGCTGGACCGCGTCCGTAAACAGAGCCCCGTGGAGACTCTGCAGATCGACGCGGCCGATTCGCGCCAACTCTCCGAGGCCATGAATGGCTGTCAGAGCGTCATTTCCGCTTTGAGCTTCCGATACAACCCGATGGTGGCAGAAGTAGCGCTGCGGGCCGGAGCCAGCTACTTCGACCTGACCGAGGACACCGCCACCGCCCGGCGGGCCGCCGAACTGGCCGCCGAAGCCCGCGAGGGTCAGATCTTCGTTCCTCAATGCGGACTGGCGCCAGGGTTCATTTCGATCATCGCCAGGCACCTGGTCGATTGGTTCGATGAAGTGGACAGCGTGCGGATGCGCGTCGGCGCGTTGCCGCAGTTTCCCAGTAACGCGCTGAAGTACAATCTCACCTGGTCCACCGACGGACTGATCAACGAATATTGCAACACCTGCGACGCCATCCACGACAGCAGACGGATCGATGCCCTGCCACTGGATGGGCTGGAGCATTTTTCGCTCGACGGCGTCCGTTACGAAGCGTTCAACACTTCCGGCGGCCTGGGCACCCTCTGCACCACGCTGGAAGGGAGGGTCCGCGAATTGAACTACCGCACGATCCGCTACCTTGGCCATCGTGATCTAATGTCATTTCTGCTGGGAGACCTGCGGCTGTCGGAGCGGCGCGATCTACTGAAGGATATTCTGGAACGGTCGATACCCGTGACGTTTCAGGACGTGGTGGTCACGTTCTGCACGGTCAGCGGCTGGCGGAAGGGGCAGCTTGTGCAATTGAGCGATGCGCGGAAAATCTATCATCAGACCTGGGAGGGAGAAGTCTGGAGCGCGATCCAGATTACCACGGCGGCCGGAATTTGTGCCGTGCTGGATCTGCACGTCGCCGGCCGACTCCCTTCCCGCGGCCTCGTGCGGCAGGAGCAGGTTGATTTTCAGGAGTTTATCGCGAACCGATTTGGGCGACATTACGAGCAAGCAGCGGCCACGCATTTTGGTAGTCCACCGCAGCCGAGTGCGGAAGGCGCTTGATATGAAAGAAGTTCATGCCCCCAAGTGACGAGCACGACGCACAGTTGGCCGAATTACTGGATGGGTTGTTTGCTGCGCGACAGCGGGGAGAATCAGTCGATATTGATCGGGCGGCGAAGGAGAATCCGGCACTGTCCACCGAACTGCGCGAACTGTGGGCCGCCGCGGAGTTGGCCGACTGGGTCGGATCCGCATCGTGGGATGGAGTTGACCAGGCGTTGCCGGCTGCCCCCTCTCCATCGCTCGCGTTGCCGCGCGCCTTTGGAGGCTACGAGCTGCTGGAAGAACTGGGCCGTGGCGGGATGGGTGTGGTCTATCGCGCCAGGCAGCCACAGTTGGATCGCACGGTGGCGTTGAAGATGGTGCTGCGCGGGCCGTTGGCGACAGCGGAGGATCTCAGCCGACTGCGCAGCGAAGCCGCGGCGGCGGCGAGGCTCGATCATCCGGCCATCGTTCCGGTCTATGAAGTTGGCGAGTGTGAAGGACAGCCCTATTTCAGCATGCAGTTGATTGAGGGAAATACGCTCTCCGCCCGACTGGCCGACGGGCCGTTGCCGCCGCGCCAAGCAGCCGAGTTGTTGCTCGAAGTCGCCAGAGCGATCCATGTGGCCCACCAGTCAGGCTTGCTGCATCGCGATATCAAGCCGTCGAACATCTTGATCGATGCGGCGGGTCGGCCGCACATCACGGACTTTGGCTTGGCCAAGCGCGTGGCAGGCCTCAGCGGTGACGGCAGTGATAGGGACGCCGCTACGATGGCCGAAAGCTTGACGCGCAGCGGCGCGATACTCGGCACGCCGGCCTACATGGCACCCGAGCAGGCCGCCGGTGGGCGCGGCGAACTAACGCCGGCCAGCGACGTGTATAGCCTTGGCGCGGTGCTTTATCAGATGCTCACCGGCCGGCCGCCGCTGGTGGCCGCCACGCCGCTGGAAACGGTGATGCTGGTATTGGAGCAGGATCCGGTTCCGCCGCGCCTGCTGAGCCCGCGCGTCGATCGCGAATTGGAATGGATTGTGATGAAGTGCCTGCAGAAGCCGGCCGAGCTTCGCTATGCTTCCGCCGACGCGCTGGCTGACGACTTGGCCGCCTATCTGGCCGGAGATCGGGTCGCGGCCGGCAGCGGGCGTTTCAGCGCCGTGTTGGTCCGCTGGTTTCGCGAGACGCATCACGTCGGCGTACTTGAGAACTGGGGCGTGCTCTGGATGTGGCACGCGGTAGTTCTGCTGGTGTTGTGCGTGGTAACGAACGTCATCTATCTTCGTGGCGTCAATTCGCCGATTGCGTATCTACTGCTCTGGGGAGGAGGCGTGGGAATCTGGGCGCCGATCTTCTGGGCGCTGCGCCATCGGGCCGGACCGGTCACGTTCGTAGAACGCCAAGTGGCTCATGTCTGGGGGGCCAGCGTCATCGCCAGCGTCGGGCTGTTCGCCATCGAATGGATCCTGGGCATGCCGGTTCTCATGCTCTCACCC
>JAIOPX010000107.1 GCA_021413705.1 Planctomycetota bacterium | reverse complement strand
CTACGCCAATTCGCGGCCAGCGACTGGGCGGCCGCCACGTTCTCGAAGACCTCGGCGTCGAGCAGTTCGCTCCGCAGCCGACTGTGAAAGCTCTCGGCATAACCGTTCTGCCAGGGCGAGCCAGGCTCGATGTACAACGTCTCGACGCCTGCGGCGGCAAGGAACTGGCGGATCGCTCGGGCGATGAACTCCGGACCATTGTCACTGCGAATACACTTCGGCACCCCGCGAATCACGAATAAGTCGCGTAGCACATCGAGCACGTCGTCCGACGTCAGGCCCCGGTTCACCTCCAGCGCCAGGCATTCTCGGGTGTGCTCGTCGACGATCGAAAGCCACTTGATCGCGCGGCCGTTCTCCGTGCGATCGAAGACGAAGTCCCAGGCCCAAACGTGGTCCTTGTGCTCAGCCCGCCGCCGCACGCAGCCCCCCTCAGCGGAGCCCAATCGCCGCTTTTTTCGCTGTTTCTTCGGCACCTGCAAGCCCTCCTGCCGCCACAGAGCGGATGCTCACGCACCAGTTCCAGCATTCGCTGCAACAACCGCTGTTCTTCTTCGTCTTCGCACGGAGCATAGCGCTGCGTGCTCCTCGATTGGCCCAGAACCTGGCAGGCCCGACGCTCGCTCACTCCAAGCCTCGATTGCACCTCGGCAACCGCCCTGCGACGGCGGGTCGGGCTCAGTAGTTTCCCCGGAGGGCTTCCTTCAGGATTGCCTTGTCGAGTTCCGCCTCGGCCAACAGCTTCTTCAGCCGCTTGTTCTCGTCGTCGAGTTCCTGCAGACGCTTGGCTTCTTCGGACTTCATCCCGCCGTACTGGTTCCGCCACCGATTCAGCGTCTGCTCGCTGATCTCCAGCCCCTGGCAGACCTGGCCGACCGTCTTGCCGCCGGCGATCATCGCGTCCGCCTCACGCAGCTTCTTGATGATCTGTTCCGCACCGTGCTTCTTGCCTTTCATCGAGAGTCTCCTTGCCCCGAAGGGCTCTAGGAACTCTCATAACACATGGATCATGGTTTGGGGAGCAGGCCAACTGCGCCATATGGATCGTATACATAGCGCTCCCGAATGTCGCCGCCGTCCACGACCGCTGTGACATTATAGTTGGCATCGTACAAAGCATAGAGCCGTTCTTCTCGGCCATCCAACGTGCTGGCGTTGGCGTCGTGATCTCGTAGAAGAATCGCGTCAATATGAACGGGACTCCAGATATTCTGAAGGACGGCGATTCCACTGTCACGCTCCTCTACGACTTGCCAGCTTGTAGAGTAATACAACTCATGTGGCGTGCCGCTGTCTTCGGTGGTGCGGCGGGATAGGCCGTCGTAGCTGTAGCTGACCAGCGAGTACTCTTCATCGTCTTGTACTTCGATTAGCCGGTTCCATGCGTCGTAAATCAGGATTCGGCCTTGCTCATCCGTTGTCGTGTTGCCATTGTTGTCGAACGTTAGCTCGTTCTCGCCTACGCTGGGGACCTGATTCGGCGGAGGCGGCTTGACAAAGCCAAATGTTTGCATTGAGGCCCCCGCCAGCAGTCCTCTTTCATCTGTTGCGTTGGTCGGGCCATTGCCAACATACCGATAAGGATCGACATCCGGTCCGAGCCCCAGTGGATCTTCGCTCATCCACCGCTGAAGGACAGGATCGTACCAGCGATTGATATTCCATTGCAGTCCGGTGTCAGCGTCATAGAACTTGCCAGTAAAACCGAAGGCCATCGTAAGCGAGCCGGCGTGCGAAACCGGATTGCCAAAAGCATTGAAAGCAGTGTGTAGGTCAATGTTATCCGAGGAATCGATGACGTTGCGGACGGTTCCTTGGTTGTCTGTCAGTGTCCATTCCGTTTCGCCAGCTGCGATGGGCATCTCACCAGACGACATGGGATCGAACTGCTCATCGGCAAACACCTGGTCCACGGCCGGGCCATCGAGGTAACGGTGCGTCAAAGCGCCGGTTCCGTCGAATACTTCGATCATATTCTGCCCATCGTACACAAATCGGGTCGTCACAGTCGTGCCGGGCGCGCCGCCGCTGTACGGCGTATGTGTCTTGCCGATGAGTATATTGAACATGTCGTACGTGTACGTGACCACCTGCGTAGTCGTCCCCAATGAATCCTTATTAGTGACTGTGGTCAGCCGGTTGCGGATATCGTAGGCATAGTCCACTTCATCGCCGTAGGCGATAGAGACCTTCTGGATCAAATGTCCATTGGCATCGTAAGTGTAGTCAAACATTCCATCGGAGAGGAACCGGTTTCCGGCATCGGTCATGTCGCCGACATTGGTCCGATTCCCATTGGAATCGTAGGTGTTGCTAAGCGAATTGGCCGCGTTAGGCGTTCCGCCGCCGGGAGGAGCTGCCGTCTGGAGTTGTCCCGCGGCGTCGTAGCCGTAGTTGCCGATATCCTCCGCCGAGTAATCGGCGTAGTTGGCGCTGTTGGTAAACGACTTGATCCGGTTGGCCACGTCGAACGTCCAGGCGTAGTCGGCATAGGTCGTCGTGTTGTCGCTGGCCGTGTGGGTCAGCGACTGCAACCGACCCGTGTCGTCATAGCCATACACGCTACTGGCCACCAGTGTCGTCGCGGTCAAGTCGCTGTAACGCTTGATTTTGTCGAACGCGCCCGCAGGATCGTAGCCGATGTCGATCCGCTTGTCCGCTACCGCGTAGTCCCCCAGGACACTCGTTTGCGTAATCCGCGTCTGGCGGTTCAAGCCGTCATATTGATACGCGTTTGCGAAATCATCGGCCGAATCGACGGTAGCCTTAAGCGACGTGCGGTTGCCGCTGGAGTCGTAAACGGAGGTGAGGACCACGTTGGGAACTCCCGAGGTTCCGTCATTGTCGATGGTTTTCAAGCGGCCCAGATTGTCGTATTCGTAAGAATAACTGGAGTTGTCATCGCTGGCAGCCTTGAGTTGTCCGACTTCATCGCACTCAAAGTTCAAGATATTCACTTGGCGTCGTACTGATAGCTGGTGATGGCCGTGGTCGTGACAACACTAATGCCATTGTCATAGAGGGCCACCAGGTGGGCTTCACTAGAAAGGCGATTCAGGTTGTCGTAGACATAGTCTGTCTCGTTGTTTTCGCCATCGGTAAGACTCAGTAAGTTGCCGACCGGGTCATATTCGTACGTAATCGTGTCAGTATTCGGCGCGGTTTGACTCGCTAACGGTAGTAGTCGATCCACTGCTGACCGGCGGTTTCGGTGACGTCGAGTTGACTTTCACTGACTTAATCTTCTACTCCATCATTGTTCTTGAATCGCGCGTACCTCACGGGTGGTGAAGTCCAATGTTCCGCCGGGCCAAGGCGGTTTGTTTCCTAAGACGTGAATATCCATCCAGACCAACGGTGCAAACAGAGTGCAATAGGCCCGATGCGTTCTAAGAAGGTCATATGCATCGTCTGAATTACTTTGTTTCAGTTTGTCGGCCGCTATAAACAACCAATATGAATTTGGGCCGGGAGGCATGTCGGCCATTCCCCTTCGCGACATACGAAAATATGTACCTCCATACGTAACTAAAATTAGCACGCCAACTATTAACCAAGAACGCGAATATTTGCCTAGGCGTAAGCCGATAAAGTTCATGGTTACAATCAGCGCAAAAAGTATCTTGTTGATGACGGTCGTTGAATCTACAGAAACTATTCTCTCTCAAAAAAATTATAGACAATTGACGAGGGCTCTCACCGTAGGACCATTAATCGAACTAACGCGGTTAGGGGCTGCTTATGTCAGTTCCGAGCCGGCTTGCGATTTTCTTTGCATCCGACGCGGTGATTGTTGGTTGTTCTAGCCATGAATAGTGCGCATTGGCAATCGTGCCTTCGGATCCGCCGTCGGCACCACCAATTCCTATCCAAAACACTTCGTGAGCGAGAATATTGGCGTACCCAAAATCCCAATCAGGAAGGTTGACTTCTGGATGTTTATCTAAATATACATTGATTTGTTCTTGAGAAATTCTGGTTACAGGACCTTGACTCATTGCAACCGCACGTACAGTTCCAGCCCAAATAGGATCGGTTACGAAAGTGACATTTACATTGTATGCGATGGGTGATCTACAGCAAACAGTTGGTATATCATGGAAAATGCCAATGATAAACCAGCCGGTTGGATTAAGCATATTCGGCGAAGGTTGCCACATTCCCGAATACCAACAGTGAGTTTGGTAAATAAAGCCCCTATCTCCATCGGGATGTTTTCCTTCATGAACATTTACTCTTACATTTATATATGCACTGTCAAGAATCTGCTGAAGTTTAACTCGAACATTTGATGCGTTAAACTTTGTCGGAATTGTGTCTTCCGCGGAGACAGCGATATCAACAAATAGTTTTTCCGTCCCCATTGGATCAACTAGCGTCGTTGGATTATCTCCAGCGGTCAAATACATGTTACTTCCGTCGCGATATTGGATTGGATCAATCTGTGCCCATCTACCAAGAGTCGTGATATAATCACGTCTCCGAAACAGGTAGATACCAGTGATCAGGTCAAGTCGTCCGCCTTGATGGAGGTATTGCCACGCGAAAGTGCTGGCGTTGGGGTCGAGCGGAGTAAAGTCGTGAGCCAAATAGCTCACGCCGCCATACGGATCGTAAATATACCGCTCTTGCACATCGCCGCTCGTGTCAGTGAGAGCCGTCACGTTGTAGTTGGCATCATGTTGGGCATAAAGCCGCTCTTCAAGGCCATCGTCGTTAAGGCCGTCTCCGCCCGTGGCGTTGGCATTGCGGTCACGCAATAGCAAAGCGTCAACGTAGACCGGGCTCCAGACGTTCTGCACGACGGCAATGCCGCTTTCCCTCTCTTCGACCACTTGCCACTTAACCGAGTAATACAACTCGCGCGGCGTGCCGCTGTCCTCGGTAATGCGGCGGTTGAGCCCGTCGTATTTGTAATCGACAATTGGTGTCTCTTCGTCGTCCTGTACTTCGACCAGCCGATTCCAGGCGTCGTAAATCAGAATGCGACCTTGCTCATCCGTTGTCGTGTTGCCGTTATTGTCGAATGTTAGCTCGTTCTCGCCCACGCTGGTGACCTGATTCTGAGCATTATGTTCGCGTTCTTCAGGCGAACCGCCGTCGTTGGTCAGGTCTGACCAGTTCCCCAACGCATCAAGGTTCCAGTCTTGCGAGCGCGTCGGATCGGCAATCGAGTCCTTGCCGCCGTTGAGTTCGCCGCGGCTGAAGCTGGTCAACCGATTGAGCAAGTCGTAGCCGCCACCGTCGTGATAGAGTTCGCTAAACGCGGCGTCAACCAGGTTCTCACGGTAAAGCCGGTTCGAGTCTTCATCGTAGCCGTAGCCGGATCGGTCAATGTCCTCACCTTCGCCGTTGACCCAGTGCTGATCGACAACACGGCCGAACCGGTCGAGACCAGTGTACTGATCTCCCGCATCGCCACTGGAATCTTCGGGCGAAAGCTTGATATAGGTCAAGTCGACACCGCTCTCGGGATGTGCCGCTTTGACCACCGTTGAAAGGCCGAGATAGCTGAATTCTTCCAGATGGGTGCCGACATCGCCATCATCGTCGTCCGCCAGGAAGCTTAAGCGGCTGATGGAGTCATCCAAGCCGCCGACATACTCGTAGCGGACGATTCGACCGTCCGGATACGTCATGCTCGTGAGCCGGCTGTTGTTGGCCCCACCGGCCATTTCGCTGTAGGCGTACTGCACCACGAGACTGGCACCTGTATCGACTTCGCCCGAATGTTCCTGGTATTCGGCCATAAGCTGGCCAAGTCCATTGTAGTGCCGTTCGACTTGGTTGACCACGCTCGTACCCGCCGCATCGCTGTAACTGGTGGTCTGGAACAACCGGCCGCCGGTGTCGTAGTTCATGCCGGCCCGGCGAATGGCCCCGTCGACCCCGCTCCCCAGGACGCTCACGATATCGGCCGTGCCGCGGCCCAATTGATCGAAGACGTAATCGTGAACCGAGCCGTTGCGGTCTGTCTTCTCGATGGTCTGGCCCAACGCGTTGTAGGCAAAGCTTTCCTGGTCGGCGGCCGACGTGCTTGCGTCGCCGGTTGTTTTATCGGGATATTTGACCGTGGCTAGCAGGTTGTTGGAGTTGATAGTGCTGCCGCCCGCCGTGGTCACGCCGTAGACATATTCGGTAGTCTGGTGCGTACTTCCGGGCAGAACGGCTGTTAGCGTCAGCGTATGGCCCATACCGTCGTAGGTGTACTGCGTGGTGAGGTCATCGGCCGCGCTGGGGTCGCCATCCGCATACGCCTGGATCGTCTCAGTCGTTCGGCCTAAACGATCGTACGATGTGCGACTTTCAATAGCGCGCGGATCGATTACGCTCGACTGCCAGCCCGAGTCGTCGTAACCGTGGCTGGTGACCAGCACTGTATCCGACCGGCTCGGCGCGGACGCAGGCCGAGTGTAGGCAATGCCGCCGTTGGTCCCCACGTTGACGGAGTCAGTGATACGATTTGCCGCGTCGTAGTACATGGCCGCGTAGCTGACTCGGGCGAGTGGTCCGGTGGTCGTGTCGCCCAACTGTCCGGTGGCCGTTTCGTCGTGGAAGCGGGACTTGCTGATGCTGAGAATCGCATTGCCATCGGCGTCGTATTGGGTTTCCGTCTGCTCCAGGACATTGTCATCGGTCCCGTCTTGCGCATCGGACCAGTCCGTGTCGCCGCCGCCGTCGGTGACGAACGATTTCACCGCGCGGCCGGCGCCGTCGTATTGCATCTTCTGCACCAGTCCGCCGGGGGACGAGGTTTTAATCACTCGGCCGCGATGGTCAAAGAACTTTTCGCTAATCAGAGCATCCGTCGAAGCGGTTCCGTCCGTCTGATCGACGCTGTAGGTGCTGGTCTGGAATACGCGGCCTTGGTCGTCATAGTCGGTGGTGGTCTTCGCACGCAACAGTTCCACATCAGGCTGGTCCGGCACGCCATCGGTCGTGGTGATTGTCACGCCATCGCCGTCGAAGACCAGTCTGTCGGAGGCTTGGCTGAGGTTGTCATAGACCATGTACATGATTGGCCGGTGCAGCGAGTCCGTCTCGCTGGTCGGATCAGGATCGCCGGAGCCATCCAATAACACGCCGCTTTTCGTAGCCACCAGCCGATCGCGCCAGTCGTAGAAGTAGTCCGTGACGCGATTATGGTCGCCGGAGTCGTCCGGCAGGTCGGTCGAGCGGGTGAGGTTTGAATCCGCCACACCGCCATTGTCGTAGATGTTTTCTGAGATCTTGACCATGTCGGCGCCATCGTTGTTCTCCGGCGACCAGTAGAGTTCATCGGGAACGTCGTCGGTGCCGACCCAGATGCTCACTTCGCGCCCCAGACCGTCATAAACCGTGCGGGTGATCGTGCCGGTGGGGTCGACGGTTTTTTCGAGCCGTCCGCGGTGATCGTAGGCGTACTCGGTGCGGTAGTAGTTCGTGTCTTTGACACCAATCTCCGGGTCGGTCGAGTAGCTCAGCCCCGTGAAGTCGAAGTACGCGTCGCTGGCGATCATCTGGCCCGCTTCGTTGGTGTAGCTGCGGGAGAGCGTTTCGAGGTTGCTGATTGCCTCGGTTCCCAGCGGCCGCCCCTGGGCGTTGACGTTTGGCGTGGCCGACATCGTGAGCGACTCGGTGTAGCCGCCCAAGCGGTCTTCGCGATAAACCTGCGTCGGCGGCGGGCTGTCCATTCTGACGTAGCCCCCTTCGTCGTCGTTCGCCTCTGGATCCCAGGTGTAGCCGACGTACGTCCGGGCCTCGTGGGCCGCGTCATTGTACGTGGTGAACGTGGTATGGCCGTTCGGGTCGGTCATCCTGGTGACACGCCCCAGCGAATCAACATCGTACGTGGTGATGAGGTTCAATCCCCCCACGTCTTCCGGCGTCGCCCAGCCGTCCGGCAGCGTCGGGAAGTAGGCCGGCGCGCCCGTTTCCACGTCCTGGATCGTCATCACCACCGCGCCGGTGGCCTGATCGTACTCGGTGTAGTTGATGAACCCGTCGGCGTCCTTCGTCCAGATCGGCCGGCCGTACTGATCCATGACCACGGTGCTGACGTCGGCCACGTCCGGGCCGTTCTGCTCGGGCGAGATGGCCGGCAAACTGGTTTCAATCGACTGGATCTGCGTGGTGTCGGTGAACCAGGTGTAGGCGTAGCTGGTGGTCTCGGCCCCCTCGCTCTCCGGATCCGTTGCCCCCTCCAGCCGATAGACCGTGCTGTGGGCCGTGACGTAAATGGTCACGCCGCCGGCCGTGCGGCTGAAGTAGTCGACGCTCTGCTGGAGGATCGGGTCTTCTGACTCGCCGCGCTGGATCTGCGTGTCCTGGTAGTAGCCGGCCACGCCGCCGGATTCGCTATCGGTGGCGTCGGTGCTGCCGTAGTAGTCCGTGATCGTGATCAGCCCGGCGTGGTCCGCCAGGTACTGGTAGTTGCCGCCGTCGTTGTGCAACAGGTCCGCGTACCCGTCGTCATAGCCGGTCACGGCCGACGGGTTGGCCGTCAGGATGGGGCGCCCCGCGGCGTCGTACTCGGTGAACGTGATCCACTCCTGATCCGTGGTCGTGTCCTTGAAGACGCTGAGCATCGTCTGGCCCAGGTAGTTGGTGTAGACGATGTTCTGATTGTCGTCGGGCAGGGTCTCGACGGTCTTGAACTTCCAACTGTTGTAGCCGTCGGCATTGTCGCTGGTGGCGTACTCCAGGGCGTACGTTCCCAGGCCGCCGGTGCAGGAGGAGCAGCCTTGGCCCTGGTTGACCAGCGTGACGACGCGTCCTTGGGCGTCGTACTCCATGTAAGCGTCGGCATACGCGGCCGCCTGCCCGTCGGTGGCGGTAAACGGATCGTACGCGCCGCTGAGCCGGCCGAACGACTGCATGCCGAACTCGTATTTCAGCCCGTGCGTGTAGCCGCCCGCTTCGCCCGGCTTGTAGTAGCGGAAGTACGTCGTGTCGAGCGTGCTGCCCGCGCCGTCCTTGACCACCGAGAGCTTCAAGTCTCCCAGGTTGCCGTTGGCTTCGTTCTCGCCGTAGTACGTGTACTCTTCCTTGCGGACGGTGGTCCAGGCGCCGCTATCCACCTTGCGCCGCAGCGTGAGGCTCTGCTGCATCCCGCCGTTGGGGCCGGACGAGACGAACTGGTATTGGTACGACTCGGTGATCGTGCTGGCCCCTTGGGTGGCGGAGCGCTGGACCTCGGCGATCCGCCCCTCGGGCGTGTAGCCGGTCACCGTGGTGGAGTTGCCCCCGTTGTCGGTGAAGCCCTTAAAGATCCCCTGCTGCGGCGGCGCGAGCGAGCTGTCGAAGTCGTTGAAGCGGATCGTCACGCCCGTGCTGTCGGTCAGGACGAACTCGTGGCTGCCGTCGTCGTGCGCAAGCTGCTCCTGGTTCGAGTCGCGGGGAACGTAGACGTCGTCCACCAGATCGAAGAAGTAGCTGGCCGTGCCGCTGACGATCACCAGGGTGTCGTCGTCAACGCGGACGATGCGGGGCATCTGGCTGAGCGTGCCGTTGCCGCCCTGGCCGGTGGCGTATTGCGGCCCATTGGTCCAGGAACCGGTCTGCGCCAGCGGAATGCCAAAGCCGCCTGAACCGAGCGAGCCGTAGGTGACCTGGATCCGGCCGTCGGGACGAGCGCCGGACGCGAGAGTCGACGAAGGGTTTTGCGGAGTATTAGGCGAGACCGCCTGCCCCTTGTTGATTTGATCCAGCAGACATTCAACGCAAGTCTCCTCCGAAACCGTCACGGAGCCGCTGCCATCCTCGAACCACAGAACTTCCTGCAGAGAAACATCGTCGATAAATGTGCCGAGCGTGTTTTGAGAGCCGCGGTCTTCGAAGTAAATCTTGGTGGAATAGCTGTCCGCCTTGAAGGCCAATGTATATTGCTGCCAGCTCGATGAATTGCTCGTCGTGTACTGCTGGTTGACGTAGGCGGATCCGGCGTCGCTGCTGCTGACCATGACGCCGAGGATGTTGTCCCCC
>JAIOPX010000106.1 GCA_021413705.1 Planctomycetota bacterium | reverse complement strand
CCTGTCATCTTCTGGCATGAGCCGGCTGGCCGTATTGTTCGCCGGCGGTGACATGCTCGGAGCTGCGGAAATTGCTACAGGAGGCTCTTGGGCGATTGCAAATCACTCATGAGTCGCAATTGTCTGCATCTCCTGGAATGGCAGGAAGTTAAGTCGATACTCCCTTGCTCCAAAGGGCTTGCGTCAGAACACACCGCGGCTTTTTCATCGCGGGATAGTTTTTAGGTCGTCGTTTTCTAACTCTTGGTTCGCACCGTCCTGGTCGCTCTGGCAGCACGATCAGCGGTGTGAGTGGTGTGTTCAGCCCGGCATCGCGGAGCCACCGAAGGGCATCGACGAAGCTTATGCGTTTCGATGGCACTCCCTGCCGCGTTGCGGCTTCAAGCATCACCAGTCGCACCAGGTTGTAAGCGATTGCGAACATCGCCAATTCCTTGTAGATGCCATCGACGGACTTTGTGTGAAGGACGTCCAGCCCCAAGGTCACTTTGAGGTGGCGAAGATTCGTCTCCACCTGCCAGCGCTGGCCGTAGAGGGCTGCGATCGCTTTCGCTGGATATCGGCCGGCATCGAGCAACGTCGTCATGAGCGTCACTGTTCGGGAACGATATCCGGTGGCCGTGAGTGAATATCGGAGTTCACGCACGAGAATCACGGATGGAACGTGACTCCACTCCTCAGGAGTGAGCCAGCTAGGGCAGATCTTCGGCTTGATGTATTCGACGATCTGATCGTGTGGCCCGAGCCTCTTGATCCATCGAGTCGAAGGCATCTTCTGCAGTCTTCGCTTATGGCAGCCACTCGGGAGATAGAGACGACCTTGGCGAAAGTTCACGATCCGCGACTGTTGGATACGGAACACTCCGTATGCCCCTGCCGCGGCAAGCGCGGCCAGATGCGAGAAAGAGCCGAAAGCACGGTCCGCAAGCACGATGTCGCCGCGCTGCAACTCGCCGTGCACGTGTTTTGCCAGGGCCATGTCGGCAGTACGGAGGGGAGCAACGGCGATACGCATCAACATCCCAGTGCCGACATGAAACAACACCATCAGGTGCGCCACGGGGAAACCGCAACCGGCCCGTTGCATCGACGGCTGCCCAAAGGCTTTCTGCAATTCGGGAACGTCCGGCATCGAACAACCTGAACCATCCATCACCCATACGCGATGTCCCAGCCAACGACCGGTGTCGTCCACACACTCACTTAGTCGACCACAGATGATGGCCAGCAACCGCTGGAAAACCTCGAGCGGCAATCGCCTCCTGGCAAGGCCGTATGCCTTGGCGGTCACGTCCTTGCCCAAGAGTCGCGGCACATGGCTGCATGCCGTGTTGCCATGCAGGATCTGAAGCAGGAACCCTTGGAGTGTTGCCGTCGGATCCAACTCCCGTCTCCGCCAGCCATAACCCATCGCCCGGCAAATTCCATCCACTGTCTCGGAATCCAATGCCTTGCCTACGTCGCGCTTGATCTGCGTTACGGCCTGCTGGATACTACTTCCCATAGAAGACCTCCTTGCTTCTTGAATGTCGTTTTCAGCAACAACATTCTGGCCGGGAGGTCTTCTTCTTTGCGCTTGCTGGCGATGCTGGCGCAAGCACTCTCGCGATGGCATCGCTATCTGCAATGCGGCACACGCCTTACCGCTTAACTTCCTGCCATTCCAGGAGACGCAGACAATTGCGCCTCACGGACGATTCCCAATCACCCACGAGCCTCCTGTAGCAATTTCCGCGGCTCCGAGCATGTCACCGCCGGCGAGCAATGCGGCCGGCCGGCTCATGCCAGAAGATGACAGGCTAAAGCCCGTCCTACTTTCCGGAGTGCAATCGTCGTGTCGAACAGGATTGAGCCCG
>JAIOPX010000183.1 GCA_021413705.1 Planctomycetota bacterium | reverse complement strand
AGCGTCCGTGGCCGGGGAATCTTCTCCAACCGCTCGCGGATCGCCGGGATCGCCGTGGGAACCTGCCAGGCCTCCTGTTCGTCCCCGGCGGCGTTCTTCCAGCCTCCTTCGCAGAATGAACTGTGCACGTCCATGGCTATCCAATGGCTCTTCCGATTCGCTGACATGATGACGCTCCTTGGGCCGCGGATTCCGTTTGTGGTTGGAAGAGCGTATCATGCCTCACAGGCCCGGCTTCTTACATCTTCAGTCCTAACCCATGACCCCAGGCAAATCAAATTGCCTATCATCGATTTGGATTGGGCGCCAAGACACCACTCCCGGGGCCGCTGCTCACAGGCTGCCGTACTCCACGATCACGGAACCCGGGCGGTCGTCGATCACGACCTTGAACTTCTGTAGTTCGGCGCCTTTCATCACCAGCGGCGCTTCGGGCACGTAGGCGCGGTAGATCGTCACGCGGTAGCTCGCCGCGGGGTTGATCTCGCGCAGGCCGCAGACGCGGGTGTTGTCCGGCGCCTGCTCGCGGCGGAATGCCATCACCATCCCGTCGCCCTGATCCGGACGATGATATTGCAGCACGCACCAGCCGCGCGCATCGGCCCCGGACTCGACCAGGGGATAGAAGTTGCCAAAGAAGTACTTGCGGATACGCTTGCCTTCGGCGATCCCCTGCTTCAGGAGATCCCGCGGATAGTCCTTGGGCCGCACATCCTCGCCAAAGGCGATGCCGGCATTGAAGCCGCTGCGGAACAGATACGGTGTGGCCCCCATCTGGCCCACCGTGCTAAACGGCACATACCGGTTCAGGCCGCCGCTCATCAGCTGGTTCTTGATGGCAGCCAGCGCGACAGTCTTGGCCTGATGGTCCAGCATGTCGCAGGTATTGTCGCTCCGCCAGAGCGGGATGGAGCGCGACATCGTCTCCAGATCAATCCGCCGGCCACCGCTGGCGCAGTTGTCGATGAACAGCTTTGGGTTGGCCCGCAGAATGTCGTCCCACATCTGGTAGAGCCCTTCGACATAGCGCATCTCGGTCATGCCTGTCCGGCTCGGATCCTTGGCGTCCATGGCCTGCCAGGAACCCAGCGGATCGATGTTGTAGTCGATGCGCAGGCAGCTCACCTTATAGGCTTTGATCGCCGCGTTGAGATAGTCGGTCATGAATCGGCGGGCCTCGGGAATTCCCAGGTTGAACAGGCTGTTGATCACCCATTCTGGATGTTCCTTGGCTATCATCGTTCCGGGCGGCACACGTTCCGGTTCGAACCAGAGCACAAAGCCAAGGCCTTCGGCCTCAACCGCGTCGCCGATCGCCTTCAGACCGTTCGGGAAGCGGTCCTTCGGCTCCACGCGCTCAATGGGAAATCCGTAGTTGCCCATGCTGTTGGGAAACCCGTTCGGACCGGTCCAATAGGCATCCAGCCAGAACATCTCGAAACCCAATCCCTTGATAGATTCCAAATGCGACAGCACGTTCTTCTCGTTGGAACCGTTCAGTTCGTAGAAGGAGGTGCTCAGGTGAACAATCGGCGGCACGACCAACCGACCGTCAATACGCGGCATGATATGCGCCAGCATCACCTGGCGAAAAAGGTTGTAGCCGCGGAATTGATCGCCGCCCAGCCAGTGGAGTTGCAGAATGCGTGCGCTGCGGACACTTTCGCCCGGGTGCAGCACGGTACGCAGGTTCTGCATGCCGGCGCGCGTGCGGATCTGACCATCCTTGAACTCCACCGACGCACACCACTGCCCCGACCAGCCGATCGCCGTGATGGTCCCGCCGTTGCCCCAATCCACATTGAACCAGGGCGACACGTTGGACGACCGCCCAGCCGTCGCCGCGAAATCGATACGCTTCCCCGCTGCCAACGGCTGATCGAAAGGCATCCAGTCGTCAACCCCGGAAGGCGCTCCCTTCAGCCGATGCAGCACCACCTGACCGACGGCCTCCGGTGCGACGGCTGCATCCAACCCCATCACCTGCTCCAGAACCGGGCTATCCTTGTCGCCCGTGTTCGTGAAATGGACAGTCCACTCGACCGCCGGGTAGTCCTGGTAGACGATGGCAACACAGCGCACCCCCAGCCCGGTCTTCGGATCCGTCCACGTCAGCACGTGCTCCGTGCGCTGGTTGTCGAGCGGCTTACTTTTGATCTTTCTGGGCCATTCCGCCAGCATCGCTTCCGAGCCCTTTCCGCCATAAACGAACGAAAACGGCGGCTTAGCCTTGGCATCCGTCAGGTGTTCCTGCACCCATTGGTTTTTCATCTTCATCTCCTCAATTCCTGGCGGCTCCGCCGCCTTTTCCACTCCTGCGGCCCCGTGGGCTGCGCCCGCCAGCCAGAAGGTGGCTATGGCCACGGCGGCCAGTATTCGTTTGGTTCCTGTCGTTTTGCCTGTTCGCTGCATTTCGGTTCTCCTTGGAAGACCTGTCGAGCCCCAGATAGTTGCCACTCGTCAAATGAGGAAATTTGATTTTGAGGGGGTGAGGGGCTTTCAGTAGAAAAACGCCTAAGCAGAGTGATGATGACTCAACTTAGGCTAACCGCGTGGGGCCTCACTAGGGCAAAGATGTTGTGGCCTTTCCTTTTAAAATGGCTTGCACGATCGCGTCGGCAATGGCTTTCATGCCCTTGTCACCCGGGTGGGCGGCGACGCCTTCGTGCTTGAATTGGCGTTCGGACCGGGCCACATTCGAGGCCTCCTTGCCGATCGGGCCGGCATTCACGA
>JAIOPX010000182.1 GCA_021413705.1 Planctomycetota bacterium | reverse complement strand
CCATTCGTATCTACACAATTATCCGCTGTTTATCAGCGGGATTGGCAATTTGACTTTGGAGACGAGCGCTTTGAGGGCGTTGACGTCATATTCTTCGAGGGTGTCGAACATCGAGAGGAACGTCCACAGGCCGGCCAAGAGGGCGGGTGCTGTAAACGGTGTCGTTCGCTTCATTTGGCGACCGCTCATCCTGATGAGGATGGTTTTGAACTGCTGTGCGGACGCCGAAGTATCCGCGAGAAGTTGCCAGACAGTCACACACGCCATGGAGACCACCAGCAACCGTCGCGCGATGGCCTCGGCCGTTTCCTGCAGCCAGTCTTCGATTTGAAAACCATGGCTTTTGACCAGCTTGAAATACGTTTCGATCTTCCAGCGCCAGTAGTAGCAGCGCGCGATGTGCGCCGCATCGGCCCATTCGGCAGGAACATTCGTCAGCAGAGACCACTCGGCCAGCAGTTTTCCGTGCTCGTCTTCGACACGCGTCAGAATCAGTCGCATCTCCAGGGGCGGACCGGGAATCGAAACCTGTTTCGTTTTCCCCCGTTTCGTTTTGGTCAACTTCCGGGCCGGAAGATCCAGAATGACCGTCGTTTCCACGACCCGCAGTCGCGCTTTGCGACCATGATACTGAGCCGGTCCGGCATCTCGATACTGTCCTTGAGCCTGCAGTTCCTTGCGGATCTCGGACAATTTGGTGCGACGATCACCCCACAACACGCGGCGGTCATCGCCGCGGATCAGGATTTTGTGTCCGGCGGCATCCCAAGCCCGCCAATGCCCGATCGAGTCGGCTTCCTGATCGATCATATGCACAATCGGCTTGCCCAGCTTCCACCGGTCGCTGGCTTCCATCGTGGGCAGAATCTGCTCCAGATGGCCCACCGCTTTGGGAGCCCGCTCGCGGGTGCTGAGCATTCCGTGCTTGGCCTTCAGGTGCATTTCGCACGGCCCCAGGGGCATCCCATTCTCGCCACTGATGGCCAGCGACGTCGTCAGCTCGTAACCGATATCGGTTTCGTGCGACAGTTCGGCCATGTCCCGCCGCGACTCGTGCCCCGGAAAGCGGAGCTTGCACCAGTCGTGAGCGACCAGCACGAAGGGAGTCGGCGATGCAGCAAGCTGTTCCCGCACATAGTTCCGCAGCGGTTCGACGAGCTCCGCCAGCGAGATCCGGTCATTGTTATAAAACCGCCAGGCGGCCTGCGTGGCAGCAAAGGCCTGCGTCGAACTCGGCAAACTGCCAACTCCGGCCGCCAACGGTGAGGCTACTTTCATCTGTGAGCGTACCAAGATCAGCCACCGCTTCTCGAGCCGCTCGTCCTTGAGCTGGATGTCCATACAGCCCAAGAAAGGTATCAAATTCAAAAAGATGTGTAGATACCAATGGGCCAGCCCCGGTGGCCTGCGGGACTTTGCCCTACGAAGATCCTGATTGGAGCAGACACCCAAAACACGCCCTCGCCCTCGCCTGACAGCGACACCAAAGCCAATCCTATCGAGGATTCAGCGTGCCGCAACCTGCTCCGGTGCGACCAGCGACTTGAGGAACGCAATCGTCTGCATCCGCTCTTCACGCGTCAGTGCGAAGAAGCGTTTCACAGACGGGTCGGCCTCGCCGCCGTGCATCGCGATCGCCTGGTCGAGCGTATCCGCGCGTCCGTCGTGCAGATACGGAGCGGAATCACGCACGCCCCAAAGCGGCGCCGTGCGCCATTCCTGACGCGTCGCACCGACGACCTTCTTCGCCGGCTTGGCCTGCGGTGGATTCTTACCCGGCGGAACAATTTCTCCGGTATTCGCTTCGGCAGTCAATTCGGCGAGGGTCTCCGAAATGTCGTCCGTCGAGTTGCTCGGAACGAACACCCCATACGAACCGGTATCACCGAGTTCCGGACCCATGTCATGCACGAGCAGGTCGCTGTAGATCCCCGCGACCTTGCCGAGTTCCGGCGTATGACACGCTGCACAGCCGACTTTCGCAAACAGGTCTCGTCCACCGTGAATGTACTTTGTTTCCGTAGCGGTCGCCGGCTTGAGCTCCGCGGGGGTCGGGAGCTTTCTCAGGAACGTCACCAGGGCATCGCATTCCTTGAGGTCCATGTCCAGTCCCGGCGCCTTGTAGTCCGGATCGTAGGCCAGTCCCGCCTGTTGCTGCTCGGGGACATTCAAACCGAGCTCGACCGCACAAGCCGTCATGGCGAATTCCCGCAAGGTTGCCTTCTGCGATTTCCAACCGAAGCGGCCAATCTTGCCATCCGCCAGACGTACTACGCGACCGTGGACGCCGGGGAAATCATTGTGCTTGGCTGCGGCAGCCGCTTCAATCGCTTGATCGGGGATTGAATCGATCAAGCCCACCCCAAACAAAGCGGTAGTGTTCCGACGCGACGTCACAATTCCGAAATTTCCGACCTGAGTCGACTGATTGAATCGCGTAACGCCGGTATTCAGCGCCGCTTGGCGGTCGCGATCTGCCGGCGACAGAGTCTTCTGCTTGACCCGATTGCGGGCGACGCTTCTGGTTTGGGTGGACAACTGGGCCGGCGGGAAAATGCCCTCTACATCCGAATCGAGCGACTCGATCCCCGTAGGGGGAACGGCACGGCCATTCTGCACCGAATTGGCGAACAGGTCGCTCTTCCAGTCATCGTAGTCCCGCTTCGTTCCAAACCGGTGCAGCACGACGCTGCGAGAAGTTCTGAATCCG
>JAIOPX010000181.1 GCA_021413705.1 Planctomycetota bacterium | reverse complement strand
GTGACGACCGGCATCGTCACCAATTCGGCCACCGGCACCTGGACACTGACGGTGGGGGCCGACAATAGTTCAAGCACGTTCCGTGGCAAGCTGACCAACAGCAGCAACAAGCCGCTGGCGCTTAAGAAAACCGGCACCGGCGCACTGACTCTCTACAACACGGCCAACGACTACCAAGGGGACACCACCGTCAACGGCGGCACGCTGAAGCTGGGGGCCAGCAATGTGATTCCCAACGGCAGCGGCAAGGGGAATGTGATCGTCGGCGCTAGCGGCCTGTTCGATCTCAACGGCTTGAGCGAAGCGATCGGCGGGCTCTCAGGCGCGGGCACGGTAGACTCGCTGGCCGCCGGAACCGTGACGCTGACCGTGGGAGACAACAATCAGACAACCCAGTTCACCGGAACGATCGACGACACATCCGGCACCCTGGCACTGACGAAGACCGGAACCGGCACGCTCCGGCTGGACGGCTCGAACACCTATGCTGGCGCGACCACGGTCAGCGCCGGCACGCTGGGAGCCGGCCATGCCAACGCGCTGGGAACCACCGCCAGCGACACGGCCATCGGCGCCGCCGGCACGCTCAGTTTCGGCGCCACCGGGATTGCGGAGGTCATTGTAGTTCAAGGCGCATTATCGACATTCGCCGTCTCCTCGGTTTCGGGCCAACTGACGCTCGATGTCTCCTCCAGCAGCACGATTCCGGTCAACACCCAGGGGGGGGATCTGACCCTCTCCGGCAAGGTGACCGGCACGGGCGGCCTCAACAAGCAGGGCCTGGAGAACCTGATTCTCAGCAGCACGGCCAATGATTACGAGGGAAAAACGATCATCAACAGCGGGTCGACGACCTCGGGCATCCAGCTCGGCGCCAGCAATGTGATCCCCGACGGCGCCAACGCCAAAGACGTGCTGGTCAACACGGGCTTCCTCGATCTCAACGGCCATAACGAAACGATCCGGGGTCTGGACTCCACCGGCAGCGTCACCACGGGCATCGTCACCAACTCGGCTGTTGGCACCTGGACGCTGAGCGTGGGTGCCCAGGACGCGACCAGCAGCTTTGCCGGCAAGATCACCAACACCAACGGCCGCCCGCTGGCGCTGACGAAGATCGGCACCGGGACGCTGACGATCGGCAACACGAACAACGACTTCCAAGGGGACACGACCGTCAACGGCGGCACGCTGAAGCTGGGGGCCGCTGAGGTGATTCCCCATGGGGCCACCCGGGGGAATGTGATCGTCGGCGCCACGGAGACGCTCGACCTCAATGGCCACAGCGAGACGATCAACGGACTGAGCGGCGCGGGGACGGTGACCAACGGCGTAGCCAGCGCGGTGACGCTGACGCTGGGAGACAACAACCAGACGAGCACGTTTTCGGGCACGATCACCGAGGTGACCAGCGGCCCGCTGTCCCTCACCAAGATCGGCACGGGCTCCCAGCGGCTCGACGGCGCGAACACCTACACCGGCCCCACCACGATCAACGCCGGCACGCTGGCGATCAACGGCTCGACCGTGGCGGCCAGCGCGGTGAGCGTCAACAACACGGGGACTCTCAGCGGCGGGCTGGGGGCCGCGGCCGGGAGCGTGGGGGGCACGGTCACGGTGGCCGCCGGGGGCCGGATCGCCCCGGGCACCACGACCACCACGGGCATCCTGGAAACGGGCAACGCCACGTTCGCCTCCACCTCAAAATACGACGTGCAGCTCAACGGCACGACGGTCGGCTCCGGTTACGACCAGCTCGACGTGACGGGCAGCGTGGACCTGGGCTCGGCCACGGTCCTGGTCGTGTCGCTGGGCTTTACCGCTGTGGCGGACGACACGTTTATCATCGTCAATAACGACAGCGCCGACGCCGTGACGGGAACGTTTTCTGGCCTGGCCGAAGGGACCGTCTTCGCGGCCGACGGGCAGTTGGTGCAAATCTCCTACAAGGGAGGTGACGGCAACGACGTGGTGCTCAAGCGGCTTGGCTCCCCTTCGATCCCCACGTCCAGTTCGCACGATAGCGACAGCCAGGGCAATTCGCAGGTCAACCCGTTGCAACGCTACACCCGGCCGATCACGGTGGACATGAACACGGGCGGAGTCATCTTCCACCTCGACCGGGGGCCGGACGCTTCGGGGGCCGACGGGATCATGCCGGTCTACCGGCAGACGTTCAACGCCCATCCGATCGTGTCGATTGCCTACACGCTAGGCTCGACGGTGCCGACGCAGTTGGAAGTCGCGTTGTCGATCGGCGGGATCGCCAATGCGGGCTCGGTGTTCTATGACACGGCCGGCTTAAGCCCGGGCCAGACGATCCGGCTGGTGCTGCAAGGCTGCCCAGCGGGCACTATGAAGTCAAGCTTGACGTGACGGAACATGGCGGGCTGGGACGAACGCACGAGATTATCGCCGCCACGGAGATCATCAACCGCGATGCCAGCGAGTTCGGCGTCGGCTGGTGGGTGGATGGGCTGGACCGGATCGTCACGGGTGAGGGGGGATATTACAGCTCCTACGACGGGGGCGGCGACGGAGTCTCTCTGATCCGCGGCGACGGGACGGCCGCCTGGTTCGCCGAAGACGGGGCCGGAGGCTACACCACGCCGGCCGGCAGCTTCAGTACGCTGGTGAAGAACATCGGCGGCGATTTTACGCTGACGCACCCGGACGGAACGACGGACGAGTTCTTGGCGGACGGCCGGCTCGACAAGCGCACGGATCGCAACGATAACGTGATCGACTACACGTACGACTCGGGGGACGGCAACAGCAACGGGGCGACGGACGAGCTGCTGACGATCGAAGACGTCTTTGGCTTGACGACCACTTACGCCTACGCCGGCGGCTATCTCGACACCGTGACCGACTTCGCCGGGCGGGAGACGGACTTCCAGATCGGCACGACCGGCGACACCACGGGTTATGTCAATCTGATTGCCGAGGTCGACCCGGACGGCCCGGGCATGGGCAACCCGCTCACCTCTCCGGAAACCGAGTTTACCTACTACGTCGGCTCCAGTTACGACGGTGACAAGTTCCAAAACCTGCTGGAGACGATCAAGACGCCCGGCATCGAGACGGACAGCGGCTTGGAACGTCCGCTGACGACGATCTTCTACGGCACGGCGGGGCGGTTCACCACGGCCAGCAATGCGGACGGCACCTCGTGGGATCTGACGGCCGCGCAGGTATCGGGCTTGCGCAGCGGCACATCCGGCACCCCGGCCGCACCCGTGCTGCCGAGCGATATCAAGGCGGACTACGAGAACGAATTGGGCAAAGACTGGTTGTACGCGGTGGATCAGTTCGGGCTGATGACGTCGATGACCGACCCGCTGAGCAAGCAGTGGATTTACGAGCGCGATCAAAACGGCCTGGTGACCAAGCTGACCGAGCCCGCCGGCGCCGGGGGCACGGCCAACCTGGGGGCGCTGGTGACCACGTACACCTATGATGATCGTGGCAACATGTTGTCGGCCACCTATGCCGACGCCACGAGCGAGTCGTGGGAGTACGACGAAGACTTCAGCCAGGTGACGCTCCACACCGACCGCCGCGGGTACAAGACGGTCAGCATCCTGGACGGAGATGGAAACGCCACGGAGATCGGCCAGCAAGTCGAGAGCGGGGCGGCCGGGTACGAAGCGGGGGGTATGTCCGGCTGGATCACTACGTACTTCCACTACACGACCGTTTCGTCGGACACGCCTGGGGGGCTGGTCGATATCATGACCGACCCGCGCGGGTTCGAGACGCACACGACTTACAGCACCACCTCAGGAGAGTCGGGACTGGTGGCGTCGGTTACTCGCGCCTATGGCGAAGCCGAGGCTTCCACGCAGACCTTTACTTACGACGCCTACCGCAACTCGGCCACCGCCACGCAAGTCATGGCCAGCGGCAATCGCACGACGACGTACGCTTATGACAAGCTGAATCGGCTGACGACGGTTACTCAACCGTACACGGACGATCACGCAGCGCCGGTAACCGCCTACCAGTACGATCCGGAGGGGAACCGCAAGCAGGTGACCGACGCCCGGACCAACGTCACCGATTTCGCGTTTGACCTGATGGCCCGCATGACGCTCAGCAAGCAGCCGTCGGCGGGAGCCCATGGGCGGCCGGAGACGGAGTATGTCTACGACTACGCGGGGAACCTGGAATCGGTGACCGATCCGCTGGAACGGACGGTCAACTACGTCTACAACGACCGCAACGAGCGGATCGAAGAAGAGCGCCCCGCCACCAGCGACCACGCTGAAAGCATCACCACGACGACGTATGACTCGGCCGGAAACGTGAAGACCGTGGAGGACGGCTTGGGCCGGGTCACAGCGTTCGCCTATGACGAGATGCACCGCAAGGTGAGCGACCAGTTGCCCTCGCCCGGCACCGGAGATCATGCTGCCACCAGCACCACCTATGCATACGACGAGAACGGCAATCTGACCGATATCCACGCGCCGCTGAGTCGGAACACCAGCTACGAGTACGACGGGCTGAACCGCCGCACGAAGCTGACGCAGCCCGATCCGGGGGACGGGCCGATTGAAACCGAATATGTCTATGACGACTCGGGCAATCTGGAATCAGTGACCGACGCCGAAGAGAACACGACCGAGTACGTTTACGACGGACTGAACCGCAAGATCCAGATGACGCAGGAAGCCACGGATGACCATGCGGCGCCGGTCACCGACTATACGTACAACGAAGCGGGGGAGATGACGGCGATCAATGATCCGTTGGACCGAACGACGACAATCCTCTACGACAAACTGGGCCGGCAGATCAAAGTCACTCAGCCGACCGTCGCCACGGGAACGCCGATCACCGAGACGCACTATGACGCGGTCGGCAACGTCACGTCCCGCAAGGACGCCAACAAGAATGTCACCAGCTATCAGTACGATGCGCTCAACCGACAGACGCTGGTGACTGCGCCCCAGGTTGGAGGGAGCCCGACGACGACCACGCTGGAATACGACATCGCCAGTCAACTTGTCAGCCAGCAAGACTCGGTCCATCCGAAGACGGAATACGAGTACGACGAGCAGGGGCGGCAGATTTCAGAAATCCCGCCCGTGATCGACGGCGATTCGCCGGTCCGCTTCACGCACTATGACGCGGTCGGCAACGTGACCAGCATCGAAGAGTTCGTGGACCTGACGTACTCCAAGGTAACCGAGAACGAATACGACGATCTTAATCGGCTGATCGCCCGTAAAGAAACGGACCCGGAAATTGACAATGTTCTCTTCCAGACAGGTGAATACCACTATGATGCGGCGGGGCGCCAGATCTGACTTACTCGGGCCTGGTGATCGGACGGACCTACAAGATCTACGTTACTTACGCCGCTGACGCGATCAACGCCGCTACCGATTCGCCATACACGGTGACGCACAGCGGCGATTCGGACCCTTATACGGTCGATCAGCAAGTGGCGCCCGACGACTACACCAGCCACGGGCAGGTCTGGCATTATCTCACGTCGATCACGATCGAAGATGCCAGCGATCTGGTCATTGAACTCTCCGACGACGTGACCTCCGGACGTGTGTTGGCTGATGCCGTAGCATTGGTCGATGTCGATCCGACAATTACCACAACGTATGACAAGGTCGGCAACACGTTGACCTCGACCGACGCCGAAGGACAAACCACAACCAACGTCTACGACGAACTCTATCGATCCGTGCGGACGACGGCTCCTGCGCCCGGAGTCCATCCGCTGACGTTGTCGGAGCCTCACGCCGCGCCGGTCACCAAGCGGCACTATGACGAAGTCGGCAACGTCGTCTCGACCGAAGACGCCTTGGAGCGGGTGACGACCTACGAGCGAGATGATTTGGACCGATTGATCGAAGTCGATCTGCCGGGTGTGGTCGGTGATTGGCGTTATGGCTACGACCTTGTGGGCAATATGCTCTTTGAAACCGACCCGGCAGGAAACACGACCCATTACTACTATGACGCCCAGTACCGTCAGACGTCCGTGGCCGCGCCACTGAACGATCCGCTCGATACGCCTTTCGAGGCCATTGTCGATGACGACAGCGACATGGATCCAGACTTCGAAACCACGGGAACGTGGACGCAGGAGACGACGGGCGCCGACGATTGGTATGGCGACGACTACACTTGGATCGCGGCCGGAGCGGGTAGCAACACGGCCACCTGGACGGTTACCGGGTTCGACCCGGGCAAGTCCTATGAAGTCTTCCTCACCTGGCAGGCCGACGCTTCCAACGCCACGGACGCGATCTTCGAGGTGCTGGACGGCGTAGCCAGCGAAGGTGAGTTCACCATTGACCTGACGGCCGAAGCGGCGGGAGAAGAAGACGTAACGCCGGGGATCTTCTGGCAGAGTCTGGGTATCTTCACACTCACCGACGGAACCCTGGAAGTCGTTCTCTCCGACGATGCCACCGGCCGGGTTACGGCCGACGCGATTCGTGTTGTCGAACGGGGGCCGGTCAGCCACACGACCTATGACGCTTCTGGACAGGTGCTGACCCAGGTGGATTCCCTCGGCCGCGTGACCAGTTACGAGTACGACGATTTAGGGCGGACCATCAAAGTCACCTCTCCCGATCCAGACGGCGTTGGCGTAGGTCAATCGCCCATTCAACTGACCTCTTACGACCACTATGGCAATGTTCTTTCGCAAACGCAGGTGATGGGGGACGAGGATTCGGACCCCGGCCGCAGCCTGGGAGATCCGGACGATCTGGTGACCAGCTTTGAATACGACAATCTCTTCCGTCGCACAAAGGTCATCGACGCCAACGGCGATGACACGGTATATGACTATGACCTCAACGGGAATCTACTGAGCATTACCGATCCGGTCAGCAATGTCACGAGCTACAAATACGACGAGTTCGATCGGCAAGTGCTCGAATCGGTGACCGTCGATAGCAATGTGCTGACGCGTTCGTGGGAGTATGATCTGACGGGCAACATGCTCGCCAAGACCGACCGCCAAGGGCGGACGATGGCCTATCAGTACGATAACCTGGACCGCCAAGTGGCCGATACGTGGCTGGATGAGACCGGCACGCCGACCAACACGGTCTACTCGATCTACGATATTCAGGGCCGGTTGACCGACATGGAAGACAACTTCTCGGCCTACAGCTACACCTACGACGACCTGGACCGTGTCAAGACGATTAGCAATGCCGGCACGCCGGGTGTGACGGAAGTGGTGCTCCATGCCGAGTACGACGACCAGAACCGCCGGATCGAGTTGCGGGCTGAAATCGACGGCGACGATGATTTTATTAACACCTACTCCTACAACGGCCGGGGCCAGCTTACGCAGATTCTGCAGGACGACCAAGCTGTCAACGCCGTCGCCTATAAGCGGGTCGAGTTCGACTACGACGTGGCGGACCAGCTCGATCAGGTGAGGCGCTATGCCAGCAGCGGCAACACGCACTTGGTGGCTACCACCAGCTACAGCTATGACGGCTCAGCCCGGCTGAATGGCATCGTGCATGCCAAGGGCATGACGACGTTGGCTGACTACAGCTGGCAGTTCGACGAAGCCAACCGCATCAGCCAATTCGTCTTCTCGGCCGTGGTCGATTCGATCGGGACGTCCACCGGAACGCAGACCAGCGATTACTCTTACGACGATCGCGGTCAGTTGATCGGGGCCGACCACGATTATCAGACCGACGAAGATTACACCTACGACGAGAACGGCAACCGGGCCACCGGGATCGATAGCGATGTTTATAGCAACGCCACTTACACGACCGGCGATCACAACCGGCTTGAGAGTGACGGCACTTACAACTACGAGTACGACGCGGAAGGGAACCGGACCCGCAGGACGCATATCGGCAGCGATGCCGTGGTCGTCTATAACTGGGACGTGAAGAACCGACTAGTGAAGGTGACGGATTACGTTAGCACCTCTGACGCCGATCTGGAGACCGATCCGACGCAGATCGTCGAGTACACGTATGACATGTTGAACCGGCGGATCGGCAAAGCGATCGATACGGACGGAGACTTGGACACCGATGAAACTAATCGCTACGTCTATGACGGAGACCACATCGCGCTGCAATTCGAGGGAACGGCCGATGCCGACGACGCGGCCGACCTGGCTCATCGCTACATCTTCGGCCAGGAGATCGATCAGATCCTGGCGGACGAGCGAGTCAGCAGTCTGCTGAGCGATGGTGATGTGCTATGGGCGCTCACGGACAATCTAGGCAGCGTGCGGCAACTCGCGGATTACGACGCGGGTATGACTGCCATAACGATCGAGAGCTACCTGGAGTATGACTCGTTCGGGAATATTACGCGGGAAGAAACCCCGGCGATCGATCACGCCTTCGGCTATACTGGACGTGAACGGGATGAAGAGACAGGGCTGCACTTCTACCGAGGAAGATATTATGACGCAATCGTCGGAAGGTTTATCAGCGAGGATCCAATCGGATTCCAAGCTGAGGATGCGAATCTATATCGATACGTATACAACTCACCATTGAATCACACAGATGCATTTGGCCTGCAAGCAGTGGCCGCACATTCCGATGGAATCGACCTTTATTTGAAAACATTTGCAAAGCAAAAGGAAATCGTCAATGGCGTCGAACGCACTCGATTGCTCGGAGAGCGAGTCGAATTCATTCGGGATAAAAAAGGCAATAAGAAACCCCTTTTTCAAGGGAATACATTAACGGGAATTCCCGTCGTGCAACTCGACATCGTAAAAGCACCTGCTCCTGATGATCGTCACTATCAATTGGCGATCAGATCTCTCTTTTTGGGCGTCATGAGTGTTCAAGTTGCAAAACGAATGATTGATAAGCAAGGCAATGAAAGCGACATTCCAATTGATACTCAACTTAAAGCAGCACAGCACGAGATTGTACATCTGAAGCATTACCAGGACATTCTTAGCCGAGTAAAAACTGAGCTAAGCCTCGCTAATCGCGAATTTTTGTCTCTTTCGAAAGAATACAATAAGGACACGGATGGAGTCACCATGCTCGGACAGATTTCAGAGTTTAGAAACGAGATGGAGAAGTTACTGCAGAACTATGCTAGGCTACGACACGACAATGAAGACTACCGACAGCGATTTCACTTGGATTTTGGAGAGGTATATAAGAAACGATTAGAGCGATCGATCAACGGCATTCTTGATGATGGGTACGAAGAGGACGAGAATCGACTATTGGCGAAATACATAGGAAAGAAGGATCCTGCAAACGAATTGAAGGCTGACCTGAATGCACGGGCATCTAGCATGGACAACAAACTCAGACAAGACTCAATGATCAACGCACACTACGCGTTAAGATACGTGATTCCCGATCCCTGATCGGCCTCGCACAAGATTAGATACCTACTACACAAAGTTTTATAGACATCGAGATTCTCTAAGACAATTATAGCTGCGATCAGTGAGTCGACTCTTGCTAAACTGAATAGCGTCAGCATCGCAATTATGGGACCTCGCTTTCAATTTAGCCTGAAGTCCGTCATGCTCGGCATGACTTTATGTTCCGTGATAGTGGCTATTGGATCGCATGTGCGATCAACGTGTATTGAACAATATACTCTTCACAAGTCGCTTGAAGCCTTGAATGTGAGGCTGGAAAGCGAGGCTTCCGAAAGTATATTTTTCTTTCTTCCCGACTGCTACCGACAGCAAGCAGTTGCTGCTGACATAACTTCGGTACATGAATCTGAAGTCGGACAGGCGATTCAGCTTCTTGCGAAATGTAGCCATTTACGCATTCTTAAAGCGTCCACATCAAATGTACAAGATGAGCAGTTGCAGCATATTGTGGGGCTGCGCAATTTAAGAGAACTCGATCTTCAATACAATCCGATTTCAGATTCAGGAATGCGGTTTCTGACTAATTTGAAAGAACTGGAATCACTAAATTTAAGTGCAACTGAAGTTGGCGATGGTACGATGCGACTGCTCAAAAATCATCCGCGTTTAATCAAGCTGAATATCAGTTCCACGCTAGTAACTGATCAGGGAATTGAATTACTTAAGGTTCCTCCGCATATTCAAGAATTGAGGGCGTCAGGACATGCACTTTCTGACCGCGCGTTTCAGGCCGTTGGACGCATGGCAACGCTGACATCACTGGAAGTCTCATATACCGACTGCACCAATGTCGGAGTGTCCTCCCTCGGGCAGCTTGCGAAGGTCACCCACTTGGATATTCGCGGCAGCAGAATTAATGATAAAGCGATTGCCTCTCTTTCAAAGTGTCGCTCTCTTCAAACGCTAATTCTTGACCAGACGAAGGTTACCGGAACAGGCTTGTTGGCTCTAACAGCTTTACGCAACTTGACTGAGTTGAGCCTAAGAAGATGCCCACTGTCCACTCAAGCGGGATTCCACTTTGCGCAATTGAAGGCATTGAAAAACCTGGATATTCAGAGTAATTCTCAGATCGATGACGATGCTATTGGTGAGCTCGGGATCGACGAGCTTAAAAATCTAGAAGTGCTAAATCTGGCTGAAACAACCGTCGGTGACTTGGCAGTGTCTCGTTTGCTGCGGCTGCACAAATTGAAATTTCTGGATCTGAGACAGACGCGTATTACACCCGCTACACTTAGCTATCTTTCGAGCATGGAGCAACTGCAACTCGTATTTGCTGAGGATACAGCGATATCTTCAACCGCTATCGCGAGTTCAGGAGTGTCCCTCAAGCGAACTACAATCGTCTGTAAACAAGATCCGAGCAAAAATGCTGAATGGCCAGGAGCGCGAGGCAGGTAGTGTGCTAGAGCGCTTTCACGAGGGGTCTAGCGCGGTCTAGGGGGGCACGGTAGTTTAGGTTCATCTCAAGGAGGTGAATCTGATGGAACCGTACGACTTGGAGTTTCGCGGCGAGGTGCTCGCCGCGTGTGATACTACAGAAGAGAGACGTTTGATTGCGCTTCGTTTCAATGTTTCGGAATCGTGGTTGCGGCGCATTCAACAACAACGTCGCGAAACCGGCCAGATCGCGCCCAAGCTGGCAGCTCCACGTCAGCCGAAATGGCACACCTGGGCAGACTGGCTGATCGCGAAGATCGCTTCTCGCCCCGACATTTATCTACGCGAACTGCAGGCAGATTTGAAACAGGAACGGGGTGAAGAGGTTTGCCTAGGGACCATCTGCGCCGCTTGTCGAGGGCTCGATCTGTCTCGAAAAAAAAGACGTTGATTTCCAGTGAACAGGACCGCCCCGACGTGGTCGAGCAGCGTGCAGCGTGGCGAGCTTCGCAAGAACTCATCGATCCGGCCAAAGTCATTTTCATTGACGAAACTTGGGCTAAAACCAACATGACCCGCACCTACGGCCGCTCAGAGCTTGGCACACGCCTCGTAGAAAAAGCGCCGTGCGGACGTTGGCAGACCACGACTTTTTTAGGTGCCTTGCGAGCGGAAGGCT
>JAIOPX010000180.1 GCA_021413705.1 Planctomycetota bacterium | reverse complement strand
GCCCGTCTCAAAAAACGCGGGTTTGCCCGCAGTTTCGCGACTTCTGCAAAGGATTGATCTTTGTCTACCGACTCCAGCGATCAGGGCCCTCCCGATGAGCCCCCTGCCGATGCTCCCCTCGCACCCAACGGCGGCACGCCGTCGGGTGGAATCCTCATTCAGATGCCGATCGAGGAGGAGCTCAAGAATAGCTACCTGACGTATGCCATGAGCGTCATCGTCAGCCGCGCGTTGCCGGACGTGCGCGACGGATTGAAACCATCGCAGCGCCGCATCCTGGTGGCGATGAACGATCTGAATCTCACGCCCGGCGCGTCCCGGGTCAAGTGCGCCAAGATCTCCGGCGACACGAGCGGCAACTACCATCCGCACGGCGAAAGCGTCATCTATCCCACGCTGGTTCGCATGGCCCAGGAGTGGAACATGCGCCATGTGTTGATCGACAAGCAAGGAAACTTCGGCTCGATCGCCGGCCTGCCGCCGGCCGCCATGCGATATACGGAAGCCCGGCTCTCGCCAACTGGATGCTCGATGATCTGAAGCTCGACACGGTGGATTATTTGCCCACCTACGATGAGCAGCGCACCGAGCCATCGGTGTTGCCGTCGATGTTTCCCAACCTGTTGGTCAACGGGGCCAACGGCATCGCCGTCGGCATGGCCACTTCGATTCCCCCTCACAACCTGGGTGAGGTGTGTGACGCGCTGCGCAAAGTGCTCGACGAGCCGGACGTGTCAATCGACGAATTGCTGGAACTGTGCCCTGGCCCCGATTTTCCCACCGGCGGCATCATCTGTGGCCGGGCAGGCATCCGCCGCGGCTATCACACGGGGCGTGCCAATATCACGCTCCGCGCCCGGACGGAGATCGAAGAGGCAACCAAGAGCGGCCGAGCCCGAATCATTATCAAGGAAATCCCGTTCCAGCAGGCTCGCGACCGGATCGAAGAGCGGATTGCCGCCTTGGTGAACGAAGGCCGGATCAAAGAAATCTCCGGCATGCGAAACGAAAGCGACCTGAAAGAGCCGGTGCGTTTGATCATCGAGCTGAAGCGCGACGCCGATCCCGAAGTGGTTCTCAACCAGCTTTATCAGTTCTCGCCGCTGCAAGACACGGTCTCGTTGATCTTCCTGGCACTGGTCGATGGCAAGCCGCGCACGCTGTCGTTCAAGGGCCTGCTGGAAGAGTTCTTGCGGCATCGGGCGACGGTCATTCGCCGCCGCACGCAGTTTTTGCTGGCCAAGGCTCGGCAGCGGAAGCATACGGTCGAAGGGTTGCTGCTAGCCCATGCCAATATCGACGAAGTGATCCGCGTGATCCGAGCGTCTAAGACACAGGCGGAAGCGAAGACGCAGTTGATGAAGATCGAGTGTCCCGCCCCGCTGATGGAGCGGGCGCTGGGGGCCGACGGTTTTGCCGTCTTCCAACAAGAACGAGGCGCGGCCGAAAGCTACACGCTCACGCCGGTTCAGGCGGACGCAATCCTGCGGATGACGCTCGGCCAATTGGTCAACCTGGAACAGGAGCGGCTCGGCGGCGAATATAGCGAGCTGCTCACCGAGATCAAGGAATATCTGCGGATCCTCTCCGACGAAGAGAACATCCGGGCGGTGATTCGCGATGAGTTGACGGAACTGAAGCGGAAGCACGCCGACGCGCGGCGAACCGAAATCAGCGGCGAGGAGATCGGCAACATCGATCTGGAAGATCTGATCGTCGAGGAGCCGATGGTGGTCACCATCAGCCACCAGGGTTACATCAAGCGCACGCCGGCCAGCGTCTATCGCGCCCAGCGCCGCGGCGGCAAGGGGCTCAAAGGAGCCCGAACCGAAGAAGAAGATCCCATCGCCCATCTGTTCGCCGCCAGCACGCACGACTATCTGTTGTTCTTTACGAACAAAGGCCGAGTGTATTGGCAAAAGGTCTATGATCTGCCGCAACTGAGCCGCGAAAGCCGCGGCCGAGCGGTAGTCAACCTGCTTAATCTCTCCGAGGGAGAAAAGATCGCCGATTGCCGCGAGGTGCGCAATTTCGATCGCCCTGGCTGTTCGCTACTGATGGCCACGCGTCGTGGCTTAGTGAAGAAAACGGCCCTGGAAGCCTATGGCCGCCCGCGTCAGGGTGGCATCATCGCCATCAAGCTTCGCGAAGGGGACGAACTGGTGGACGTGGTCATTACCGAACCGGGCGACGAAGTGATCTTGGCCACCGCCAAAGGGATGGCCATCCGCTTCAAGGAAACCGACGCCCGCACCATGGGACGCAATTCCAGTGGCGTGAAAGGCGTGTCGCTGGGGGCAGAGGACGAATTGGTCGGCATGGTGGTCGCCAATGCGGACGACACGTTGCTTACAGCCACACTTAACGGCTACGGAAAACGAACTCCGTTTGGGCCAGGCGAAGCGCCTGCCGGGCCGGAACCTGCGGACGGCGGATCTGATGGAGGCGATGGGGCGGCTGAAAGCGTGGAAGAAGTGGTTGAAACGGCCGCGCCGGAGGCAGCCACGGCGGATGAACCCGAAGGCGACGAGACCAGTTCAAACAATCGCTACCGCACGCAACGTCGCGGCGGCAAGGGTTTGCGCGATATCAAGACCACGGAGCGCAACGGCACCGTGATTGGCATCGTCCGCGTCGAGGAGAATGACGAAGTCATCATGATCTCCGCCCGCGGGAAGATTCAGCGGATCCGGGCCAGCGAAATCAGCGTCATTGGCCGCAACACCCAAGGGGTGCGGATCATGTCGCTGGACGAAGCAGACACCCTGGCCGCGGTGGTCCGCGTGCCGCCGGATGCGGGTGGTGGAGAAGCGGCAGCTGCGCCGACCATCGAGCCGGCCGCTGACCTACCCGAAGCACTGGACGAGACCGAAGGCACAATAGACAATACTGACGACATTTGAACCACAGAGGCACAGAGTTCACAGAGAAAAGAAGAAGAATTTTGGAACACTCATAATCGCTAATCTCCGCTAATCTGATTAGTGTTTATCAGCGGTTATTAGTGTTCCCACCCCTCTTTGTTTTCTCTGTGCCCTCTGTGCCTCTGTGGTTCAATCCCTCCTGGAATTGAACATGAAAATCGCCGTCATTGGAACCGGATACGTCGGCCTCGTTACGGGCACCTGCTTTGCCGATAGCGGGAATGACGTTACGTGCGTCGATATCGACAAAGCCAAGGTTGAGATGCTCAATCGTGGGGAATTGCCCATATACGAGCCAGGGTTGGCCGAGTTGGTGGAACGCAATGCGGCCTCCGGGCGGTTGAAGTTCACCACCGACCTGCCCGGCGCCGTCGTGCCGGCGGCAATCGTCTATCTGGCGGTCGGCACGCCTAGCGCTCAGGACGGTTCGGCCGATCTGACAGCGCTCTGGAAAGTCGTGGACGCCATCGCGCCCCATTTGGCCTCCGACGCGCTCGTGGTCACCAAGAGCACCGTGCCCGTGGGAACCTGCGCCGGCATTTTCAAGCGGCTCAAGGAGCGTTTGGGGCGCGAATGCCGCGTGGCCAGCAATCCGGAGTTCCTCAAGGAAGGAGCGGCGCTGGACGATTTCATGAAGCCCGACCGAGTGGTGGTCGGCGTCAGCGCACCGGCCGACGCCGACTTGCTCCGTCAACTCTATGCGCCGTTTCTGCGAACCGAAAAGCCGTTTTTGATTATGGGGCCGGAAAGCGCGGAGATGACCAAGTATGTAGCCAACGCGCTGCTCTCCACTAAAATCAGCTTCATCAACGAGGTGTCGAACCTGTGCGCCAAGATGCATGCCGACGTGGATGACGTTCGCCGCGGCATCGGCCACGACAGCCGCATCGGTTTTGCGTTTTTGTTTCCCGGCGTCGGTTATGGCGGCAGTTGCTTTCCCAAAGACGTGCGTGCGTTGGCCTCGATGGCCACGGCCTGTGGCATCCAGCCGCAGATTCTTGATGCCGTGGACGCCGTCAACGAACGCCAAAAGCAAGTCATGCCGGAGATGATCGAGCAACACTTTGGGGGCAAGCTGCGTGGATCCAAGCTGGCCGTCTGGGGGCTGTCGTTCAAACCGCGAACCGATGACATCCGAGAAGCGCCGGCGCTGATGCTCATCGACCGCTTGCTCAAGGCGGGAGTGAAACTGGCCGTCCACGATCCAGAGGGTATGAAGAATGTTCAGGCGATCTACGGTGACAAGCTCTCCTACCACGAGCGGCCAATGGAAGCCCTGCAAGATGCCGATGCTTTGGCGATCATGACCGAATGGAGCGAGTTCAGGCTGTAGACTGTAGGTTAGGAGAACGTCCTTTCTACAGCCTCAAGCCTGCCAACCAACAGCCTAACCGATGCCTCCAGCCTCCAGCCTCCAGCCGACAGCCATAGTCTTGGTGATCGATCGGTTGCCGGCCCATCTGGTCGGGGCCTATGGCAATGCGTGGATTCGCACTCCGGCGCTGGATGCCCTGGCGGCCGAATCGCTGTTGTTCGAGATTGCCACGATCGATTCGCCGCGGCTCGATTTGCTCTATCGCAGTTTTTGGCGTGGCGTTCATGCGGCGCGACCCGTCGGGGTTGATGACAAATCTTCGCCTGATCTGCCGTCACTCTTACGTGGCTGTGGCATTCGATCGCTTCTGGTGACCGACGAGCCGGAAGTTGCGGAATTGCCGCTGAAGGCTCAATTTGACGAATTGGTGCGAATCGACGGGAGCGATGAACCGGCCACGGCCGAATCGGTCGAGTTCACGCAACTGGGGCGATACTTCGCCGCCGCGGCCGATGTCATTGAATCAGCTACTGCGCCATCACTCGTCTGGCTTCACAGCCAGGGTTTGGCTGGCCCTTGGGATGCGCCGCTGGAACTGCGCAATTTCTACGCTGATGAGGAAGACCCCGACCCGCCAACGCTGGTCGAGCCTCCCAACCGCATGTTGGCTGCCGATCACGATCCAGATGAGCGACTGGGGGTTTCACAGGCCGCGTCCGGACAAATCACGGCCTTGGACGAATGCCTCGAAGGATGGCTCAGTGCCATTGACGAACGTCTGCGCGGCCAGGAGACGCTCTTGATCGTCATGGGGGCGCGTGGTTTTCCCCTGGGAGAGCATCTCCGCGTCGGTCCTTGCGACGAGGCGCTTTATGAAGAGCTGGTCCATGTGCCGCTGCTGATTCGCGTACCGCAATCACTTTCGCCCCTGCGGACCCCAGCCTTGGCGCAGAGTGCTGACCTCTTTGCGACATTGCTCGATTGGTTCGGGTGCCTGGATCAACGTCCCGGCGGTCAGGTGGACCCGCGTATCGGTAGCGCCAGCCTACTCCCCTTAGTCGCCAATCCCACGCAGACACTCCGCGACCGAGCGCTTACCATAGTGCCGGGCGTTGCCGCAAACCAATGGACCCTCCGCACATCTGCTTGGTATCTCCGTCACAGCATCGCCACGGAGCCGGCGGAGGAACCGCGGCTGGAATTATACGTCAAACCTGACGATCGCTTTGAAGTCAGCGATGTGGCCCGCCGCTGCGGCGAAATCGTTGAGGAGCTGGCCGCCGCCGGAGTCGAGATGCTCCAAGCGGCCGGGTCAGGCGCGACTGGAGAATCCATAGCACCGCTCCCCTCCCGCTTGGTAGAAGTTTTTGAATAGGGCGATACCCCATGACCTTGCAGCCGGCTCCCCGATCGTATGTGCTGATGGAGGCCAATTATCGGCAGTTACTCGACTCGCGACCCAACGTGGCCGTGCTGCCGTGGGGAGCCACCGAAGCCCACAACTATCATCTCCCCTACGGCACCGATGTGCTGGAAGCCACAGCGCTGGCCGAGCGGGCCGCTGCGCTGGCAGTTAAGCGCGGCGCGAAGCCGCTGGTGTTGCCCACCATCCCGTTTGGCAATAATGCCCAGCAGCAGGATCAGGTGGCCACGATTCATCTCTCGACGGCCACGGCGCTGGCTCTGCTGCGTGACGTGGCCGAAAGCCTGCGGCGGCAGGGCATCGATCGCCTGGTCGTGCTTAACGCCCACGGCGGGAACGATCTGAAGCCGCTGGTGCGCGATGTCATGCTCCAGTGCGAAATCTTGGTGGTGGTCGTCAATTTCTGGCAAGTGCGCGAAGACGCCCGAAAGTCCATCTTCACGCAGCCGGGCGACCACGCCGATGTAATGGAGACCAGTCTCATGCTTCATCTGCGGCCGGAGCTCGTTGTCATGAATCAAGCCGGCCTGGGTTCGAGCGTGCCTTGGAAACTCAACTCGCTTCAACAGCCCGGCGTGTGGACCCCGCGCTCGTGGTCGCACGTCCACCCCGACACCGGCAGCGGCGACCCGAAGCAAGCCACCGCCGCCAAGGGAGCCCGATACTTCGAGATCATCACCGCCGCGATTGCCGACGTATTGGTTGAACTTTCGGCAGCCACGAAAGGAGATGTTCCTTATGTTTGAGTCCGTCTTGCAGTCAACGCGCAGCGAGTAGGGTGGCCGGGACTGAAGCCTGAAAGTATCCCTCACGCTCCGCGTGAGGAAGAACATCACGCGGAGCGTGATGGATACTATGGTTGGCCGGGACTGGAGCCGAGCCTCTTACCGAGGCGAAGTCCCGGTAAAATGGTTTGCTCAAGAACAATGACGATCGCTCCAAGGACTCTACCATGCAACCCATCCCTGTGATTCCAGGCCAAACCCGCCTCGGATGGATCGGCACCGGTGTGATGGGCGTACCCATGTGCGGACACTTGTTGCAAGCCGGTTTTAGTGCAACCGTCTTCAGCCGCACGCGCGAAAAAGCCCAGCCGCTGATGACAGCCGGCGCAAACTGGGCTGACACGCCGCGAGCTGTGGCCGAAGCGTCGGACATCGTGTTCACGATGGTCGGCTTTCCCGCCGATGTTCGCGCCGTGGTACTGGGACAGGACGGCACACTGGCCGGCGCTCGCCCTGGCATGGTGATCGTCGATATGACCACCAGCGAACCGTCGCTGGCCGTGGAGATCGCGGCCGCTGCCGCCAGCCAGGGCGTCATCAGCCTCGACGCGCCCGTCTCCGGCGGCGATATCGGCGCTCGCGAAGCCCGGCTTTCGATCATGATCGGTGGCGATACCGCCACCGCCTCCGCGCTGGAACCGTGCTGGAAAGCAATGGGACAATCCTTCGTCCATCAAGGTGGTCCCGGCGCCGGGCAGCACACCAAGCTGGTCAATCAAACGCTCATCGCCGGCAACATGATCGGCGTCTGCGAGGGACTGCTCTATGCCCAGCGGGCAGGGTTGGATCTGCACCGCGTGCTGGAATCGATCTCGCGCGGCGCGGCCGGAAGTTGGTCGCTATCGAACCTCGCCCCCCGGATCATCGCCGGCAATTTTGAGCCCGGTTTTTTCGTCGAGCATTTCTTGAAGGATTTGCGGATTGCCCTGGCCGAATCGCGCCGCCTGGGTTTGAATCTGCCGGGATTGGCCTTGGCGGAGCAGCTTTATGAGCAAGTGTCCGCCCAAGGGCATGCCCGCTCCGGCACACAGGCCCTGCAACTGGCCCTGGCGGCCATGTCGGGTGTCGAATGGGGCGTGTAAATTCTTGCCGAAAAATGCTTGCAACCGAGCCCGGGAAAACTTAAACTGACACTTGAGCAGTGACGACGGGTCCAAGTACCGGGACGAGGTTAGGTTCCGGGGCGTCAGGACAATGCCTTAAGGCAATTTAATCCTGGCAACAGGAGCGCCCACCTCATTTGTCGCACTGCTCATTTTTTATGCGCTCACTTTGCCGCTCTTCATTCTGTGAGGTGCTTCCATGTCCCGGGCAACGCAATGCGTTTTGGTTTTCACAAGCCTGTTCTTTCTGACCAGCGTTACGCCCCTCTTTGCCGCACTCGATGGCGGGCAGAAGCAGACGCTGGCCACCGCCGAGAATGGCCTGAAGCAAATCGAGGCCAATCTTAAACTTGCGCAAGGCGCGGCAGGAGCAGGAACCGCGGCTATCCAGGGTTCGCGTAGCCGACTAGTGCAAAGCCGACTCGTCATGGCCAAGGGGCCGCTCGCCCAGGTGACCGAACTGCTCGCGACCTTGCCAGCCGACGACGCCCAAGTGGCAGCGGTCAAGCAGCGCTTAGATGCCGTCACCGCCGGGGTCGCGGCGATCGAAGCCCGCCTGGGGGCAGCGCCTGCGACCGCTCCCGTACCTGCCCCTTCGACAAATCCAGCAGCCAACCCTCCCGCAGCCGCCCCATCGTCCGAAGTCCGGCTCGACTATAAACAAGAGCAACTGGCCAAAGATGCTCGGTCTTACTTGGCCGAGATCGAAGGTCTGGCGGGTGGAGCGGCCGACGTGGTCAAAAAAATCACCCCCATCCAGGATCAACTCACGATCGATCATCGCTTGGTTCAATCGGCCGCCAATTCTATCGCCAAAGGACGGCAGCGCGCCGGACTCGTCCAAGGTCGACTCGAACAGCTTCCCAAAAACGGCCAGGGTGTGGCCGCGCTCATCACTCAACTCACTGAAGCTACCGCCTCGCTGGATGCCTCCGACAAGATCATCGCACCGCTGTATAAGAAACTTTCTGCGTTAGTCGATCCAGGCTCCTATCCGGCGCTGGAGGCCGATATCAAGAGAGTGCAGGAGCTGGCGGGCATGTATCGCGATCCTCAGGTGCTAACCAGCAATTGCGAGCGAGCCGCCGCGCTGGTGAGCCAGGCTCCCGCTGCCCAGGCCGAAGCCCTGCGCTTCGCCAAAGCCTATGCGCCGCTGGTTCAGCAGCAGACCCCCGCCGGCGAACGGGTGCAGAAGATGGGCCAGTTCTTTCAGGAAAACTACGCCGCATTTTCCGCAGCCGCCGCGCAGCGAAAGCTGGCGCTCCCAGCCGAGATAGCCGCCGATCTGGCCAAGGCCAATCGAATGGCGGAACAGGCCATCGCGGAGCAGAAGCCCGCCTTTTTTGGCGGCGGAATTCCGCAAATCGTCGCCTTCGCGGAGGAAAAACTAATTCTGCTGACGGCCCTGGATCCCGCAGGCGCAACCGCGATGAAAGCCAAGGTCAGTGCCGCGAAGCAGCAACTCAAAGCCCGAGAGGCGTCGCTGAAGGATGCCATCATCACCACGAACGAACTACCGCCGGACCGCTACGCCGGATCGGACAAAGCCGCGCTTACGCAACTTGCCATCGCCACCTGGAAGAAGACCCAGCCCACGGCCGAGATCCTGGCGATCCGATTTCCTTCCCAGCAATGGAACCGCGAAACGCTGCTCCGCTGGGAGAACCGCGCCTGGCACCCCATCGACCGCTCCCGGCTGCAAGCGCAGCTCATCGTGAAGCAAGACGCCAAGCAAGCCGTCATCCGCCCAATCAACCTCTCGACCAATCATCTGAACAACAACCAGGTCACGGCCATGCCGATGGATGGTGTCGCAGACGAGCTGCCGCCGCAGCGGTATTTGTTGATTGACAAGGTCAAGTAGCAGCGCAGCGTGATATTGGATGCCTATGCCGTGCCGAGCCACCGCACCACGTAGTCAGCATACGCTTCCCAAATTCCCGGAAATCGCGTGACGTTAGGGATGTGATTAACTTCCAGCAGATGTGGCTGTCCGTCGGCGGTGACGATGTAATCGTTGGCCGCGATCTCCAGTCCGAATCCGCGGGCCACCGCTTGCGTATCGACCACCAGCCGAGAATCCGCTTCCATGATGCATGCAGTAGGATGATGTATGGATTTCAACCATCCTTCCCCTTCTAACTTAATTTGCCAGTACTGCTCTCCCATGACTACGACCCGGATGGCATCTCCTTCTAGGTAGCGCTCCACAATGGCCGCCTCATCGCCGCGCCACGTTTGTTTGAAGCGAGACTTGTTCTCCCCACAATGCCAATTCCCCCACTTGGCAACACGTTCGATTGAAGTTGCGTATTCCGTTTTGGCAGACACGAATCCGCGTGGAGGAGCACTGAACTGACTGAATTGAAGTGCCCGGACCAGGCAGGGGAGTTTTAATCGACAGTCCATCATGCCGCGTGCATTCGGCAGGCAAGGGCCGCCCCAGAGCGCCAACCCGGCTATCAGGTTGTGGTCATCTTCAAAGATGCCATGAAACACGACTTTGGAAACGGGCAGCAACCCAAAGCCACTCGTCGCCTCGACGAACAGTTCGCCGTCGCGCACGACGATGCCGGGCAAGGTTTCGTGAATGAGCAGCGGTTGCGCGATGCGCGATTTGAGCGCGGCATTCTGCGGATCATCCAGGCCGATGATACATGGACGTGGATTCACTTTCCGCTCTCCCTTTTCGAGATGTTTCGACGCGACTTAGTACCCTCGGCAAGATTCGAACTTGCGACCTGCGCTTTAGGAAAGCGCTGCTCTATCCCCTGAGCTACGAGGGCGAAATGCGGGCAGTTATCAATACCTGCCCGACCGCGATTGCTTCCCGCAACGCGCCCTTCTATTAT
>JAIOPX010000101.1 GCA_021413705.1 Planctomycetota bacterium | reverse complement strand
GGCCTGCAACTATCGAGACGAGCTGGCGAAGGAAGGAAAGCTCACGCCAGGTCACCCGGCCAATGCCGTGCTGATGATGTTCATCAGCATGAGCGACCCTGGCTTGATCGTGCTGCCCACGCACCGTCTCTTCCGCGGCGTACCGGAGATGACCGACAAGCGACTGGCTGACCGCCTCGGCGATTGCTTCACGACCAAAGTTGTGGGCGAAGGGAGCGATCTGGCGGAATCGATCTGGGAGCAGATCGCCAGTGAAAACGAGCAGGGGACGCTTGGCCTCTACACAGTTGCAGATCAGCGATGGACGATCGCCCGGATCACGGACTCAGGCCGCAGCCGCATGGCCGAAGCCGCTCCCGACCAGAGCGATGACTGGCGCAGCCTGGGTGTGAGCATCCTGCATACTTTGGTGGTGGACACCCTGCTGGAGAGTAAAGGCCATCCCAAGCCAGGCTACGTCCGGCTGATCGACGATTTCGTCGGCGGCCTGGAAGGGCGGGCCGGCGGAGAAGGGGGCCGGGTGGAAGGGGAGAGCTATCAACTTGGCGCCTTGGTAATGCCGGCCACCGTGGATGATATTCGCAGGGTGAGCGAACACGGCGAGAGGATGCCCGCCAAGAGCACGTACTTCTATCCGAAACTACTCAGCGGGTTGGTTATCAATCCGCTGGAATAGGCTCCTTATTTAGTTAGACTGGGTGGCCGGGACTGGAGCCGAGCTTCAACTCGGCGAAGCCACAAATAACCCGAGTCGAAGTCCCGCAATTCCACACGCTTTCGTTTCACGGGAAACGTCTCTGCATTCTCCGCGCTCGCAATGCGATGGGGACAGTCCCATTTTGCTGGGGCAAAATTGGGACAGTCCCCGCGCGAAGCGGCGGGTTTCACGGGAAACGGGCAATTGCGGTGAATTCTTTGTTTCCCGTGAAACATGCCGATTATTCGGAAAACTTGACATTCTCACCACACGCTATTGATGCCTACAATCCGCCCCCACCGACCATCTAAGTAAGGTGCGCGCGGCGTACCAACGATTACGAAATTACAAACCTTGGTACGCTGCGCGTACCCTTACCAATGCGGCATTCCATGGGCCGAATCCTCTCCGTTGCCAACCAGAAAGGGGGCGTGGGCAAAACCACCACTGCTATCAATCTGGCGGTCGGACTGGCCAAGGGAGGAATGCAAACGCTGCTGGTCGATTTTGACCCCCAATGCAACGCTACTAGCGGCATCGGCCGCCGGCCACTCGATTCGCATCCTTTGGTTTCGCAACGGCCGCTGAGAGAAGCGATCGTGCCCACGGACGTTCCCGGTCTGGAACTGCTCCCCGGCAGTCGGAGCTTTCAGGATGTGGAAACAATGGCTAGCGCTGATAGCACCAGTTCCGAGGTGCTCAGCCGACATCTGGCGAGCGGACTAAGCAGCTATGACTACGTGCTGATCGACTGCCCCCCGTCACTGGGTCAATTGACGCAAACGGCGCTGGCCAGTTCGACGGAAGTATTGATGCCGATCCAGTGTGAATATTTTGCACTGGAGGGGTTGGCCCAAATGATTGAAATCATTCGCGGGGTTATGGCCCGACCAGACAACCGCCTGGCGTTTGGCGGGATCGTGTTAACGATGTTCGACCACACGCTAGAATTGACTCACGAGGTGGACCGGGAGGTCCGAGATTTTTTTGGAGAGATAGTTTTCGATTCGGTGATCCCCCGTGACGTGGCCGTGGCCGAGGCTCCCAGCTTCGGTCGCTCCGTCATATCGCACTCCCCAAGGACGAGGGGTGCGAGGGCTTACGTGGAACTCTGCATGGAGGTGCTGGAACGTGACTAAGGAGCGCAGACTTGGACGTGGACTTGAAGCCCTGCTGGGCCTCCCCTTTGGAGCCCAACCGCCCGCTGCCCAGGCAGCACCTCCCTACGAAGGTGATAACGCACCGCTAGCAGCGCCGGCAACGCTAGCTGAATCCCCAAATACTGAAGTGTTCGCTGTCGAGAATCATGGCGCCGCCACCCAGGTGAGCGTCTACGACATCGACACCAATCCCTATCAACCGCGGACGGAGTTTGGCGAAGACGAACTCGTCGAACTAACGGAAAGCCTCCAACAGCATGGGCTGATGCAGCCTGTGGTCCTGCGCCGCTTGGGCGATCGCTTTCAATTGATCGCCGGCGAGCGCCGTTGGCGAGCCGCAACCAGGGCAGGGTGGACTCATGTTCCGGCGGTGGTGCGCGAGGCCGATGATCGCCAAGTGGCGGAACTGACGATTGTCGAAAATCTGCAGCGTAAAGATCTTGGCCCTCTGGAAAAGGCGGCCTCATTCCATCGCTACCTCGATTCGTTCCAATGCACGCAGGAAGAACTGGCCGGCCGCCTCTCCATCGATCGCTCGACCGTGGCCAACCTGATCCGCTTGCTGGAACTGCCCGAAGGCGTACGCGAGGCGCTGCGCCAGCAGAAAATTACCGCTGGCCACGCGCGAGCATTGCTACCACTGGGTGAAGAACGAGATCAATTGGCCTTCTGCCAACGGATTCAGCAGGAGCAGCTTAGTGTTCGGGCAACCGAACAACTCGTCTCAGAAACCATCCGCGCCACTGAGCATGGCCCGCTGGGCGTCTTCACCGGCGAGGAGGATGGCGCGGCGCCAAAGAGATCGCGCCGCACCGACAATCTGGCCGACCTGAACCAACAGCTTCGCCTGGCCCTGGGCACTAAAGTTGACGTACGACAAAGCGCGAAAGGGCGCGGCAAAATCACGATTCACTTCACCAGCCACGAAGAATTCGATAGGCTCCGATCGCTACTCTGCGGGCCAGCACCTGACCAACAGTCGCGCGCTGGTTAATGCCGGTTGATCATTCCTTGCGCCCCGCGGCTCGGGCTGCGCGCACTTGCTTGAGCAACTCTGCCGCGTCGGGTGAACCAGGGGCCAATTCAGCGTATTTCTCGGCAAAACTCTCCGCCTGTTCCAGCTTTCCATGCTGAGCGTAAAACGTCGCCAGCGCATAGGCGTTGCGAACCAGGCGCGGTTCGATTTTGTCCGCGGCTAGCAATTCTCGTTCGGCTTCTTCCACTCTGTCGGGGCGTTCTTTCAGGAGTAGCCCCAACATGTAGTGAGCGTCCCCCAATACCGGCGCCAGCAGATGCTGGGGATCCGTCATGTTTTCCGCCTGCTTGATGATTCCGCGAAATAATTGCTCCGTCCGATCCTTCTTGCCCTGGCGGGTGTAAAGTAAGGCCAACTGAGTTTGGGCCGGGAAGAAGCGGGGATCCAACCGAATTGCATTCTCATAGGACTTGGCCGCCGCTTCGTCATCTCCAAGCATTTCGCTCAGTCCGCCAAGATTCGTTTGGGCGGCTGCCTGATCGTTGTTGGCCAATTGTCCCTGGCGGTATTCGTCCAAGGCCCGTTCGCAGGCTTGCCACTGGCCAGCGCTTAGTCCATTTTCGCCTGGGGCCATCCTCCCGAACGGAGCCAATGCCCGGGCTGCTTCGGTTCGCACCAAACGCACGGGATCGTTCAACAACGGTGCGAGAACTTTGATTCTCGACGGAGACTCGCCGCGCTGTGCTACCGCTGCCCCCACTGCCATGGCGCGCACTAGCGGATCTGGATCGGAAAGCGCCTTCCCGACAGCATCCACTGCTGCCATGCCATGGTATTGGCCCAAACTCGAAATGGCCGTGGCGCGAACGATGGTAGGCTCCGTCTTTCGTTTCACCAAGTCCACCAGCGCTTGTTCGGCTTCTGGCTTCTGCCGCCAGGCAGCATCTAGCGCGAAAGCGAAATGCGGCTGGGCGTCCTTCCGTTGGCCGTACCATTTTTCGACCCACTCGAGCGACCACTTATTGAGCCGTTGTACATCCGATGCGGCCGGTTTATCCCCCGAGCGAGCGAGTTCGAGATAGTCGGCATAATACAGCGGGAATTCCGGCTGGTTCTTGCTTGCCTCCTGAACGACTCCAGGGGCTGACGCCCCCGGCTCGCCTGTTTTCGTGCCTGCATGTTCCATCTCCAAATGACAACCCGTGCAAGCATTCGGCGTCCCCAACTTCACGGACAAATCGGGCCTGGGCACGCGGAAACTGTGATCGCGGCGGGGATCGACGACCATATAGTGGGTCGTTGGCATGTGGCAGTTTGCACACGCTGCGCCGCTGCTGTTCGGCTTGTGATGGTGGTGCGCGGGAGTGTCGTATTTTCCAGCCGGATGTTGATGGCACGATGTGCAGACCGCGTTGCCGCTGAGCCGCAGCTTGGTCGAGTGCGGGTCGTGACAGTCCGAGCAACGGATTCCCTTCGCGTGCATTTTGCTTTGTACGAACGAACCGTATTCATAAACTTCGTCGCGTATCTGGCCGTCGGCATGATACAGCCGCTCTTCGATCGTTTGTGGCGCATAGTGGTTCAGCAGTTCGACGCCTGGCTGCCAGTTGGGATGGACCGCGTTACGGCGCGAATGACACTGGGCGCAGGCCTCGACTTGGTTTTTGGAGTCTGTTCCCTTGAGCGCCGGTAAACCATATCCGTGGTTCTTATCCCACTTGGGCCAAGGACGCTTGGCGGCATCTACGTGCAGACTCCCAGGTCCATGGCAAGTCTCGCAACTGACATCGATTTCGGAAAACGTGGTGTGATATTCGTTCTTCGCCACATCGAAGTTTTTCTGAAGTTTGGTCGAGTGGCACTCGGCGCACATGTGGTTCCAATTCATCGCCGGACCGGTCCAGTGCAGCGGGTCGTCCGGTTTGATATGCTCGTTCTTCACATCGGGCGGATACTGATTAAACCACCGCTTGCCCAGCACATCCCAGGAAATGCGCAACACCTGCACGCGGCCGTCGGGAAACTCGACCATGTATTGCTGCAACGGGTTGTAGCCGATGACGTACTTGACTTCGAAATCCGCCAACTTGCCATCCCGGCCATCGGTGCGGACAAAATACTTGCCGTCTCGGCGAAACATTTTCGACGTCACACCCTGGTAGATCAGTTCCTGGTTGTCGAAATTGCCCAGCACGGTCTTGGGCGTGGCCAAGTCGAGCGCCCGATCGTGCGGCGAGCCGGTCCAAAGCTGCTCCTGAGTGGAGTGACATTGAGAGCAAGTTTCCCGGCCGACATAGCTTGCCTGGGCGCTCTTGGGAGCGGCAATTTGATTGTCGATCGCAAAGAATCCCGCGGTAGCCAAGCCTACCAGCACGATCACCAACAGCCCCAATAAGACCCAGCGGTGCTTCCGTCGGCGTAGGGGCGCGTCGAGTTTGCGAGCTGAGTGTTTCATGGTGCTGTTTGGGGATTATAGCCCACAGCAGCGGTCCGTAGATCTCGCCAGGCGGAGGGACAACACGCCCCTCCCGGCAACTCGATCCAAGCCCTACAATGAAAATTGAGCCAGAATCCCCCCAATCGCTCTTGCCCAGCCCATAACCCAAGCTCCATAATCTCGCTACTCATGCGGCTGCGGCAATCCGCCAGCGCCTGCATCTCCACTTCCCCAACAATCACGCCCGCCATTTCACTGGTCCCGACCGGCTGACATCAGGGCGCCGAGGAAACTCGTTTGAGTCATAGCGCCCCACCCATGGCGGAGCCCCAGTCTCTGGGTGACACCGCTCACTCGGCCAGTGCGGATTTGCCGGCCGACTTTAGAAAAATCCTTTCCGACTATCGCCAGTCGAGCCTCTGGTCGAGCCTGTGGCAGTTGAGCGTTTCCGTTGGCGCGCTCGTCGGGATCTGGACCGCCATGTGGTTCAGTCTGCAATACTCCTACTGGCTGACGCTGCTGCTGGCGCTTCCCTTGGCCGGTTTCATGGTGCGGCTGTTTATTTTGCAGCACGACTGCGGACATGGATCGTTCTTTGCCTCGCGGCGGATCAACGATTTCGTCGGCCGCGCGCTCTCGGTGCTCACGCTTACTCCCTACCAGCGCTGGCGGCGTGGACACGCCGTGCATCACGCCACGTCGGGCGATCTCGATCGCCGCGGTTTCGGCGACATCCACATGCTGACCGTGGCCGAATATCTCAAACTCTCGCGTTGGCAGAAATTCTCCTACCGCCTGCAGCGCAATCCCTGGATTCTGTTCGGCATCGGCCCGTTTCTCTACTTTGTGGTCTTTCAGCGATTTGCGTTCTATGAGCCGGCAACCTGGAAGAAAGAGCGGATCAGCGTCTACTGCACCAACATCGCGTTGCTCATCTTCTGGGGCGGGCTGGGTTGGCTCGTCGGCTATTGGGAACTGTTGTTGATTCAGCTTCCTCCCACGATCATCGCCTCCTCGGCCGGCGTGTGGCTGTTCTACGTGCAGCATCATTTTGAAGCGGCATATTGGCAGCCCAACGAAACCTGGGACTATTTTGACGCTGGCTTGGCAGGCAGTTCCTACTACGAACTGCCGAAGGTGCTGCAATGGTTCACGGCCAACATCGCGCTGCACCACATCCATCATCTCGACAGCCAGATTCCCAACTACCGTTTGCAAGCCTGTTTTGACGAAAACCCGTCCCTGCAAAAGGTCAAACGGATCACGCTTCGCGAGAGCTTCGCCTGTGCCTCGCTGAAACTGTGGGACGAAGCGGCGCAGAAAATGGTGGGATATCCCCGAGCCTAGTCTAACGAAACTCGGCCTGACTGACCGCGAAGGCATATACCCGGCTGGGCTGCTCCGGCAAGAAATCGTTGTCCGAAGCGACCAGCAACAAACGGCGGCCGTCGGGCAGGTCCGGGCCGAAACAGAGCCCTTCCACTTTGGCCGGACAATCTGCTCCCGCAATGGAATAGCGCCTGTCCAATAAATCCAAGAGCAGTGTTTTCTGGACCGGGATGATCCCCGGAGGCAGGCTCGTCGTGCCTAAGGAATCCTGTGCCGACACATCGCTGGCGCCACGGATGTCGATCTTGTAAATCCGCTTCACCCGAGCGGCTGGGCCCGGCTTGCCATCGCGTTCGATCACCAGAAACTGGTGGCTGTTGATAGCCAGCAATTCGCTCAATCCGAGCTTCGGAGCATCAAGGACATAGACAAACTGACGAGTCCGGGGTGCATCCACACCTAACTCCACAAGGCGCACATGGACCCCGCTGCGCCCGCCGTCTTGCGCCAAGGGAGCTTGAAGCAATGCAAACAGCCGGGTGCGATCAGGCGAAATCGCTAATCCTTCTAATCCGGCATTGGGAAGAGCGCCACGTCCGTAAGTGACAAGCTTCTCCTTGGAACTGGCTGACGCATCAGCCATCAGCAGTTCGGCTGGAATCGTCAACGAACGAAGTCTGCGGCCTTGTTGGTCGAACTCATGGACGCACGGCCCGTACTCATCGGAAATGAAATAAGTTCCGCGCTTGCTGATGCAGATTGCTTCTGGATCCAGGCGCAACGCCGTGCCGGATCTCGATTTCCCCAATGCCGCCAGACTGCCGACGAATGACTCACCGGAATCATCCTGCATGAGCGTAGTGGAAAGCAGTCGAGTTGCCAATGTCTTACTCTGCTTTTGAACCCGAATCTCCATCGAATGTAATCGACAGCGATACGAGGAGTCGCCATCACCGGGGCCACGATCGGAAATCAGAAGGTAACGGTCCCCTTCGCCGGCATACGCCATGCCGGAGAAGCCGCCCAGCAGTTCCCCCTTGGCAGCCGTCGAGTCGGGAGTGTCACCGGCTATCGCCGCAGAGGCGACCAGCTCAACTTGAGCATGGGCAACATCAATGCCGCCAGCCAAAACTATGGAACACAATACCCACGGCAAGATCTGCAATTGAATTCTTCGCATGGCTTTCCCAGTTTGGAAAAATGTCGATCAATTGGCGTCTATTCGCAGCGGCTCCTGGTTTTCCTTGGCGACAGTGCTTCGCAGCGGCGATCCCTTGATGCTGGCATACCGTCCCTCGAACTTGTCGGGGCCATGAACTGGCTCACCGTCTTGCTCGCCGACCACCGGTTTACAAGCCAGTGTCACCACATATTCCCCCTCGGGCGCCCCATCGTTAGCGATGTACGAGGTCAATTGTGCTCGGCCCTCGGCATCGGTTTGACCGTTGGGCAACACCCTGCGCAGCGGGGTGCTTTCTTCGACGACAGGGTGCAAAATAACCTGACAATCGCT
>JAIOPX010000100.1 GCA_021413705.1 Planctomycetota bacterium | reverse complement strand
CACCTGGCTCGCATCTGGCGACGTCAGCCGCCGTTGCGGGGTCGTGCGCCGGCGATGTCCGCGGCAAGGTTCGACGAATTGGTGCTGGCCAAGCCCTATTTCGATCCGCAAGGATTGATCATTGCCGAGAATGACGATTCCCCAATCGGATTTGTCCATGCCGGTTTCGGACCAGCAGACGATCTCCGTACTCTATCGAAGCGGCAAGGGGTTGTATCGACCCTGATGGTTGATGACGATACCCACCATGAAGAAATTGCTGACGCCTTGTTGCAGCGCGCTGAGGAGTATCTCAGCCATGCGGGCGCGGAAAACGTGATGGCGGGAGGCGCTGGTGCCATCTGTCCGTTTTATCTCGGGCTCTACGGCGGCAGCCGGCTGCCCGGAGTTTTGGATTCCGACACCGCGATGCGAGACTTCTATTTGCGGCATGGATACAAGCAGAGCGATCACATCAGCGTCTTGCATCGCGAATTGGCCAGCTTTCGACCTGTGACCGATCGTACCCAGGTGCAGATTCGCCGCTCGACGCACCTCGATTTAGTCGAAGATCCGCCGGCCCGCAGTTGGTGGGAGGCATGTACTTTGGGAAGCTTCGAGCAAATTGCCGTGCAAATGGATCCCAAAGACCACGGCGAGCCTTGGGCCGCCGCCCGGTTCTGGAGCATGGGACCGCTAGGACAGGCCTGGGGAGTCAATGCCGTGGGTCTGATCGACATTGTCGTGCGGCGATTCGTCTGCTCCACCGGCTGGGCTTCGTTCAGATCGACGCCGGAACGGTGCTGAGCAAGAATACTAATGGCACGGTGTAGAGCTTACCGCAGCCGCTGCAAATGTGCCATCAAATCGTTGGCCGCGGCTGGATTCTGCTTCAGCATCATCTCATGGAGCGGGACAGGATTTTGCCGCTGGCGCAACGCCGCCAGATAGCCTTGCAAAAGCGAGCGATTCTGCGGAGTGGAGTTCAGCAGCCAGTGGATCCAGGCCCAGGATTCGGCATACTGGGTCTGCTGCATGTCATCGATCGAGCGGGTCATTGCCAGCCGCGTCACGTCGGGCTGCCACGCCCCCTGTTGGCTTGCCGCGAGAAGGCGGTCCACATGGGGACGATTCAAGCCCCGTTCGTCGGCACCCACCTCAAACGACTCGGCAAGCCCTTCGTCGATCCAGAGAGGCAGATCGGTGACCAGCGAATGCAAGTAGCCGTGCGAGACTTCATGCCGCAGGTCTTCCGCCACTCGATCACCCCAGGCTGCGTAGACCCGTAAGTGAGTATCACTTTCGACAAACAACGCCCTGCGCTGCGGCACGCCGGGATGATGAGCCCGCAAGAATGTCTGGTAGCCGCGCGGCGTCTGAAACAGGAAGACCTCGACGGGTTCCCCGCCAGACGGCAAGGCAAGTTCGTCCGAGATACGGACGCGGAGTTGAGTCAAGTCAGACAGTAACCGGTGTTCCGGTGGTAGGGGAAAATCGCTGTTGATGACCAGTTGGCCGATTCGCAGAGTGCTGCCGGTGGGCAGAGGGGCCGGCTTTCGCCAATGGACGCAACCGGCCACGGTCGTCGTGGCAAGAAGCGTCAGCACTAACCGTCGCGACCACATGACCAGACCCCGGTTCTCGCCCGATTTCTGCTAGCACGGAAGGCGGGGATTGTAGCAACCTGGCAGGAACGGGAAAACGGCAATGCGACCTTGCCAATCTTAACGAAGCACTGCCCCATGCTGTCGCACAGCCTCGGGTTGGCGGTCTAGCGCGTGCAATCGCATCAACCAGTAGGCGGCCAGATAGTCGATGGATGCCACGTTGTCGTTGCCCACCGGGCCACTGGCTACGAAGCGCAGCGTCGGATCGGCCTTCCATTGAAAATCATCGGGTCGCTGCACATCGACCCATTGGGGCTCGCCGGTCGATTCACTCTGGCCAGATCGGCGGAAGCGATCCAAGGGATAGCGGCGCAGTTGCTCCAAACCGTCGGCCACGCCGCGATTCAGTTGGAAGATTGCCTCGCCTTGCTCACCCGGCTCGACAATCATCTTGAACCGCACCGGGTCGTTGAGCATGCCGGCATACATGAAGTTGCACAGCGCATTGCGCTCGCCTCCGATTCGCCGCATGGTCCAGACCAGCGATTGCCCCATGCGATACATGAATGTGCGATCCAACTCCCGCTTTTCCCGCGCCGCTCTGGCCACTTCCAACGCCAGACTGTGGTAGGAAGCTGTGACCAAGTGAAATCGGTCGTTCATGCCTTTGATCAGCGGATGGCCGCCAATCTTCTGTGGTCGAATGGGGTTTTTCCAGGGGTTAGCCCAGTAAGCATGGTGCTTCGACCGCAGTCGATAGAACTGATGTTCGATCGAACCCTTTTGTTCTTCATCGGCTGGCGGATATTGCTCCCCCAAGGCGACAATCAGATACGCTACCTGGGCGTTGAAGGGAACGCCGACCGTGGCCATCAACGGCGTCAGGTCGCCATAGGTTGTCGGCTGTCCGTCAGGCCTGAGAATCTGATAGTCGCCGTCCAGCAGATGCATTACCAAGTCGCCCGATAGTTGGCGTGCCTTGCGTTGTTGCTCGGCCGGCAAGTCTGGATAGACATACAACATCAGCGTTGCATAGCCGCCGGCCAATTGGTTGTACGTCCCTCTGGCCGGATCGCCGACCCAGACGAGCGGCTCTCCGTTGGGGCCGGTGGCCTTCGATGTGCCAAACTTCTCCAAGCTGGGTTCCACGCGGTCGTTGGCCATCGCCACGCAGCGCGCATAGCAGCCGGGCTTTCCAGTGACTTTGGTGTACATCTCCAAGCCGTCGAGCAGCGAGCCGATTCGCGCCAGTGTCTGAGCATCTTTGGTAACGGCATATTTCCAGCATAAGGCGGACAGCAGCACGCCATTCCAGGTGGAGGTGTCACTGTCGGCCGGCCAGGTAGGCGCATCACCTGGTTTCGTCGGCAGGCAAGCGCCCGTGGCGATTTGTCCATACGGATTGCGGTGGTAGCGCCACAAAACCCACTCCAGGTGCTCTGCTTTCTCGCTCAACGGAATCTGCCGAGGATCGCCCCCAAAACGCTGAAGCAGGGTGGCGGTGGCGCGTTGCACACTTTCCTTGGTGAAATCGTTGACTGGCAGGTCGATCAGGGCTTGGGGTATGTCAGTCGGAGCGGCCGGTGCCATCGCTTCGACCGACGTTGCCTCGCCCGGCGGCATGGGTGGGGGCGTATCGGACGGAAGTTGATCGACCCCTTCCTGGGGTAGCGGCAACAGCGGCGGCGGCTCAGGCGATTGAGCCAAGACTGCGCCGGCAATTGCGGCCGAGAAAAGTCCTGCCGCAAATAGCAGGCAGGCCACCTTGGTCATTGCGGCAATCAATTGGGCAATTCCATCCGCCAGTCGATCGGCCATTATGAGATCCTGTTCCTTTTCGTTCCACACGGTTTTAAGTGTTCCAGGCCGGTTGAGGGCCAGTCCCGTCAGCAGCCCCATTTTTCGCGTGAGCGATTGCTTGCGTCGCAATAGTTCGAGATCGTGGTCCGCCGCCTGCCCGCAATCCTGGCGGATTATACAGAGTGCAGTGCAAGGAATGCTGTTCTGACGGGCTACATCCAACACGGAGTAGGCGTGAGTGTCGGCGGCCAGGACGTTGTACTGCTCGGCCAATTGCAGCCGCTGAGCAATTTCTTGCGGGATGCTGGACATGGATAAGAGTCGGCCCACGCGCCAGAGCGATTTGGCGTCATGCGATGGATTTGGCCCGTCGGTGCTTAACTCGCCCGCTTCAGCAACAACCTGTTCGGCCAATAATAGTTCGCCGACTGCCAGATTGATTGCCAGCCCGGTGCCAAAGCCAGCGGAGATCAGCAATCCGGGATGATGCCCCTCAATCAGAACGTGAGTTGCTTCAGCGGCGGCATCGCTGCCTGGCCCGCAAACAACCAACGCTACGCGCCGGCCAGCCAAGCCACCTTCAAACACTTTCGCGCGATCGGCCTCAATCGTCAACAACCCTTCCAGACGATCGATGACCCCCACGGCCGCGCGATGATCCGGCACTACGATGCCGATGTGCGCGTTGGGCAGCGTTTCGACTGCTTCTGCCGGCTCCGTATCGCTCACACCCGGAGTTTGCTCCCCGCGAGCCGCCGCGGCCATGGCCTCCCGCACGCGCTGCTCAGCCGTGCGTCGCAGCCAATCACGGATCATGTTTTGCCAGCTCATGCATACTTTCCGGTGGACTACCGTGGCGAGGCGGTGAGTTTTTCAAGGCGAGCCGCGGGCGTCAGCCCGTGGAGGCGTCTTGAAGCGTCAATTTCCGGGACTTCGCCTCGCCGGAGGCTCGGCTCCAGTCCCGGCCACCCAAAAATATCAACCTCAGCCGGACTCGTGAGAGTTCGGAACCTTGGGTACACCGAAGTCTCACGACTTTGGCTACCAGTATCTTACCGAACGAGGCGAACCATCGGGCGGTGGCTGGGCTCGGTATCCCGCGGTCGTGCCGCATATTGCCCCAGTGCAAGGAGCGCCTCGACCGTGTTCTGCAATAAACCTTCTGCAGCCGCAATGTCCTGGGACGGTTCGGCCCAGTCGCCGCTTCGCGTTTGTGTGCTGACAAGATATTCAGTGCCACGGGCAACTGCCTCGCTTCCGCTCCTCCCGACTGCTAGCAGGGCTTGCAATGCAACGGCGGTGTGCTGAGCAGTCACGGAGCCTTCTCCGACGATGGCTGAAGGCATTCCGGGTTCGGCGTCACCCCAGCCCCCGCCCGGTTGCTGATGGGCTATCAACCATTCAGCGCCGGCGGAAACGGCTTCCTCGGTCGCGTCGGCATCTATGACGATTAAGGCTTGGAGGACGCGGGAAGTTACGGGTACCGCTCCTTCAGTCCCATGAGCTGGCCAACTTCCATCGGGCTGCTGCCGAGCGAGAAGCCAGGCAGCGGCTCGGTTCAAGCTAGCCTTGGGAGTATTTGTTTCGACTGCGGCCAGCGCCATCATGGCCAGCGATGTTGCACTTATGTCGGGTGGCTCGGCCACAGCACTCCTGCCGCATTGTGCAAGAGAATCAGGCCATGCGCCGTCGGGCCGCTGAGCGGTCAGAATTTGGCGTGTCAGGCTCTCTGAGTCCTCGGTGGGCTCGTGTGCATCGTCGAACGATTCGTCGTCGAACTCGTCGACGCAGGTTTGCAATGAAGGGGGAAGTAAGTCCTGGGCCCGAAGAGCGATTTGCTGCGGTGCGGCCATCAGGGTCAGTCTCTGAGCCGCTTCAGAGGTCGTTAGCGGCAGGCAGCCGCGCAGCCAATGCAGGCCGCGTCGAATATCGGGGTGATCGTTGTAGAGTCCACTTGCTCGGAGTGCGGTGATGGTTCTGGCAGCAACGACGCGCGAAGGCGCGGTCAGCATCGGCGTGTCGGCTTCGATGTCGAGCAGAGACTCAAGGACGCGATGGGTGTTCTGTCGGGCTGGAGTATCGGCAGTGAAGCCCAATGAGTCGAGCGCCACGAGTGCCCAGGCAATGCTGTCAGGGGTAGCAGAGGTCGTGAGACTTTGGTCGCAGGCGGTTTTCCAAATTTCTATCTGCGTCAGCAATATCCTGCGCGCCTCGGCAATCGCCCGACGGCGCAGAGGCAGGAAATTATGTGCGCGACAGAACCGGCTCAGCAGCGCCGACGCCGTTGACGAACTTGTCGAGTTTGCCAAAAACAACTCGCGAATGCCGCAACCGCTCTCCAGGTGCCGACGAGGACGAAGCGCGGCCACAATGGCCTGGCACAACGCCGCCGAATCGATTGAAGGCAGCTCCTCTGTCCGTTGCGGACTACGCGCCATGTGTGCAAGCAACAACCTCTCCAGTGTTGGGGTTCCTTCAAGGGATTCATACGGCTGCTGGCCGAACATCGCCAGCCAGACCTGTGCCGACAGGTCGATCTTCGTAGCTCCGCCCCGGGAAAGAATGGCCCGCCGGGCACAGACCATCGGTTCGCTGGCCGGCGTTTGGCCGCTGAGTTTCAGGGCTAAATAGGCCAGCACGGTTGCACTCAGGTCGAGTGGACCACCGTTGGTAGCCGCCCAGCCGCCATCGGCCCACTGCGCTTCGAGCAAACCACGCGCGAAGGAACGGAATTGAGCCGGCTGGTACGATTCCAGCATCGCCGTGGACAGCACCAGCGTGGCCAGCGATCGTGGGTCGAGAGGCCGTGCTTCGGCAAAACTGCCGTCGGGCTGTTGCCGAGCGAGCAGAGCCTGACGGGAACGAGCGATAGCCCGCCGCAGCGGATCACTTGGTTCGCGGCTGCGAACGAGTTGAAAAAGAACTACATCAGGCGGAGCAACGTAGGCGTCGTCGGCCCACAAACGAACCGTGTGCGTGGAATGCATGGCGAGATGGTCTTCCTTGACCTGGTGTATTGCCGAGGGCGGCTTCCTGCCGTCCGATCGAAGGGAGAATTATGACAGCGCAGACGTGAGACTCAAAGGGCAGGTGCCGACAAGCTTGGCGGCGTTGCTAGCATCGTTGGAGTACAGTCTTCAGGCTGCTTCAAAAAAGCAGGCTAAAGCCTGAACTCCAACGCCCCCTACACTTGCGTCACCATCACGGCTGAGGCCTGACCCTGGGGCGTGACGCTGAGGTTGATGAAACTTTCGCCGGCGCGATCGCCCAGTTTGGCGGCCCGAATTGGGCAATCAACGTCGGGAGTTTTGTAATTGAGAATCGGCGGAAGCTGGCCGTCATTGAGTGCCAACAGGCTGACGATCAGTTCGACCAAGGCACTGCCTGCACCGAGATTGCCAAAGTAACTTTTCGCGGCGGCGATGGGGGGCTGCTTTTCCGCCGAACCCATGACGTCGCAGATCGCGGCTGCTTCGGTGGCGTCGCCAGATCGTGTTGCCACGCCATGAGCGTGAATGTGTCCCACGCTGGCCGAATCCCGCTTGGCAGATCGCAAGACGCCTCGCAAGACGTTGCCTAGCGCTGTGCGCCGGTCGGCCACGCCTTGGGGGCTGGCTACGGCCGAACTCGACCAACCGATAACTTCACCTAGTATTTTTGCTCCGCGGGCCTTGGCGCTTTCCAATTCTTCGAGCACGACGGCGGCCGAGCCTTCGCCCAGCACCATGCCGCTCCGCTCACGATCAAACGGGCGGCACGCCGCAGCAGGGTCGACGCCGTTGCACGCCACCTCTTCCTGCTGCAAGGCATGGATAGCGTTCATCGGCAAGATTCGCGTGCCGGTGGCGCCAACTACCATCAACTCGGCATGACCGCGAGATATGGTGAACGCCGCTTCTCCGAGGGCCAGATTGCTAGCAGCCTCGCGATGTGTCAGCGAGTTGTTCGGCCCCCGCATGTCGTTGTAGATCGCCACATGGCTGGCGGGCATGTTCGGCAAGTATTTTAGCAGCCAGAGTGGAGTGACCTGGCTCATGCCGTCGGTGCCCCAGCGGCTAAAGTCAAACTCCCCTCCATTCGCCGAGCAACGGGTCACGCCGGCGATGAAATCGTCCGGGAGGGTGAGCATATAATCCGTGCCAAAGATGCAGCCCCGCCGGTCAGGCGTGTAGCCCGCTGTGGCGAACTGGGCATCGCTCAACGCCTTCTGGGCGGCGGCGACCCCCATCTGGCATTCGCGGCACATCAACTTCAGCCCCTTGCGAATCGCCTTCTGCGGTTCTTTTTCCAGGGGGCCAAAATTGTCCACGCTGCCTGTGTAGCCTTCTGCCCGGGCGGCATAGGTGGGCAGAGTCCCGTCCTGGGGCATTTCGGGCAAGGGCGTAACGCCGCTGCGGCCGGCCAACAGGGCGTCCCACAACGTAGCGGCATCGTCACCCAGCGGGCTGACCAGACCCAGGCCGGTGATCACCACACGTCGCGAGCTGTTTCTAACGGGCATTCCTGCGTTCCTAGGTTGGGCGGGGTCAAAACGAGACCGCCGCGGCACGACAATCTTAGATTCTGGCGTCGAAGTCGTCGAGGTAAGTCGCTGCTTGGGGGAAT
>JAIOPX010000253.1 GCA_021413705.1 Planctomycetota bacterium | reverse complement strand
CAGTGAGGTTATCACCAACCACCTGGCTTGGGCGCTCGAGTTCAACGCCATGGCCCCGGCCAGCGTCAACAGCATCCGCCGCAAGCTACTGGCCATCGCCAGAGAAGCCTACGCGGTCAAGCTGCTGGCGGACCTGCCTCGTGCCAAGCGACTGAGGGAGCCTGTTGAGGAGCCTACATCGTGGAGCCTGGAGGAAATCGACGCGATCCTGAAGACGTGCCGACAACTGAAGGGTATCAACGCTGTGTCTCGGATTCCATCCGCTGATTGGTGGACCTGCTTGATTCTGTTGGCGCTCAACACTGGACTTCGCAGACGTTCCCTGTTGGCGCTGAAACGTGCCGACGTGGATCTGAAGTCGTCCATACTGAGGGTGCCGGCAGACGCAATGAAGAATGCCCGGGGGAAGTCATTCAGGCTATGCGAGCCTGTTATGGAAGCCATACGGGCTATCTGGCTGCCTGCGCGTCAAAAGCTGTTGCCGTGGGATATTCGTCGTGAATGCCTCCAGCGGAAGTATACGGCGATCCTCGTAGAAGCCGGCTTGGCTGCCGGCCGTCGCGACAAGTTCCACAAGTTGCGGCGGACCACGGGGACCACGATCGCGGCGGCGTGCGGAATGACGGCGGCGCAAGAGTACCTGGGCCACCAAAGCATTGCGACCACCCAGCGCTACATTGATCCTACGAAGCTCCCCGAGGCGGACCTATCGGGCCACCTGGAGCGTCTGGTATCAGGACCGAAGCCGAAACTACACCAACCAGCGGAGGCAGCCGGCTAAACGTGACGGAACGGAAGAGGCATTTTCCATCCCAACCATCAACGCATGGAGCGAAACAATGGTATCACGATTTAGCCCTGAAGACTTCGACAAACAAACCGACTTGGCCCGCAAGATGATGGACAACGCGAGCAGCTTGAAGCTACACCTACACAAGAGCGAAGACGGAAAGTGTTATATGGACTTCGAGCTTGAAGGGAGCTTCGGCGACAAGGAAAACGAAGACGGATTCCCAAAAGTAGATCACGATGAGGCGCAGGACAACGCCCGCCAGTTGTTGGCGGCGTTCCTGGGAGAGTGAGACTGTTTCACCGTGAAACACTTATCAGCAGGCCGGGCATCCTACGGGGTGTCCGGCCTGTTTTCTTAGGCCAGCGGTGCATTGCTCCCTGCTGGTGTCTTGACACCCGCGAAGGGGTCTAAAGGGGGTTAAACGGGCGTTGTCGATTCGCAAACATAAGTTGCAAAAGTATCGTAAAACATAGACTTTTATCGTGTTTTGCCGACTCTCGGCGCGCTCGCCTGTTTTGCTTTATGAGTCCCCTGCTCTAACCAACTGAGCTACGGGCCCGCAGTGGTATAAACCTATGGGGCGTTGCTTGTTGCGTCAATTGCCTGTCTTCAGGAGGGAGCCGGACGTGGGTCTAACGATAGGGCAAGCAGGCAACGATCTGGCCAGTTAGTACCGAGAGTGTATCAGCGATGAGCAGTTGAACGCCGTGACTTGCTTCACACTTAACTGGCTTTTTCCGAAGCCGAGAAGGCCCTCCAAACGAACGGGACGGGATCCTTCGGTTGAGGTGCTGCTTAAATCTCAAAGCAGGCTCAGATCAGCAAGTTTGGAGCGGATGCGCTCCGCATGGCGGCAACTAAAAGTCCCTGTAACCGGACTCCCTCTTTAGGCACGTTTTATGCTATCTTCCCCGACACTGGGCCAAGGGAGGTATACTGGATCTGTACGGCAAAAGAGCGGCTATAGGCGATGACACTAGTATTCCCCAACTCGGCTGACCAAGAGCTACAACGCCTGCATGTGTATTTCCCCGTGACCGAGGAGAAATTGGCAGCAAGGTATCGAGAATCCGATTACACCAAGCACGCCACTACAGAACCAGGCGCTTTCGCATTCCTTCGTATTGGCACACCTTCGAGCGAAGCCCCCCAGGTAGCATTTAGCCTCTTTTGGAACCGTGTGCCCGGCGGCTCCCTTCCCGATAGCGAGGCCATCAGTGCCATCGGCACGGAAGTGGGTCGCTTTATTGGCACGACGGCCGACGCCTGGGTCTTTGGGGAATATAGTATTCCGTCCGAGCGTAGCCCCAAGCATGGCATCGTTCCTGCAATGCAAGGTATCTCGACTGATGTGGGGGGCTATACGCTGTCACTTGCGGGTGCAAAAATGTCGATAAAGGGGCCTCATTTTATCGAATTGGAGTGGAGTACAGAGTCCTCCGGTGCAATTCGCGCTAGTCTAAGCGCGCGAAACAAGTTTGTTGTGTCGTATGACATTTTTCGGGACGTGAACAAATTTTTGCGCGAAGGTATTGCCCTGCTGTTACTTAATGCGGATTAGCCCGATGCCAGAAAGTGGATTTACCGAATCGTTGCAGCCGCAAATTAAGTTTCCTAGTTTCCAACTTGGACCAAGCGAACTGTTGCCTTGGGATTTGTCACTTTTTGGGGCTGGAGCGAGAGATAAGATTGGGGGCGAGACCGTTGCCGCCCATACTCGACGCTCGCCCGAGCAAGCCGCGGAGTTGATACGTCACAATCTACGTATTAGTGAACTTGAGCGAACAGTTTCCGGTTTAATCCGCAGAATGGAGGCTCTTGAACATGCGGGCGCTCGGCTCATCGCCAATCCGATATATGACCCACCCATCGCGAAGCTGGTCGAGGTGACAAAAGATGTGTTTGGCGTAGAGACTATTTCTATTGATGTACAGGTTGACCCCGCCGATCCCGGCATTCCCATTACGGTGGTCGAGGTGAATTGGGATGGGGCTCCTAGCGAGGTAGTTGCCAGACGCATCAAGTGGCACCGCCAACTTAGCAATCTAACACCAGGCAATTCCGGCATCATTCGACTTTCAATCAACCAAGTTCGTTCATGAATCCCGCTGAATTCATTTCGGTTGGGGCCAGGGTGGTCGGGATTGGCCCCGCTGGGGCCAGAAGCGCGGTCAGTCGCGCATACTACGGCGCCTTTCATGAGGCGCTAGCGTTTCTTCAGAAGATCGGGTGCGCACCAAGTGCTAACGGCAGTGCGCACAGTTCAGTGCCGCAATTCCTTTGCTGCACAACTAATGACAATGCGCGGGACGCAGGGTACCTCTTGTCCGATTTGCACAGTGATCGCGTACGCGCCGACTATAGATTGGATAAACCAGCGGCGGATGCAATGTCCTTTGGCAGGAATGGAATCGAAGCAGCGTACAAGATATGCGAATTACTCGCAGCGCTTGACACCGTCTGCAAGGATCCAGCCGTTGTTGACAAAATTCGGGCAGAGATTTCTGCCCTAAAAGTCAAAATCCAGGGGCTATAATCCCGGTGTCATGACACTCACAAGTGGCTTTTAGGAGTTCCAAGCCCGCGCAGCCTCACGCCGCCGGGCGGAGCCAGACATCAATTTTCTCTTTCACCTCTTCCAGATAGCCCCGCACAACTTCCCCGCGCACGATGGCGCGATATCGCGTGACCGTCGTAACCTTGCCATCCTGCCCCATGACTTGGAAACTGTCCCCCTCGTGGATCTTCACTCCGCGGTACTGCTGAGGCACGGCTTTTCTCCTGGGTAGGTTATCGGAGGTGGGATTGTACGGGATCGGGGCACGCGGCCAGAGAGCAAATCCTGCGGGATTGCCGCCCCCCGCTAAGCCCATGCCAGCACACTCCCCCCTGCTCGCCCCTTCTTGGAATGGGCTACTGGACTTCTAGGCGCGCAGCCGCACAATGGCAGTATGGCCATTTGCAACGCCCCCAAGTGTCCGGCCAGACACGATACGCCATCGACGCCAGCGGGAATGAGCCGTTATCGACTATGGAATTTGTCGGGCAGGAAGCATTCCCCAAGCAGCCGCAGCATGGACCGCGGCGGAAAGCAGGTGCGCGATGAGCGTAGAAACGATCCAAGACGAATTGAAACAAGCCGCTGACGGTTACCCGAGCGACACGATCCGAAAGTTTGCAACTTTGGCGGTTGGCAACCTCAACGAGGCGATCGATTCGTTGCAGCAATTGCTGGCAGCCGTGGACCGCGGCACCTTCGATAATGACACCGGGGGCCGCATCGAAAGGGCCGCCAGGCTGGCCCAAGCGGCCGCGGAGAACTTATCCCCCTGGGCCAACGAGATCACGTCAGCCGGACCAGCCAAGCCACGCTAGAGTTTTTGAGCGACTGGCGACGGGCATATCGTGGCAAGCTGGTCGTGATTTTGACCGGTGGAATGATCGCAAGACAATCAGCAGGCCAGGCATTCGGAAGGATGCCCGGCCTGTTTTCTTGCGCCCGATTCTCAGATGGTATTGCTCTGGTGTGCAATCGTGCCTTGGCGCGTGTTGAAGTAATACAGTCGCAAGCGGTTTCTTGCGATTTTATCATTGGCACGCGGCTTGCAAGTGTTGTCTGTCATGCATTCCACACACACCACCGAATGTCGCAAGTGCGGGGCGGGGATGGCCCCTCCATTGGCGGCCTATTCTCTTCAGGTCTTGCGATACTTGGCTCGGAATCTCCATGTTGACGACGTGGTGCAGTGGGCGAACGAAACAGGCCCGCTGTGCCAACACTGTTTGATCGCCCTGCGCAGATCGCCCCCTCCTCGGCCTACAGCGTAACCACTATTGGATCGTGTGTTCCGCGTTGAGTCCTACATTTTTTCCGCCTGCGCATATCGTACAGCCCGGTACCCCAACGACTCCATCCGTTCTCGCACTTCGCTATCGCCATTCGTCGCGAGGCTCCAGGCGGCCTCAGCGCTGAGGCCGCACCATTGCGTCAACATGACTTCGGATTCGTGGCAGATCAGCCACAGTTCCGCCGGAATGTTATTCATGGTCATGGACGATCTTTCTCCAACTTGGGGCCAGGCGGCGATTGATTGCCTGCCACCCTGGACGCCTCGGCCTCACCCGCCATGGCCGTGATATTCCCCTCGGTCCACGACAATCATTAACAATCCGATGATTACGCCCGCGATAATTAAACCCATGATGGCAGTCATATCAGTGCCTCCGCTGTTGGTAGCCCCCTGTTCCTTGAGGAGCAAGCGGTGTGCCAGAGGGAGGATTGCTCTGAGGTCACTTCCCTACAAATTTCCGTTAAGTTCTTCCTCCTTCCCACGAGATGTATGAAGTAAACAGGCACGTCCACCAGGAGCCGGCCGCCATGAACGACCAACCTCCACGATGCCGCGGATGCACTGCGCCGCTCAAATCCATCCAAGCCGAATCTTCCATTCTGGCACTCAAAGGCATCGCCCTGCTGAGTCAATTCAAAAACCCAGACGCCTGGGCAGGGAAGCGCGGACCACTTTGCACGCGCTGCGTGAACAAAGTTCGTAGGGATGTCAAACAATAGGACGGCTCTAATAAGAAAGCGGTGGCGTCGCAGGTCATCGCATGCGCCTCATCCTGCCCAAATAGAATCTCTGGAACATCGGATCGATTCCTGCGATGATAGAAGTTTGCGCCCCCTGGGTGGGGAGCGGGGCAATCGCTGTGAAATCAATTTGGTCCATGGAGATTCTCGCAAGATGAACTCGCCTGTCGCTGTAGTCATGGCCGCCGGAAAGGGAACTCGGATGAAGTCCGAGTTGCCCAAGGTATTGATCGAAGTGTGCGGCCGGCCCATGGTTTTTTACGCCCTGGAGGCGCTGAGGCGGGCGGGGGTCGAGCGGCTCTTGGTGGTGATTGGCTACCGGGCAGACCTGGTACGCGAGACGCTCGTTAGCGAGTCGGGTGTGACTTTCTGCGAGCAGCGCGAGCAGCTTGGCACCGGGCATGCGGTGATGATGTGCCGCGAGGCGCTGAGCGGTCATGACGGCCCGGTGCTGGTCGTGGCCGGTGATTCGCCGCTGATGCAGAGCGATTCGATCGCGGCGCTGCTGGCGGCGTTTGAGCGCGACCGCCCGGCCTGCATCCTGGGGACCGGCTATCGCGACAATCCGGTGGGGCTGGGGCGGATTGTGCGTGACGGCGAGCGGCGGTTTCTCGGGATCGTGGAGGAGAAAGATGCCACACCGCAGCAGCGGGAAATTCGCGAAGTCAACTTGAGTTGTTACGTGTTCGACGCCAAGGAACTGCTGTGGAGTCTCGATCGGCTCGAAAACCGCAATGCACAGGGGGAATACTACATCACGGACTGTCCCGGTATCCTATTGGGGGCCGGCAAAGAGGTCCGGGCACTCGACGTGCTCAAGCCGTGTGAGGCTCTGAGCATCAACACGCCCGAAGAGTTGAAGGCGGTTGAGAGTTACCTAGTTAGCGAAGTCAGTGGAACCACAGAGGCACAGAGTACACAGAGGAAGAAGGAGTGAAGAAAGAAGAAGTTTGGGAACACTCATTGCCGCTATTCTCCACTAATTGGATGATAGGGTTCATCAGCGTACCCTCTAACTTTGCTTTCTCTGTGCCCTCTGCGTCTCTGTGGTTCAAAAAAAGACTTTCGAAAGCGCTGCGATTTCAATGAAAGACATCAAAATTTTCAGCGGCCGGGCGAACCCGGAATTGGCTCGCCGCATTTGCGAATATCTGGCATTGCCTTTGGGGCGCATTGCCCTGGGGAATTTTCCCGACGGTGAAATTTCGTGCAAAATTCTGGAAGACATCCGCGGACGGGATGTCTATCTGCTGCAGCCCACCTGCCCGCCGGTCAACGACAACTTAATGGAGTTGTTGATCATGATCGAAAGCTGCAAGCGGGCCAGTGCCGAGCGGATCACGGCGGTCATGCCGTACTACGGCTACGCCCGGCAGGACCGAAAAGACGAAGGCCGGGTGCCGATCACCGCCAAGTTGGTAGCCAACCTGATCACGCGAGCCGGCGCCGATCGTGTGTTGGCAATGGACCTGCATGCTGCCCAGATTCAGGGTTTCTTCGACGTTCCGGTCGATCATCTCTTTGCCGCTCCGGTGCTCAATGAGCACTTCATCGAGCGCGGGTTGACGAAGCAGGACTTCGTTGTCGTCAGCCCTGATGAGGGGAGCATCAAGCGGGCGCTGGGGCACGTCAAGCGACTCGGCGGCGGACTGGCCATTGTGGATAAGCGGCGCACCGCGGCCGACAAGACGAGCCAGGAAAACATCATTGGCGGGCCGGTCGAAGGAAAGATCGTGCTGATGTTCGATGACATGATCAGCACGGCCGGGTCGATCTGCGGCGCGGCCGAGGTGCTGGCCCAGCGCGGCGCCCGGGAGATTCATGTGGCCGCCACGCATGGCGTGCTCTGCGGCAAAGCAGTGGAACGGCTCACGGCTTCGCCGATCACCAGCCTGGCTGTGACCGACACGATTCCGCTACGGCCGGAGCAGTTGATTCCCAAGATCAAAATCCTCAGCGTGTCGCGCCTGCTGGGTGAGGGGATCAAGCGGATCCACCGCAATGAATCGGTGAGCCGGCTGTTTGATTGAGCGGAAAGTACCCCTCACGCTCCGCGTGAGGCCGCCATCACGCGGAGCGTGATGGATACTATGGGGCTGATTGATTTTCACTCGCTCTTGCCGCTCTCCAGGGTGTGTGAAACAATAGTGATACTGCCCCCCCTGTGCGGGCCGTGCCCAGCCCGTCTGGCGGCCCATTGAGGTGTTTGAATGAAGCGGATCTTGTTGAAGTCAAAAATCCACCGAGCCACGGTAACCGAAGCCGACCTTCACTATGAAGGTTCCATCTCGCTCGATAGCGATTTGATGGAGGCGGCCAATATCGTGGAATACGAGCAGGTGGATGTGCTGGATATCACCAACGGCCAGCGGCTGACGACCTATGCCATCAGTGGCGAGGCCGGATCGGGCATGGTGCGCATCAACGGCGCGGCGGCCCATCTGGTCAACCCTGGTGATCTCGTGATTGTGGCCAGCTACGCCCAGTTCGAAGAGGCGGAATTGGCTCGGCACAAACCACGGATTGTGCTGGTGGACAAGCACAATCGCGTGCGGGAAGTGGCGGCGAGTACGGCGGGAGATGGGTAGATAGTAGGGTATGCGCAGCATACCAATGCTTGCTTGGCTCTTAGGCTCTAAGCTTCCTGTTACGGCTTAGGTGGCATGGAAAGACTCTTTGTCCAGGATCTGGTACGCTGCGCGTACCCTACGGGGGTACGATTGACCCCCTTTTTGGCGATTTGCTATACTCTCGGGCGGTCGGTGAGGTATATGACCAGCCGGTCCTCTTTCATGCCCCTTTCACCTCACTCCCTTAACGCTGAGGTTTTCCCATGGCCACCGCCACCTCTCCCAAGAACTCCATCAAGAACGACATTACCGAGTGCATTGGCAACACGCCCCTTGTCAAGCTCCGCCGAGTTACGGAAGGCTGCCTAGCCACCGTCGTCGGCAAGAACGAAGGAATGAACCCTCTGTGGAGCGTCAAGGATCGTATCGGACGTGCCATGATTGACGCCGCCGAGCGCGACGGGAAGATCAAGAAAGACACGATCATCATCGAGCCCACCAGCGGCAACACGGGCATCGGCCTGGCTTACACTTGTGCCGCGCGAGGCTATCGCCTGATGGTGACCATGCCGGAGAGCATGACGCTGGAGCGGCGACGAATGCTCAAGGCGCTCGGAGCCGAATTGATCCTGACGCCCGCGGCCGAAGGCATGCCGGGCGCCATTCGGAGAGCCCAGGATCTGGTTTCGCAGAATTCCAACTACTTCATGCCGCAACAATTCAAGAACCCTGCCAATCCAGAAATTCATCGCAAGACCACGGCCGAGGAGATCTGGCGCGATACGGCTGGCGAGGTGGACATTCTGGTCAGCGGCGTTGGCACTGGCGGCACCATTACGGGCGTCTCGGAAGTGATCAAATCGCGCAAGCCGTCATTCCAGGCAATCGCCGTCGAGCCGGCCAATAGCCCGGTGATTACGCAACGCCGCGCCGGCGAAGAACTCAAACCGGGTAAGCATACGATCCAGGGGATTGGCGCCGGATTCATCCCCGATGTGCTGAACTTGGACATCATTGACGACGTGGTGCAGGTCAAGGACGAAGACGCGGCGGAGACCGCCCGAGCCATGGCCAAGAAAGAAGGACTGATGTGCGGCATCTCCTGCGGCGCCGCGGTCTGGGCCGCCATACAAGTGGCCAAGCGACCCGAGAACAAGGGCAAGTTGATCGTCGTGATCCTGCCGGATCTTGGCGAGCGTTACCTCTCGACGGCGCTGTATCCGGAGTGATTTAAGAGATCACATCCTTGTCCATGTATCGTCGCAGCACTTCGGGCACGCGCACACTCCCATCCGCTTGCTGGTGATTTTCCAGGATGGCGATGAGAGCGCGGCTGATGGCAATGGCCGTGCCGTTGAGCGTGTGGACGTAGCGGGTGCCTTTTTCGCCGGGGCTGCGGTAGCGGATACCCAGGCGGCGTGATTGATAGTCAGTGCAATTGCTAGTGCTGGTCACTTCGCCAAACTCCCCGCCGTCGCCGCGGCCGGGCATCCAGGCTTCCAAGTCGAACTTGCGATAGGCTGGGCCGCCGAGGTCGCCGCTGGCGATGTCGATCACTCGGTACGGGATTTCCAACTCATCGAAGATCCGGCACTCCAACCCGCAGAACTCCTCGAGCATGGCATCGCTCGCGTCGGGAGCCGTGAAGGCGAACATTTCGACTTTGGTGAACTGGTGGACGCGATAGAGCCCGCGCGTGGCCTTGCCGTGGGCGCCGGCTTCAGTGCGGTAGCAATGGCTCACGCCGCATAGTCGCAGCGGCAGAGTTTCGGCTTCCACGATCGTGTCGGCATACAGCCCGCCAAGCGTGATCTCGGCGGTGGCGATCAGGCTCAGGTCGCTATCGGCGACGCTGTAGATCTGCGTCTCGGGACCACGAGGGATGAATCCGATGCCTTGCAGAATTTCATTGCGCGCCAAGTCGGGCGTGATGTAGGGCGTAAAACCTTCACCCACCAGCAGGCTCATGGCATATTGCTGGAGCGCCAGTTCCAACAGCACGGCGTCGTTCTTGAGATAGTAGAAGCCGTGCCCTGCCACTTTGGCCCCGCCATCGAAATCAAACAACGACAACCGCGTTCCCAGCTCTACGTGATCCAGCGGCTTGAAATCGAACTTGGGCTTGGGCGTGCTTCCTTGGCGAAGCTCCCGGGTGGCGCCGTCGCCAACGCCGATCGGTGCCATGGGATGGGTCAGATTCGGAATCGCCCGTTGCAGGTTGAGAATTTCTTCTTCCAGGCGATCCACTTCGGCCTGGGCAGCGTCTTTCTTCTCGCGAAGTGCACGGCCTTCATTCTTGCGGGCTTCCCGCTCGGCCGGATCCTTCGTCTTGCCGATCGAGCCGCTGACTTCATTGGCCTGTCGATTGAGTTGTTCGGCCTCCGTCAGTTTCGCCCGATGGGCCGCGTCCAATGTTGCGAGCTGTGCGACATCGACCTCCACGCCACGATTGCGGCAGTTCTCGGCGACGCGGTCGAGGTTTTCAACAATAAATCTTCGATCAAGCATCTTACTTTCCGTTCGTTATGGATTTTCTCATAATCTTCGCTAACTCTTCCCACAAATACGCGCTGGCCTTGATGCCGCGGTGATAATCTTCCAGACAGAACTTTTCATTGGGGCTATGGGTGTTGTCGTCGTTCAGGCCCCAGCCCAGGAGCAGTGTGTCGGCCCCCAATTGTTCGCGCAGCGTGGCTACAATCGGGATCGAGCCCCCTTCGCGAATCATCACGGGCTTGCGTCCGAAGCCGCGGGTAATCGCTTGCGATGCCGCAGCCATGTACGGACTGTCCAGCGGCACGAGTACACCCGCCCCACCGTGATATTCGATCAACTCCATCCGAATCCCGGGGGGGCAGATTTTTTCCAGGTGCTGTTTCACCGCCGCAAGAATCTTTTTCGGATCCTGATTCGGCACCAGGCGGAAACTAAACTTGGCCCCCGCCTTGGCCGGCAGCACAGTCTTCGGCCCCTCGCCTTGGTAGCCGCCCCAGATGCCGTTGATGTCACACGTAGGACGCGCCCAGCGGCGCTCCAAGTTCGTGAAGCCGGCCTCCCCACTCAGGCCGTCCACGCCCAACTGTTGGCAGAACTCCTGCTCGTTGAAACCGAGCGAGGCGAATGCCTTCCGCTCTTGGTCCGATAGCGGCACAACATCATCATAAAAACCGGGCACCTGAATCCGTCCGTTGGCATCCACAAGGGAAGCCAGCATCTGGCAGAGCGCGTTGGCAGGGTTGGTCACGCCGCCGCCAAAAGTGCCGGAATGCAAATCCTGCTTAAAGCCGGACAATCGCAATTCCAGATACAAGATGCCGCGCAGGCCGTAAGTGATTGCCGGTTGTCCCGGTGCGAACTGGCTGCTGTCGCTGATCACGACACAATCGCAGGCCAGCCGCTCGCGGTTCGCTGCGATGAACGGCTCCAGGCTCTCGCTGCCAACTTCCTCTTCTCCTTCGATCACATAAGTCAGGTTGATCGGCAGGGTTCCGGCAGTCTCGATCCACGCCTGCGCACTCTTAATGTGCGTGAGCATCTGCCCTTTGTCGTCGGTGGCCCCCCGGGCATAGACGTTGCCATCGCGAACTGTCGGTTCGAACGGGGGCGAAATCCACTGGTCCAAGGGATCGGGGGGTTGTACATCGTAGTGGCCGTAGACCAGGGCGGTCGGCGCACCCGGCACAGGGGGCGACTTGGCGAAGATGATCGGGTTGCCAGCCGTTTCCACTAGTTCTGTCTCGAACTTGAGGCCGGCCAGAGCGTTGTGGACCCACTCGGCAGCGCGGTTCACATCGGTTCGATAGGCGCGATCGGCGCTGACGCTGGCGATCCGCAGCAGATCGAACAGGTCAGCCTCGCAGCGGGTGCGATTCGTGGTAAACCAGGAGTCTAGGGTCATGGTTTTTTGGTTTTACAACAGGAAATATTACGGGACCTCGCCTCGTCCCGGCCACCCCATAGTATCCATCACGCTCCGCGTGATGACGGCCTCACGCGGAGCGTGAGGGGTACTATGGGCCATACTCTTCCCCTCCCAAGCGTCCGTACAATATAATGCTCTGATGCAGCGGTAGCCACCGCTTAAGTGGCGCTTGAGACAAGGAAATCTCGCGATGGAAAACGAAGCCCACGTAGCCCAACCCGTTGTGAAGACCGCGGAGCGACGCAAAACCGAGCGCAAGACCAAACACAAGCGCCAGCCGCGCTATCATGTAATCTTGTGGAACGACGACGACCACTCCTTTCCCTATGTGGTTCGGATGCTCCAACAGCTTTTTGGCCACCCGAACCCCCGCGGCTACAAACTGGCTGACGAAGTGGACAAGAGCGGCCGCGCGATCGTGCTGACCACCACGATGGAGCACGCGGAGCTAAAGCGAGACCAGATTCACGCCTTCGGCCGCGATGACCTGGTCGATCTCTGCCGCGGCTCGATGAGCGCGTCGATCGAGCCGGAAAACTGAGGCCCAGGATGCCTCTCGCACTTCGCCCTCTCTCGCTGCGAACCGTAACGCTCGGTTGCAAGGTCAACCAGTACGAAACGCAATTGGTCCGCGACGGCCTGGTCGGCAGCGGCTATCGAGACGCTGCCGAGGGGGAAGCGGCCGATCTATGTGTGGTCAACACTTGCACGGTCACGGCCGAAGGAGATGCCAAAAGCCGGCAGACAATTCGGCGGCTTGCCAAGCGCAACCCTGACGCCCGGATCGTGGTGATGGGTTGCTATGCCACGCGCGCGCCGGAGGAAGTGGCCACGCTACCCGGCGTGGTGGAGGTGGTCACCGACAAGCGAGAGATTCCCGATCTGCTTGGCCGGTTCGGCGTGATCGACATTCCCACCGGGATCAGCCATTTTAGCGGCCATCGTCGAGCCTTCGTCAAAGTGCAGGACGGCTGCCTGCTGCGGTGCAGCTTCTGCATTATCCCCACGGTGCGTCCCAATATGGCGAGCCGCCCGGTGCAGTACATACTGGACGAAGTCCGCCGACTGGTGGACAACGGCTATCGCGAAATCGTGCTGACGGGCATTCACCTGGGCCACTATGGCGTGGACTTCAATCAAGGCCGGCCGAAGCGCGATTGGGTGAGGCTGGCGGATCTCGTGCGGCAGATCACCGATCTGGAAGGGGATTTTCGCATCCGCCTTTCCAGCATCGAAGCCACGGAGGTGACGCGGGAGCTGATTGCCGTGATGGCCGAGCGGCCGGATCGCGTCTGCCCGCACCTGCACATTTCGATGCAGAGCGGTTCCGACGCGGTGCTCATTCGAATGCGCCGCCGCTGGGGAAGCCGTCGCTACATCGATCGTTGCCGGCTGTTCCAGGACGCGATTCCTCAGCCGGCGATCACGACGGATATCATTGTCGGTTTCCCTGGCGAAACCGAGGCCGATTTTGAAGCTACGTGCGAGGTCGCCCGGGAAGTCGGCTTTTCCAAGATCCACATTTTTCCGTTCAGTCCGCGTCGCGGGACGCCGGCTGCGGAGATGGCCCACCAAGTACCGCCCCAGACAAAAGCCGATCGGGTTCGTCGGTTGGCGGCTCTGGAGACAGAGCTTCGAGATCGGTATTTTGAGAGCCTTCTGGGGCGGCGATTGCGAGTTCTCATCGAATCGAGGTCGCCAAGCCAATCCGGCCTTATGCCAGGCACTTCGTGTCGATACGCGCCGGTGGAACTGCCTGGCGACTTAAATCTGATTGGGCACTTCGTTGACGTGACGGCCGGTGTGGTTGCGAATGGCAGAATCATGGCGGATTCCGTCGCGCCTATTCAATACGTGCAACTGACCCATGGCTAACGAAGCGGTCAGTCACCTCTGGTGGCGTCGCATAGCTCTTCGTGTCTTACCCGTACATCCAATGCATGTAGAGGCGCAAAGAATGACCTAGCACGCGTAGAATTGCCAAAATCCTGGCCTCCGCTGTCTTGCCGTAAATGCTTACACATCTTTAGGTTACAATAAACTGTGAATTGCTATGGGGCAGGCGACTCTCTTTGGCACTGTCATTGCTTTAAGACAAGTGACGCGTTCATCATGGGGCAGCGTCCTGAACGACGGTGGGGTGTCTGCAATGCTTGCCCGACATGCCATGGGCCGTTTCGTGATGATTGCGGCGTGCGGCACATTTTTCGACCCTGGATTCTCCTGCGGCGCTGAAACTGGACATACCCTGGCTGCCGAGCTAGTCTGACGCGCGCAGTAGCGCGCCGAGCACACTCGCGTAGAGAGCTTGCCCTGCGTCGCTGTTTTGAAAGAGACTTGCCATGTACGGCTCCGAAGAATTTTTTTTCATGTTGCTTGCATTTGCCGTCGTGGCCGTAATCTTGGCCGTCCCGATCATCCTCCTGATCCTGATGACGCAAATCTCGCATCGGCAAAAACGGTCCTCGGAGGAGCTAAGAAGCCAGCTTCGTTCGTTGTGGGACGAGTTGAAACAGCAATCTGTTTTGCTTACTCGACTGTCGGAGCGGGGTAGCTCAACGGGTGAGCCCCCAGCGGAAACGCCCAAGCCGGTCGAAGAGCTGGCCGCCAGACCCACGGAAGAGGCGCCGGTCATAGCAGAGCTCGTAGAATTGCCCGGGCGAGTACCCAGCCCGCCGATTCTCACACCGGCGGGGCCGGAGGGGCAGACAAGCGTCGAACCGCTTCCACCTGTGGCTGCCGCTTCCCCCCCGCCTCGCACACCCGCCGCTCCGCGAATGCCGCGTGAGCCGGGGCGGTTTGAGGCCGCTGCCATGCTGATCCTCCACAAGGTTTGGAACTGGATCATTGTCGGTGAAGAGAATCGACCTGCGGGTGTGTCGATGGAATTTGCCATCGCCAGCACCTGGCTGCTGCGGCTGGGGATCGTGATCGTCATCATGGCGGTCGGCTTCTTCCTGAAGTATTCGATTGATAAGGAATTGATTGGGCCGGAAGGGCGCGTGGGCATCTCGATCCTATTGGGCGCAGGTATGATCTTCGGCGGCCTGCGAGCCCTGGCCACCAAGTATCGACCGCTGGGTCACACGCTCATCGGCGGCGGCATCGCGGTGCTCTATTTCAGCGTATTTGCCGCTTTCCAGTGGTATGGCCTGTTTTCGAAGGGACTCGATAAGCCCTACGACCAATTCGCCGCCTTTGGCTTGATGATCCTCATCACCGTCGCCGCCTGCGGCATGGCCATCCGCTTCAATTCGCTGCTGGTCGCCATTCTGGGCATTCTTGGCGGATACTTCACGCCCGTCATGCTCTCGACCGGCGTTGTCAACTTCGTCGGGCTCTATGCCTACATGACGCTGTTGGGCTGCGGCGTGTTGGCAGTCAACTATCGCAAGAACTGGCACCTGCTGAACTACCTGAGTTTTATCTGCACCTACGGTCTGTTCTTCGCGTCGATGGCCAAGGCTCCGTACAAGGTCGAAAACTTCTGGGAGGTGATGCCGTTCCTGACCGCATTCTTCATCCTGTTCTCCACCAGCACGTTCCTGTTCAACGTGGTTAGGCGCGAAAAAACGACGCTGCTGGAACTGCTGGCCCTGGTGATCAACGCCGGCATCTATTTTGCAGTCAGCTATCGCTTGGTCGATCAGGCGTACAACTACCAATGGGTTTCCGTCGTCACCCTATCGCTGGCCGCGTTTTACATCGCCCATGTTTGGTATTTCCTCGTCCGCCGGTTGGAAGACCGCGAGCTGCTGTTCGGTTTCACCGGCCTGGCCGCGTTTTTCCTGGCCGTGACGATCCCGCTGCTGCTGTCCGATCGTTGGATCACCGCCAGTTGGGCCATTCAGGCGCTGGTCATGCTGTGGATCGCCGGCAAGCTGAACAGCCAGTTTCTGCGGCACGTTTCCTACCTGCTCTATCTGCTGGTAATCGGGCGGTTTTGTTTTATCGACCTACCGAGTCAGTATGGCCGACCGTTTACGCTCGGAGTTGGATACTCGGATAGCCACTACTTGCTAGAAATGCTGGTGCGGCTTGTGGAGTTCGGCATCCCCATCGCGGCGCTCGCGGGTGCGTTCCGGTTGATGAAGGCGCCAGTGGGCAGCGCATCGCTGGCTGTTGACAGGGCCAACGATATGGCCGAGTGGATTCGCGACCGCTGGGTGATGCGAGCCGCGGCCGTGGTCACCGCGCTGATGATCTTTGTCTTCCTGCACCTGGAGCTGAACCGCACGTTCGGCATTTTGCTCCCTCCGTTTCGAATGCCGGTCCTGTCCCTCCTCTGGGTTGGTCTGTGCCTGTTCCTGCTGATGGAGTATGTCGCCCGGCCAGGCAAGGTGATGCTCGGCGCCGTGCTAGTGGCATGCAGCGGGCTGATCATCAAATTGTTCTTCTTCGATCTTCCCTACTGGCACGTGACGGAAATGATGCGGTATGCCTCGAAGGACTACTCCTTCTTGGAAGGATCCATGCGGCTCTTGGACTTTGCCCTGATGATCGGCCTCCTGGGCTACGGCTTCGTCCTGTTGAGGGGAGACACGGCCGCTAGGCCAGCACGAGGGCTGTTCGCCATCGCCGCGATCGGATTGCTGTTCGTTTTCCTCACACTGGAGGTGAACACCGCGTTGGGACATTTTGAGCCAAGACTGCGACCTGGCGGCGTCTCGATTCTTTGGTCATTGTTCGCACTGGGTTTGCTTCTCTTCGGTATTTGGAGAGATACCAGTGCCCTACGCTATACGGCACTGGTGCTGTTCACGGTGGTGGGAATTAAGGTGTTCTTTTCCGATTTGGAAGAGTTGGACGCATTGTTCCGAATCGGCGCGTTCATGGTCCTGGGGGTTCTCGTCCTGTTGGCCGCCTTTATTTACCTCAAGTATCGATCCACGTTCGCAACCAAGATCGCGCCGCCGGAGGAGACCGTGCCATGAAAACCTACTTCCTGCTTCCTTTCCTTGTGCTGCTCGTGCTGCCGGCAGGCGCGGCCGAACCTGCCAAGTTCCGCTATGTCAAAGAAATCAGCCGCGACAAGTCCGCCGAAGAGGAAATTGTCTCCTTCACGCTTGACCCCGACATTTATGACGCCACGCAGAACGGACTGGGCGACATCCGCATTTTCGATGGTGCTGGCCAGGAAACTCCCTACCTGCTGGAACCGGTTGTGGAATCGAGGCGCGAGAGCGTGCGCCGCACGGAGAGTATCCAGGTTGTATCTCTCGAAGAAAAGGCTGACACCATTGAAGTTCGCTTGCAACTGGGGGATAAGGCCCACCCGATCCGCGGTTTGTCCATCAACTCCTCCCTGCGGGATTTTGTCCGCAAGGTGCAGGTGTTTGGCTCGGCCGATGGCCAGGAGTGGACCTCGCTGGTCAAGGACGGCAGCATCTATGACTATTCCCGGTACATCGACGTTCGCCTGCTTGAGATCCCGCTGCCGGAAAACACGTTTCGAACATTCAAGCTGGTCATCGACAACGTGACCGACGAAAAGGAATTTCCTTTCAAGGAACTCGCCCGCACCTTTCGCGGCGAGGACGAGACAAAACGGGTGGAAAGAACCACCGTCGAGCGTCGCCCGTTGCGAATCGACCGGATTAGCGGTTGGTATGAAGTTGCCCAGGAGCGCTCGTCTGTCCTCAAGCTGACAAACTACCCCGTCGCGGCCCCTGTGGTGACTCAGGATTCGGCGAAAAAACAAACCATCGTGACCATCGCCACTCGGCATGAACCGCTGACGAGTTTCACGCTGCAAACAGCGGATCACAATTTTCTCCGTCGGGCTACGGTGGAAGTGCAGACGCCGCGGCAGACGCAGGATTTCGGCGAGCCGAGAAACACACTTCAGTGGACCTCCGTTGGCTCGGGGACGATTTTCAACATTCAATTCCGCACGGTCAGTCGCCAGGAATTGAAAGTGCCGTTCTCCGAGCAGCGGCAGCCAACCTATCGGATCGTCATTGAGAATCAAGACAACCCGCCGATTGCGATCAGCGGCGTTACTGCCGAAGGGCCGCAGTACCATCTCCTGTTTCTGGCGAAGCCGGAGTCCAATTATCGGGTGGTCTACGGATCGCAACAAGCAGCAGCCCCCAGGTACGATTCCGTTACGGTGCTTTCGACCGTCCGCGAGAACAATCCCGTAGTCGTCGCCACGCTTGGACCGCAGCTCAACAACAGCAGCTTCGGCGGCGAGCCCGTCGGCGGGATCGGTTCGCTCTTGAACAACTGGTATTTCCTCGGCTCAGCCATTGGCCTGATGGTGGTAGTTCTAGCATGGGGCCTGTTTCGGGCCGGGGGTAGATTGGAAAACTTGCCGGAGGAGTAGAAACCTCACACTCCCGCGGAAACCACCGTCCCAGTGCGTAGTGGTTGCCGCTCCTTTTGCTCGGCCAGCCGTTTCCTGAATCGTAAGTGCCTCTGCCGCGTGATCTCCACCAGTGGCCGCCAGACTCTCGCGGTCAGCCGACGCCGGATAAGGTAGTGCCAAAGCCGATTCGATCGCTTGTAGAGGTACGACATCGCCAGATACGGCAGTACGGCTCGAAAATCCGTCGGCCGCCGCCGCCAGATGCTACTGTGGGAAAAGAGCCGCTCGTAGCACCACGAATATCCTTCCGTGAGTTGCTCAGGTGTCATGTGCAGCGGTCGGAACACGACATTGGCCGTGTCATAGAGGGACCAGTCGCGGTGCAGCAGCCTCCCTGCGGCGGCGAACTGATCGAACAGCGGAGTGCCAGGGTAGGGCGTGAGGATATGAAACGTCGCACATTCCAGCCGCTGGTCCTCGATCCACTGAACCGTTCGCGCGAATACGTCAGGCCGGTCGTGGTCAAAACCCAGCACGAAACTGCCGTTCACTTGAATCCCGTGATCGTGCAGAATCGCCACACGCCGGGCATACTCCTCGGTTCGTGGGCTTTTTTTGCGCGAAGCGACAATGTTGTCGTTCGACAGGGATTCAAAACCCACGAACACACCCGTGCAGCCGGCCAGGGCCATCTCGCGAACCAGCGTCGGATCGTCGGTCACGTCGATCGACACGGCCGCACTCCAAATTTTTTCCAGCGGCCTCAAGGCCCGGCAGAGTTGTCGCAAGTAATCGGGTCTCGAACCGAGATTGTTGTCGATGAACACGGCGTAGGGCTGATCGTCCTGGCGAAATTCATCGACGATCTGCTCCGGATCGCGCATCAGATAGGGCATATGCAATCCCCGGGTCGAAAGGTAGCAAAATTCGCACCGGCTATGACAGCCGCGGGTGGCGATCAGGCTGGTGGTGGTCAGAAATCCGTGTCGAGGGAGTAGGTCGCGCCGTGGGGCCGGATCATCGCGATAGGGCTTTCGATAATCGCCCCGATATATTTTTTGCAGCCGGCCGCCGGCGACGTCGGACAGGATCTGCCCCCAAACCTGGACGCCATCGCCGACGGCCAACGCATCGGCATGAGGCGCCACCTCGTCGGGACAGGAAATCACATGCAAGCCGCCGAAGATGACCTTCGTGCCGCGCTGCCGATACCAGCGAGCCAACTCGTACGCCCGGGCGGCGAACGTCAGATGCACCGTGATGCCGACAACCTCCGGCAAGGGATCGCACGGCGGCGGACCGGCCAGCAGGTTCTCATCCCAATACGATATCTCCCAGTCAGGAGGCGTGCTGGCCGCGATACTGGTCAATGCCAGGCTGGGAGTGAGCACATGTTTTCCATAGCTGGCGTGCGGATCCTTGGGATAGAAGGGGTTGATCAATAAGGCCGTTCGCGGCTTGATCGGCCGCAGCGGCAAGCGGTCGTCGAGCCGAGGGGCATCTTTCATCTCTCGCGGACGCCAGAGAGTTCGCATCGAGGCCTCCTTACTTTGCAATACAAAGTTAATGGGTAAAAAAACACTGTCAATCATCACGCCGTGGAAAGTCTCCCCGGATTGGTGCGAGCCTTCGCGTTACCCTTGGCGGCAGCCGCCGCATCGGCCACCACCCGCTCCAGTTCCGCCAGATATTTGAGAAATCTCGCACGTCCCGCGGAGGTCATCTGGCACATGGTCGTAGTGCGCGGTTGCCGCTGCTCTTTGCGCACGTCGACCAGACCGGCCTCGCGAAGCACTTCCAGGTGCCGATTGAGATTGCCGTCCGTCAGCCCGCAAAGATCCTTGAGATCGTTGAACGTCAATCCTGACGGGGCGGCCGACAGTGACGTCATGATCCCGAGCCGCGCTTTCTCGTGGATGGCGCGATCGAGCCCATCGTAGGAAAAGCGTCCGGCGGTTGAATCAGGTTTTGAGGGGGAACTATCCGCGGGCATCGCTGCGCTCCAGATTCCAGTACAAAACCGCGGCCGACAGAAATTGACCGACGCCGAAAGTGGATGCCATCGTCCAGGGGCTCAGTGCGTAGGCATCTTGAGCCCAGGCGATACAGGCTGTCCCTGCCACGAGATAGTAGGCGGCTACGGCTCGCATGGCGGGGGGCAATTGGTTGGCGGAGGCGAACATGCCGAGACTGAACACAATCGCCCACAAGCCAGGAAGCAAGGCCGCATGTTGCGGAGCAAAATTGGCCAACGCCCAGGTCAACAGCCCGCCGGCGGCGAGACAGGGGACAAACTGCGTGACGGCTCGCACGGTTTGTTGACGCACCCAAGGGGAATCGGCTCGCCAATAGCGCAGGGCCAATTCGATGCCCACCATGGCCACGCTGGAGGCAGCCACACAGAGCCAGAGTTGCAGATACTCGGCAATTTGTTGTTGCGGCTCGGCAATCCAAGCAGCCTGCGATAGCGCCGCGCAGAGAGCCAGGAATCCCGTGCCGGCCACCGTTGCCGCTCGATAGCCACGGAACAATTCCGTCCTGGTCACCTGGGCTCGAATCGTGTTGATTTGCAGCAGCGCTTCGTCCAGTTCCATGGCGAATCTCCAGTCACTGAATTATTACTTTGCAATGCAAAGCATATCAGACGCCGTTCGCTTTGCAAGCAGGAAATTGAGAAAGTAGGTCCAGTCTGCCGGAATGGACCTTTTGTGGACGCCACAAGAACCGAGAAACTATGCTTCTTAGCCTCGTGAGCCGTAAACAAAAGATCCTCCTCGGCAAGGCGGACCTACTGGCCAAAGAATACGGGCGAACCCTTGTCGGGTCCGCCCGTTTCAGCCTCGTCTCTCTTGCCTGGAATATGCCGGTTTCAGTCGATTCGCATCCGGCTGGCCGTGGCCAACTCGAATTGCTCGCAAACGCCTTCGCCAATCTTGGCCTCGACGACCATCAAGATCAGTTCCGCCAGGCTATCGGCTTCCATCTTCTGGAACACCTGCTGCCGCCGGGTTTCGACGGTTCGCAGACTGACGGCCTGTTGCCGGGCGATGTTCTTGTTCGCCTTGCCGGAGATCATCAACTCCAGAACTTCGTTTTCCGACGGCGTGAGCCGGGCCAATCGCCGCTGCATTTCCCGCTGCCGGGTGCGGCGCTGCCGCTCTTGGTTGTCGGCCTCAAAGCCACGCCGAATCCAATCTCGGAGTTCTTGTTCCTGGTTGCCTGAGGTCAGAACCGTGAGCGCTCCCTTTTGCATGGTGCGCACCGCTTCTTGAACGTCGGTCTGCTCCGCGACAACGATCACGGGGAGCCAGATGCCCTTGGCCTGAAGGCGGCCAAGCAAGGCCAGCACATTCATGCCGGGAAGCGTGTCGCGAACGATCAAGCAACCGGGGCGCGCCCTTTCGTAGGCGGCGAGAAAACCTTCGGCCGAGTCGAAAGTCTCGGTCAGATGGCCCCACGCCCTAACGGCGTCCACAAGACGCCGGCGCGGCTCGACGCTGCCATCGACGACGAATACTGTAGGGTGCTGGGTGCTGAGGGAAATAGAACTCTGCTGGTCCGTGGTAGAAAGAATCATATAAATCATCTCCTGGACAGCCGGGCATGCGCGCAAAGACTGCGCTGCAACCTTGGCAAATTATTGCTGGGACTTGTGTGGACCGCACGCACCAAGGCGTAGGAAATAGTCCTGTGCGGTCTGAAAGCCGTGTTTCTCTTGTCCGTGCGGGAATCCGCTTGAGATGGGCAATCTAGTTTTGGTACGCAAGGTGCGGCTGCCCGGTTCGGTCCTGTTTGTGAAGGTTTGGTGAAAAATCCGGCTTTCACAGGGATGGCAGCCCCCCAATAGTCGCGGGGCAGGCCAAAACTCTAAAATACTGCGGTCGCAGCCATCAACCATTGAGGGGCCAACGGGCCGGAAAGGAATAGTATGGTATTAGGATTGGACTTGAATGCGGACGGAAAGATTCTGGAAGTCCAAGTAACTGGCAAGCTCACCAAGGAGGCCTATCAGGAGTTCGTGCCGCTGATCGAGAAGATGGTTGGCCAGCATGGCAAAGTCCGGATCCTGTTTCACATGCACGATTTCCATGGCTGGGAAGTTGGCGCGCTGTGGGAAGACATCAAGTTCGACATGAAGCACTTCAAGGACATCGAGCGGCTAGCGATTGTCGGCGAATCGAAGTGGGAGCAGGGAATGGCGATGTTCTGCAAGCCCTTTACGACGGCCAAAATCCAATACTTCGATGTGTCGAAAATCGACGAAGCGCGCAATTGGATTCGGGAATAGATATCTCAGGCCAGCATTGGTTGGAGTGCAGTCTTGAGACTGCTTGCCGAAAAGCAGGCTAAAGCCTGGACTCCAACTTAAGACCGGGTGGGTGACGCTTGGCCGCCGGGTGAGGGAGCGGTAGGCGGCGCCAACTGGCGATACATGCCGAAGATTTGGCGCATGGGGGCCGGCTGCAAGCCGAGCTCTTTGCGCCGCGCTTGCACAACACGGACAAACTCCGTTCTTTGTGCCCGGTATTCGGGCGTCGTCCGGTTCAGTCGGTTACGTTCCCGCTGTTTGCGCTGTTCAGGAGTCGAGTTACCCCCGCGACGACCACCCGTCGCGCGCTGCGCATCCGCGCCTCCTCGGCCTCCGCGTCCCGCCGCCCCCGGCGGTCCGCCTCCTGGTGCCGCTCCCCCCGCAACGGGAGGCCTGCCTCCTGGAGGTCCGCCACCTGCGGCACCGTTCTCCTCCATCGTTTTACGAAAGGCTTCCGAGGTTTCAATCATCTTGTCAACAGAGGCAAGCCGTTCTGCTTGCGGCATGGCGAAAAAAGCCGCCAACCGCTGGCTGGTTCGCTCATCCTGCTGCTCTTCCCACTTGTCTCGCTGCTCGTCCTGCTTCTGCCGCAACACGGCATGTTGCTCGTCACTTAGCGCTTCAAACTTCTCGTCTCGCACCACGCTCAAGGCCTGAATCACAAGCATATCGTCCGGCTGAAGATCATCGCGCTTCTGGATGGCCTCAATCTCTTTGTCGAGCTGTCGTAGCTCCGCCAACTTCGGATCCTCGCTCGAACGGAAGTAGGCCAGAGCCGCAAAGGAACTGAGCAATACAAGTAGGAGGGCAACTCCACCGATAACCCAAGCTCTCGTCGCTCCCCCGCTTGATTGCGGTGCGCCTCGTTTGGTTCCGTGTTTGGGAATGCTTTTTGCCATGATATCCCTAGAAAGCTTTCCTATAAAGATTCGACATGTCCATCGGCATAGACCACGTTGCGCGCCCCGTCCTGATTGGCTGAACCGTGGAAGGGATCGAAATCATTCATCAGAATCACTTCTTCACTCGGCCGCATTCGATTGTTATTGAAGGGGGACGCCAGAGCTTGCTGCCGCGTCTTGCCAGCAAACTGCAACGAGCGGTACTCGTAGCTAATCCCCTCGCGCGGATAGTACTCTGTGTCCATGGGACAGGCGAATACCGGCTTTGCATCTTCGACATAGGGCGCCAACACGCTCATCAGCGTCGGCCGCCCAGGAGCCAGCGAGGGCATCTGCCCGACATCGGGATAGCAAGCTGATTGCCCACGCGAGTCCATGTAGTTGGCAATGGCCAGGCCGATTTGCCGCAACCGCATCTGGCAATCGACCTTGCGGGCCGAATTGCGGGCGGAAAATATCACCGGCATCATCAGCCCCAGCAGCAGGCCAATGATGGCGATCACCACCAACATCTCTACTAAGGTAAAACCATGCCGGGGGGTAAAGCCCTGCGGACGCCGATTGCCGACGGGGCGAACCCATAGCCGACACGCTGTGCGCTCCCTTCGGATCGCTACATGGGTTTGATCAACAGGGGTCGATCCAGGGCGAAGTTTGTTGAACATGGCGCTTGCTCGCCGGCCCAAATTTTATTTCGTCATCAGGCAGGTGGGACCACATCTCAGCGGGAGGGAGCGGTGCCTGAATCGCTTTGCGTAGTATACCAGCAATCACTCACCTGTAAAAACTCGGACTTTGGGACAGGCCCGAGCTTTTTTGCCCCGTTTCGCCATGAATCGACGCATTTTGAGGAATCGAGATCACCCCCCGCTCAGATGTGGCAGGAGGCCTGCCCCCGCTTTTCGAGGTACTGCTGATGATACTCCTCGGCCCGGTGAAACGTGCTGGCAGGGGTGATCTCTGTGACTATGGGCCGGCCAAAGCGGCCGCTGGCGTTCTGCTGCTGTTTCGAGGCCTCGGCCGCCACCTGCTGCTCGGGCGTGTGATAGTAAATGGCCGAACGGTATTGAGAACCGACGTCCGGACCCTGGCGATTGAGAGTCGTGGGATTGTGGTTGCTCCAGAACACGTCGAGCAATTGCTGGTAGCTGACCTTCTGAGGGTCAAACTCGACTTGGACGACTTCCGCGTGCCCTGTGCGATCCGTGCAGACCTGCTCATAGGTGGGGGAAGGCGTGTTGCCGCCGGTGTAACCGACAGCGGTGGCCGTAACGCCTGGGATTTGACGAAAGGCGGCTTCGACGCCCCAAAAACAACCAGCAGCAAAAGTGGCCGTGTCCATAGACATTTCTCCCATCCAAATAGAAACAAAGGCCAATCAGGCATCTGCAAGATCGTCGATTTGGGGGAAGTTGCCAAGGGCCGGGGGTGATCTTGCGGCATCCAGGCCGCTGGAGCCCAGGCTTCAGAAATAGGGTGGATGCTTGCACCCACGATGTTTGAGCCAAGCCAAGCATTGGTGGGTGCAAGCACCCACCCTACGACTTACGCCTGCGGCTCGCCACGCGGAGTATCGGCTTCTTTACGCTCCGCCGTCGCCGTCCTTGAGACCGAGGCGGGCAAGCCAACGACCCCGCAAGGATCGAGAGACGGGGGCGGCATTGTCGCTGGCCACGGTGCTTCCCTGCCGATGGGCCAGGTCCGATTCCAAGGCGTGCATTCGGTCTTCCATTTCCACACGCTGCCGGGCGATTTTTGCCCGTTCCACGGCCAACTCCACTTCGGCGGTGCGTTGCTTCTCCAATACCGATTCCTGCAGTTTGCGTAGCCGTTCTCGCTCGGCGGCTACCACGGCATCGTGGTCGAGGACGGCAGCGATGCCGGCGTCCTGGGCGCTGGCCGTGGATCGTTGTGCCCGCAGCTCATCCAATTGCTGCCGCAACTGCTGGATTTCCTGTTCTTTGGCGGCGACCACTTCATCGGTGATTCGCACCGCCCCTTCAACGGTCAGGCGGTTGTCGATGCTTTTTTGGTCCGTTCCGGCCATGTCGGTTTCCAACGAAGCGAGCATGTTCGCTTTCTGCTGGGCCCAGTTCAGCGGGCCAGTGGCCGGCGCCTTTTCGACGCTCCTGGGCCGCTGGGCCAGTTGCTCTTCGAGCTCCTCCACCCGGTGCTTGTAGGCGCGCATGTCTTCCACGGCCATTTCGAAGCGGCGGCGCAACTCATACGTTTTATCGTCGTCGGCTTTTGGGTCGGCGTTCTCCTCAACGGCCAACTGTTTCGCTTCGACTCCCTCCAGGCGTTGCAGCAAGTCGTCGCGCTCGCGCTGCAACTGGGCAACTTGGCCGGTGGAATCCGCCGGCTGCACATTAGCCTCCGCCAGCGCTGCGTGGAACTGTTGAAGTTGAGATAGTAACTCGGCTTTTCGCTGTTTGAGCGAATCGCTGACGCGGCGCCGCTGCGAGCGAAGGCGGATGCGCTGCGCATCGACATCCGTCTGTTCTTGATCGACATGGCGCAGCGCATGTTCCAGACGCCGCTGCTGCTGGTCGAGTTGAGCTGCTTGAACTGCCAACTCGCCACGCTGATGGACCAATTGCAGGTAGGCTTCTTCCAACTCCTGGCTCAGCCCTTCCAATCGCAGGCGTTCCGCCGTCAGCCCTGGCTGTGCGTCGGCGCGACGTAGCTCGGTTCCCGCGTGCAAAATGAGACTGGCGGAATCCGGCTGAATCAGTGGCACGCTCGTTGTATTCATAACTTCCTAATTGCCAGCAGTTGTCTAGAGATATCTAGCCCACGGCTGGCGCAGCGTCAAAATAGCGATTTTCCGCAGTGTCCGGCTGGGACGAATGGAGCGATTAGGCCGCAACACCCCGTCTGGCGGGTGGTAACTTTCGGGCGTTCCGGGAGCCGATGCCTGTTCGCCTGGACGAGCCGAGACGTCTGTTTTAGAATTCCGACGAATACGAAGAGAATTCGTCGTACTGCCGATGCTCGGCGTTCGCGAAGCGGGTGTATTGCTGGAACCAATGCACTTTGACGTCGCCGGTGGGGCCGTTGCGCTGTTTGGCCAGAATGATCTCCGCGCTGCCAAGCTTGTGATCGGGATCCCCCTGGTCCTTGATCTCCTGTCGCTCATTGGGACTGAGATAGTATTCTTCGCGATGGACCAGAATCACCACATCGGCGTCCTGCTCGATGGCGCCCGATTCGCGAAGATGGCTGATTTTGGGGCGATTGTCGCGGGTCATTTCGGCCTGACGATTGAGCTGGGCCAGGCAGATGATCGGTACGGAGAGTTCGCGGGCCATCACCTTCAGCCGGCGAGCCATCTTCGCCACCTGCTCTTGCCGCGGATCGCTGGGATCATCGGGCTGAATCAACTGCAAATAGTCGATCACAATCAACCCCAGCGTCTTGTTCTTGCGCTTCAATCGCCGAGCGGAAGCTGCGATCTCCGTGATGGTTCGGGTAGGCGAGTCGTCGATAAACATGGGGCTCTCGCCGAGCGATGCTCCGACCTCGACCAGTTTGTGATGCTCGTCTCCGCTTAAAAATCCGCGGCGAAACTTCTCGCCGTCGATCTGGCCGCGGGAACACATCATGCGTTGCACTAATTCCAGCCGGGACATTTCCAGACTGACGAAGAGGGTCGGCGCACGGGCATCGATCGCCACGTTCTCGGCGATGTTGGTGGCCAAGGCTGTTTTGCCCATGCTGGGGCGGCCAGCAATGATGACCAACTCCGCGGGGTGCAATCCGCCGGTGAGTTTGTCGAGATCGACAAAGCCGGTCGGGACGCCGGTGGCGCCGCCATGCTCCATCCGCATGTCGATCAATTCCCAGGCCTCCTTCAATACGTCCCGAATTTCACGGGTATTCGTCGAGGACTGCCGCTGATCGCGAATGCTGAACATCCGCTCTTCGGCGAAATTGAGCATCCGCTCCCCGCCGCTCGATTGCTCATAAGCCTCGCGGACCACTTCGGTGCCGGCGTGGATCAAAGCCCGAAGCGTGGCTTTGTCGCGCACGATCTGGGCATAGTAAGTGGCATTGGCTGCCGTGGGCACGCTGTTGGCTATTTCAGCCAGATAGGCTGCCCCGCCAATCGCGTCGTAGACTTCGGCGTCCTTCAGGCGGTTGATCAGCAACGTCAGGTCGATCCGTTGCCCCTGCTCGTACATCGCCAGGATGTGCGAATAGAGTTGCTGATTGGCGTCGTCATAGAAGTCATCCGCACGCAGAGTGAGCGCTACGTCATCGCACACTTCGGGCAGGATGAGGATGCTGCCCAGGACTCCTCGTTCCGCCTCCAGATTGCAGGGAGGCTGGCGATCCAACAGGCTTTGCTCACCGCTGCGCCGGGAGCCGCGCTGGCCGTCCGATGGCCCTTTCTCCCTTGCCTCGGTCGTTGCCATGTCGAACCTCCGTGTAGGGGCGCAGCCGAACTCGCGAGAGCTGGGAAGGCGCGAAAAATCGAAGTCTTACGACCCTGCTACTCGGCCGCAGCCTTGGCGGAAGCTTCTTGCGAGGTGGGGACGACCCAGACTTTCAATTCCCCTTCGATCTCGTGTCCGACGTGGATCTGCACGGTGTAGAGGCCCAGCTCCTTCAGCGGACCCTTGAGCCGCACCTGATCTTCGGCAATGGTCACGTCGTTGCGCTTCAGCGCGGCGACGATTTCGGCGGCGCCCACCGAGCCATAGAGATGACCTTCGTCGTTGGCGTTGGCCTCGATGGTGACGCTCTGGCGGCCCAATTCTTCGGCCAGTTTGCGCAACCCTGTCAGGCGGCTTTCCTCGATCTGCGCCAAGCGGCTGCGATGTTTTTCCACCATCCGCTTGTGGTGTTCGCTGGCCAGCGTGGCCAGTCCTTGCGGAAGTAGGTAGTTAAACGCGTAGCCGGAGCGAACCTCGACTACTTCACCCTGGCGTCCCAGGTTGTCCACCGATTGAATCAACAGCAGTTCCACGCCACCGTGAGGACCGGCGGGGAGGCGCTTGGTGGCATGGGGACGACGACGGATTTTTTTCTGATTTCCGACTGGCATGGCTTAAAAACTCACGAGAGGAAAAATGGATGGTTGAGGCGAGCGTTTGGCGCCCGCGAATGGTTCATGGTTAAAACGGCAAATCGCCATCGGGAGGAGGCGGGGGCGCCTGACGGCTGCTGCTGGGGGGTGCGGCGGAACTGTATTGGGGTTCGTCGCTGCTGCCGGAGGAGTAACTCCCGCCTCCGCCACCTCCGCCACCACCCGATCCCTCTTTGCCCCCGATAAACTCAATTCTGTCCCCGACAACTTTCAGTTTGGAATGCTTCTGCCCGTCCTTTTCCCAGCGATCTTGCTTCAGTTTTCCTTCGACCAGCACGGGCGAGCCTTTGCCCAAATACTCACTCACGATTTCGGCCGTGCGTCCCCACAACGTGACGTCGATAAAATTGACTTCGTCAATCTTTTCGCCGTTGGGTCCTTTGCGGCGCTCGTTGACGGCCAGACCAATCTCCGTTACCGCCGTGCCGCTGGGAATATAGCGCAGTTCTGGATCCCGGGTGAGATTGCCAATCAGGATCACGCGATTGAAGCTGGGCATGTGTGTCTCCCTGTTGCTTTAGTGTGTCGCCTCAGACTCCCGCCTCTTGGCAACTATACTCCCGCCTCTTGGCGGTGCCGAGGAGGACGGCCGCCGCCTCCACCTCCGCCCTGGCCGTAATCATCTCGATCGCGGGCGCCTGGCTGGGCGATGGGCGCCGGTTTCTGCTCAGGGCTGCTGGCGTGGGCCACCAAGGTGTCGATGATCCGTGCGTCTACCTTGAGCACTAAATGCCGCAACACGCCTTCCTGACGCTGCAACTGCTCGTTCAACTCAGCCAGCTTGCTGCTGTCCACCTTGAAGTAGACCAGCCAGTAGGTTCCCTTGCGCTGACCTCCAATGGGATAGGCCATCCGCCGCTCGTCCCAGAGCCGGTTGACCAGCACGCCTCCGCCGAGCTTTTCGATTTGCTTGGCGATCTTGCCCGTCATGTCCGCTGCTTCGCGGGCGTAACGATTGGAGTCCAGGATGAACATCGCTTCGTAAGAGTTCTCAGCCACGTTTCGTCTCTCCTCGCCTGACTTAGTTGATGTCTTTGTTGAACTGATTCATACACACGGCGGTTCCTTGGGCGACCCATGTTTCCACGGCATCGGCCCCCCGGACAATCGCCAACTCAATTTCTGGTTTTTCCGAGGACGTGAACTTACCCAGGACGTAATCGACCACCGGAACCGGGCCCGGCGGCGAACCAACTCCTACGCGGAGTCGAGCGATTTCGCTATGTCCCAAGACTCGGATCACGTCCTCCAGCCCATTGTGACCGCCGGCGCTCCCTCCCTTTCGGACGCGGAGCTTGCCCAGCGGCAAGTTAAAGTCATCGGTGACGATCAATAGATCGTCGTCCGTCAGTTTATAAAAATCTCGCACGGCAAGCACACTCTTGCCGCTTAAGTTCATAAATGTTTGCGGACGCAGCAGCAACACGCGCTGCTGGCCGAGACCGATGTCGTCGAGCTTCCCAAAGAACGCGTCTTTCGCGGCCCCTTGGCTGTGCCGCCGGACCAATTCGGCTACTACATCAAATCCAATATTGTGTCGCGTTCCTTCGTACTTCCGACCAGGGTTTCCCAGTCCTACCACCAGTTTCATATTTGTGCTCCCTCTCCGGCAAAGGAGAAGGGAGGTTTATTCTTCCTTCTCCTCTTCGCCATCCTCCGCCTTGCGTCCGATCAACTCCGGCTCGGCCGCGCCGGCGGCTCCTGCGTCCTGCTCGTCTTCTTCCTGTGGCAGCTCGCATTGCACAACGACCGCATCTTCGGCCGAGATGAGCTTTGCACCAGCAGGCAATTCAATCGCGGAAGCCAAGATGGATTGTCCTAGTTCTAGATGATTCACACTTAACAACAGCTTCTCGGGAATCGCACCAGCAGGGCACTCGATTTCCACTTCATGAACCAAATGCTGAACGACGCCGCCCTGCTTGATGCCAGGGGCCGTTCCATTCAGGTCCACGGATATGGTGACTTCGATTCGTTCATCGGCGGAGACGCGAGTAAAGTCCACATGGAGAACTTCGGTGCCAAACGTGTCCCACTGCACGGCCCGAACCAGCGCGCTTTCCGTCAGCGCGCCGCTGAGTTCCACCAGCCGCGCCCCGTGTCGGATCGCGGCACCCAATGCAGATGCTTCCACCGACAGTCCGACCACTTCCTGGCCGTGACCATAAAGCACTGCCGGCACACGCCCTTCGGCACGCTGGCGCTTCGCATGGCGCTTGCCGGTGGTGGTTCGAGTTTCAACCTTCAATTGCTCCGTCATGTATGTTCCTCGCGCAATAGCCCGGCAGGGGGTTCACTGGAACCCCTCAATGATTTGTTGGGATGCCACACGTGATCGCTTGATGCTGGCACGCAGGGGGGAATCGTACCATTGTGCCCAATCGGACGAGTATTGCAAGCCCAAGGAAATCCGCGAACCGCCGCTTCGCCTGTCAGATGAGATTGCGCTAATCAAAACTATAATTTTGATTCATAAAAACTGACTTGTGCGTTCGATGACAGATACATACATGGAGGGCAAATACATTACGGGGTATTTGCCCCATTGCGCTGATTTCATTGAACTAGCTCCCTGACGGAAGCAGAAAATCGTGCTGAATCAACGAGTTCGCCAACTCTGTGAGCTGGGGCTAATCGCGCTGTTGAGTGCCGCGCCCCTGACCACGCCGTCCTCTTCCGAAGCCGGAATCTTTGGCTTGTGGGGCTTTCATCCCCCTACCGAGTCTCCTGAAGAAGGGGAGGAAGATACGGAGACGCTGGAACAGGTGGGCCGAGGAACGCTCTTCCAGTGGAACCCGGATGCACCGGTCGATGGCGGGCCAAAGATCAATGAACCTTTGGTGAGTGACCGCCCGGACTTCACGGAGGCAAGTGTGACGGTGGGTTACGGCGTGTCGCAACTTGAGATGGGCTACACGTTCACGCTGGATCGCAACAACGGCACAACCAGCCAGCAACAGTCGTATCCTGAACTCTTGTTGCGGCAAGGTTTGTTCGCCGATTGGTTTGAACTGCGACTCGAGTGGGGGTTCAACGACGGCGGCCCGAAACGGCCATGATCGTCAACATGACGCTGCCGACGGGCCCAGGCTCGCACTACGTACTGCCGGGCGTCAGCTATTTGTACGGCTGGGATCTGAACGACACCTGGAGCATTGGCGGGAGCACGCTAGGGGAAGCGGCCGTTGACGATGACGACGTCCAATATCTGGAATTGGGCCAGTCTTTGACGGTGGGTTGTTCGATAACTGAAGTGGTCGGAGCTTATGCCGAATGGTTTGCCCTGATGCCAGCCTGGTCTCAAACGGAGCTTCCCCAACAATACTTCAACGGCGGTTTCACATTCCTGGTGAACAACAACCTGCAGTTCGACGTGCGTGCCGGCACAGGCCTCAACGCCGCCGCCGACAATTTCTTCACAGGGGGCGGGGCCGTGATTAGGCGGTGAGATTTACGCAGGGGTGGCCGGGACTGGAGACGAGCCTTCGGCGAGACGAAGTCTCGGAAGCGTAGAGTATTCCTCAATCTCCGCGTGAGGAAAATCATCACGCGGAGCGTGATGGATACTATGGTTCAACCGCGTGTTCCAGCAACACTTCGTCCGCTGGCCCGTCGGGAGTGACCTGAACCGGCACTAGCCACACAACGCTCCCGGCCTTGCACACGCCCGTTTTATCTTGGCAGTAGAAATAGGATAGCGCTACGCGTAGATCCACTTTGCCTCGTGCCGCCTGCGTCGGCAGGTCCACGGCCAATTCAGTCTGCCGCTGGTCGGCAGGCACCTGGATGACGCGATTGAGACTGGCCGCATCCACGACTCCAGCATCACCCTCCACGCTCAGC
>JAIOPX010000252.1 GCA_021413705.1 Planctomycetota bacterium | reverse complement strand
CAAGGTACTTCAGCCCTTGAATGTCGCGCTCCCGCAACGGACTGCGTTTCGTCGCCACTGCATTGCTCCTGTCAACTTGGCAGTCGCCAAACTAACAGAATGCCATGCGCAAATCCCGTGCCGAACATGCGTGGCCACCCCGCCATTTTGATGCGCGTCACTACAGCCGCGTAGGTCCATAGATTGGAGGCTGAAGACTTGAGAAAAGTGGCTCGGTAAAGGTAGAAATACTCCAGGAGGCATTTATGAGACAAGCCCGCCGAACATTGTTGATCGCGGCGCTGGTGCAATTCATTGGGTTCCCGGCCCTCGCCGCAGACCCGGATCGCGATCAGACTAAGCCAACTCCTCGACAAGAGAACACCTCCGGCCTCGCGCAGACTGAATTCCGCATCGGGCAAACCTGGATTCCAGAGACTTCCGCCCGTGGACTCTCTGTGGTTCTCACACCCGAGGACAACGCCCGGTTTGCCGCTTTGTGTGCCCAGGTCGAGAAGCCTGAGCAGGTGATATCGCTTTCCTTGAGCCGGGTTCGCCTGCCCATCACGGGATTGGAGCCCATCCGCAAGTTCACCCGACTTCAACAATTGAAGCTCGACCACAGTTGGCTGGGAATCCAGGGTTTTCAAAACCTCGGGCAACTGACTGAATTGCAGGAGCTGGATTTGACCGGTGCGACGATTGCAGATGACTGGCCGCGGGTTTTGGCCGATCTCAAGCAACTGCGCCGGCTGCGCGTGGGCGGCCTGATCAACGATGCCAGCCTTCGCCAATTGCCAGTCCTCCCGGAGTTGCAGTCGCTGGATCTCTCTCACTCCGATGTGACGAGCGCTGGCCTGGATCTGTTGTCACGGCAGCCAAGGCTTACAGCTCTCCACCTTATGCACCAGGAGATATCAGCCGCAGGCATAGAAAGCATTGCAAAACTGCCGGAACTGAAGTGCCTACTTCTCCAGGGCGCCCGCATCGACGCGAAGGCGTTGGCCCCGCTGGCGAAGGCGCCGAAGCTTACCACCCTGAACTTGAGCGGTTGTTCGGCCATTGACGACGAAGCCCTCAAGCACATTGGCAAAATCCACACTCTCACCACCCTGTACCTGAACAATACTGCGATCACGGATGCGGGTTTGTTGGAACTTCGCGGTTTGGACAACCTGAGTTCTCTTTCGATTCTGGCCCCCCGCGTCACCAGCAGAGCCGTGGGTCGCCTCAAGGCCATGCCGACGTTGTTGCACCTATCGCATGCCCCGGTGTCGCTCTCCGAAGGTGGAATCGAATTCACCCCCCAATCGACCGGAGTAAAGCCCCTTCTGGAAACGCCCGACGGCAGAGTCATTGTGAAGATCGAGAAAGACACGGAAGGCGGACCCGTTTCCAGCTCCGATGATTGCGGCTGGGGCAAGGTTATCGTAAAGATCGAGGAAGCCAAAGAACGCCGAATCGCGCGGTTATTCGACAAGCCGAGCGGCAAAGCATTTGGCTTGCCAATGTATCAGACGAGCGTCTTCACTGAGTACGATACGCTACCCGTCCTCTGCTGGGCCTTCAGTCCTGACGGCAAGTACGTGGCGACGGGAGCTGGCTCTGGCCCGCACGACGACCGCAATTTCGAGGCGACCAATGTCGGCGACATCCGCGTTTGGGATGCAAAGACCGGCGAATTTTTGGCGACCGTGCGGGGAAGCCTCGGCAAAGTGAAACGAGTGGCGTTTCGCGAGGACAGTAAGACCGTCGAGTACACCGCGCTGCGTTACAACATCGACGGGCCATAGCGGAACCCGGATTGGCAGCGGTGGGAGATGCCCATGATAAACTCGCCGCCCAATCCAAACGCCCGTAGGGTCGAAATATAGTAGCCCAGGGCACAGCGAATTGCGGCGCCGTCGCCGCAATGAGCGCCGCCCTGGGTACACGAACGCAAAGTCATAGTTCCCTGCGAGCGTCGTGCGACGGCACCGCCGTACGACACTCGGAGGGAACAAATTCAATAACTCCCAACCTTAGGGTGCCGGCCAAGCTCGTAATACGCTCTTGGCTGAACCTGGGCTGGAATGTTGAGCGCCGCTGGCGAAATGACTCCGGCGCGTACCCTGCTGGGCTACAGGGCGGGTTTAGCGGCCGGCTTCACTTCGACCAGCACGGCTTGCTGGTCTTGATAGATCGTGCGGAAGCGCTTGTTGCGTCCCAGCGAATCGCCCAGCACGGCGGCCATCGGCCGGGGCAACACGAAGTAGCGCAACCCGTGCCGATCGACAATCTGCTCCAGATCGGGACTGTCCGACGCGATGGCTTGATAGTCGTGCCAGGTGGCGGGAGAAAAGAGATGGACGTGCGAGTAGACCAGCGGCCGGATCGCGTTGTTCGTGTGCCAGGCCAGATAGTCGGCCCATTGGATCGGCGCGAACACCCGGCCGGTAAGGCCCCTCGCTTGAATTTCCTCCGCCACAAACTGCGGCGTGTCACCAGCGGCCACGAGCGCTTCGCTGCGCCGTTGGCCGGAAATCAATTCATGCGTTGGCGGCGCCCAGACCAGAACCAGGAAGACCAGTGCCATGGCGATCATCGTTCGCATGGCCGTTGGTGGATCGTGTGCCGAGGAAGAAGGGGACAGTCCCATTTTTGCTCCACAAAAATTGGGACAGTCCCCTCCGCCAGTCCGCCAGCGCTTGATGACTGCCGCGACATGAGGAGCCGCAAGATAGACCCACACGATCGCCCACCAGCAGAGCATCCGAATCGCCAGCAGCGTGGCGGCAGCCAGCGCGAGAACCAAGAGCACTTCGGCTGCGCGAACAGGCCGGTGGCTCTGTCGCAACAACAAAGCCGTGACCGCCAACGAACCGAACAACAAAACGCCAGTCAAACTGCGAAGAGTCGTTGGCCCCCATTCCGAGATATCGGCCAGATTCGCGCTTTGGCCGAACAGGAGAGCGTTCCACCACAAAGCCGGGCCGGCCGGATTGAGCAACGTCGCCGCCGCCGAAAGCATCAACAGCATCCGCAATCGTCGCACCGACGGCGCCCGCCAGGCTGCCGGAATGCTTCCGCAACGACGACCCACGTCCCAAATCTGCCCGACCGCAGCAGCCGCCAGCACGGCCAGCCCCATGAGGAACGAGCCGTGCAGGTTGGCCCACAAGACCATGACCAGCGGGAACCAGAAAAGCGGATGCCGCCGACCGCGAGCAGTGAGCGACCAAGCCAACAGCGTGAGGCTCATACCCAGCAGCCCAAACAACTGCGGCCGCACGGTTCCCACGATCGGCAACGCGAGCACATAAAACGCCACTCCCGCCGCCGCCGCACCAGCGAGCGACACGCCACGATAGCGCACCGCCGCAATCAACACGCCAGTCGCCAGAGTCATCAGTGCCGCATGGGCCAGTTGCAAGCCCCCAGGACCAGTCGCCTGATACCAGAGATATCCACTCACCTGCGCGAGCCAGGGTATGTTGACGAACCGTCCACCTCCATCGGCCACTCCCAGCGGATCGGCCGTCACTAGCGCGCGATGCTCGACCATCCAACGGCCGTAACTCAGGTGACCCCAGAGATCCGTGTCATTGAGCCGATGCAGGCTGGTTGCCAGAAAGACGGCCGAGAGCGCAATGATTACGGCCAGCGCGCCGCGGCTCATCGGTGGAAACAAAGTATCAAGCCGCGCCGCCCGTCGCTGCATCCGAGGCGCAACCTTCTTTGCCGAGCCGACAGGGGGCTGCATCACAGCGAACAGGGTGGTGTCGTAGGCGCACATGGGGTAGCCTTCGTAGGTTCAGGCTATTGCCTGACGCAAAAAATGTAGAGTCGCGATTTTGTGCGTGGAATTAAGGGAATGCTGCAAGCGTCAGGCAATAGCCTGACCTACTTTTGCAGCCAGGCATCGAACGGATCTTTCGACCGCCACAGGCACAGAGCCCGGGCAGCGTGCGAGAAGGGTCCGTAATGTTTTTTGAGATTCTTGTCGTCTTCGGCCAGCATCGCCCGGACCAGCCATTGGCCGGCGCGCACGATCGTCTCGCGCGGCGGCTGCACTTCTGGCGGAGCCAAGGCCAGCCATTCCAGTTGATGTCCGGTCGTGAGGATCCGATCGTAGGTAGTGTCTTGTTTGGCGCCAGCAACGGGCGTCGCGCCGGCCGTGCCCAGGTACCAATTGCGGTCCCAATAACCCTCGCTGTGCTGAGACGCGGTTAGCAGGGCGCTGGTTCGGGCCAGATAGTCTACGATCTTTTTTCGGGTCCGTTTGGCCAAAACATGGTGTTGATCGTCGGCCCGCAACAGCACGACCAGCGCTTCCAGCCGGTGCGCGCCGCCGCAGACGCCATTGGGCATCGGCTGTTCCATCAATTCGTCTACCAATGCCGCCACGTCGATCGGTTGACCGTAGCGATTTTCCCAGCGCTGAGCCGGGAACAAGTACCGGGCATAACTAATGGCCGACCACTCATATTCCTGCTGCCGACGATGGAAGCGGCGCATCGCCCCTTGCAGCAAGTCGGCCACATGGCCAGTTGAATCGCGCATGACCAACGGGTGTGAATGAGGTATGCCACTTTCGGCCAGCGTGGCCAGCAGATCATCCACATGGACCGCCCCGGTCAATTTGTGCGGTGAGTCTTCGGTCCAGGGACGAACCGTGACGCCATCAGCGCCGGCGGCAAACAGAGGCGGCACTTTCTCGCCTGCCAGCTTGCGGAACTCGGCATCATTGAGGAAGTAGCCGAGCATCGTGCTACCCGAGGGGTGCCTGGCATCGCCAAACTCGGCATGCGGCCCCCACAGACGCAAGGCATGGACCAAGACATTGGTGTCCAACGGATCGACTGTCGGCTTCATCCGCTCCAAGAGATCGTGGAGTTGAGCGTCAGTGGCGATGCGCGGATCATCGTAGCGCGGTGCGATCAGGTTCGGCATGTTCGCTGCCGACGAGTCGTGGGCAGACAACTGTCGCAGGGCATCGGACTTCGCCGACGACGCCAGCGTGGCCCGATAGATGCCACAGGCGGCAAGAACCACCAGCGGCGGCACAGTAAAACGGAGCCAGCGAATCATGCTTGAAAGTCTCCACATAGTATCCATCACGCTCCGCGTGATGCGTTTCCGAAAATCCTCACGCGGAGCGTGAGGGATACTTTGGCTCAACTCAACATCCCGAACTTCTTCATCTTGTTGTAAAGCGTCACGCGGCTGATCCCGAGTTCTTCGGCCGTGGCTTGCCGGTGATGGGCATTGCGCTGCAGCGTGTCTTCGATGATCCGCCGCTCCAACACGCCGACGCGAGACTCCAGCGTCCGATCGATCTCGCTGGGTGCGCCCGATGTCGCGGGCTTGTTCACGTCGCCGCGCAGGTTGCTGGGGAGATCCTGCAAGTTGAGCACGCCGCGGCGGCAATAGAGCACGCTCCGACGGATGACGTTTTCCAGTTCGCGGATGTTACCCGGCCAGCTATAGGCTTTCAGAGCCTGCAGGAATCGCACGTCGATTTCGCGGAGCTGGATGTTGTGTTTGCGGCTGTGCATCAGGGCGAAGTTGCGGGCCAGAAACTCGATATCGCCCGGCCGCTCGCGCAGCGGCGGCAGGTAGAACTTCAGCACGTTGAGCCGATAGTAAAGATCGCTGCGGAATGTGCCGGCGGCCACAAGCTGTTCCAGATCGATGTTGGAAGCCGCCACGATCCGGGCGTGGGAGTTTTGTGTCTCGTTGCTGCCGACCTGCTCGTATTCGCCCGTTTCGATGACTCGCAACAGCTTGGCTTGCTGCTCCACCGGGAGCACGTCGATTTCATCCAGCAGCAGAGTGCCTCGTCCAGCGGCGGCGAACTTGCCCAGGCGATCGCGATCGGCGCCGGTGAACGCACCGCGGACGGAGCCGAATAATTCACTTTCAATCAGGTCCGCCGGCAAGGCGCCGCAGGCCACCGTATACATCTGTTCGGAAGCCATCGGCGACAGTTCGTGTATCAGCCGCGACAGGTAGGTCTTGCCGCACCCGGTCTCGCCGATCAACAGAATCGTTACATCGTGGGCCGCCGCCACCTTCAACTCGTCGATCATTTCAAACATCTGCGGCGCGAAGGTGATCATCGACCGCGTGCGGCCGTGCAACACCTTGTGGGGCAGCTCGCTGCACAGAGCGCCCAGATCCAGGACCGGATCGGCCTGACGGTGCACCAGCTCGGCTAATTGAGGCCGCCCCTCGGGGAGCGAAATGCAGGCATCGGCAGCCGCGACTGCCATTTCGCGCATCCGCGGCGGGCAATCGGATTCCAGTACCAGGTAGATCGGCGCCGAGCCGGCCGCCGCCTGGAGTTCCGCAAAGTAGGCCGCGGGCGAGGTTCCGTCGATCATCCGCGGGCCGACCTGCGCCACGATCGCTCTCAGTTCTCCGTGGTGCCCGTTGGGGGCTGGGTGGTCGAGGCAGAGCAACTCGAAGTCGTGGGCAAACTCGTCACGCATGGCGGACGCCAACTCGGCATCGCGACAGATCACTTTCAAGACGTGGCTCATGAGGCTGGGATCTCTCGGATAAGGCCCGGATGTCAACAAGCCCGAACGGGCGTTGTCAGAATCTGATAGCAACGGCAAACTCATGCCGTAAGTTTCAGGCTACTTAGGGTGCCTAACTTAACAAGCGCCAAGGATGCTTGACTGCGTGAAATTTCACTGAACCGAGGTGGACTTTGCGGGCTGTGCCGATTGTGTGGCCGGGACGAGCGAAGTCCCGGAAAGTATCCCTCACGCTCCGCGTGAGGATGGCATCACACGGAGCGTGATGGAAACTATCAGCCTCCGGCAAACTTTGACGCCTGTATCGGTTGTGGCGGTCGTGCCGTAGAAACTTGATGCTCGGGTTCTAACGGTCGATGAGACGTAGCATGGGCTTCCTAGCCCGTGCGATGATGTGACGGGCTGGGAAGCCCATCCTACGAGCTGAAGGAGTCCGCGATGCTTGCCGCCGCCTTAACGATGGTTCTGCTGACAGCGGGTGGACCCGCGCCTGCCGACACGGAGTTCACCGACGACTCGTCGTTCTCCGACAGCAGCATCGACTCCGGCCTGCTGGGGGGTGGCATGCCGCAGACCTGCTACTCGCCGCGCTACGGCTGTTACCCTGGCAACGGTCGCTGCATCCATCGCTATCCGGCGTTCCATGGCGTCTACTATCGCCGGCCCTACAACTATCGCAACCTGTTCGACTATCCGTGGCACGCCGAACTGCACGAGCCGACGTCGATGTTCTCGTACCATGTGCCGGCCCCGGAGGAAGTTCAGGCGGGCCCGCAACAAGACGACGCTCCCCGCCCACCGCGCGACAGCGAAGCTCTGAACAAGTCTCGCTCCGTCATGAAGCGCCCCCGGGTCATGAACGTGTCAAATCCGTAGGGCAGGCCTGTACCCTACTCATTGGCCGGCAGTTCTGCACGAAACGCTCCCTGTCGGCGGATGCGCTGCTGCTCCTTTTCGATCCGCTCGTCGCTGGCTCCCATTTCGTGCAGCAGGAGCGTGGAGAGCCCAATGGCCGCCTCGGCTTCCTCGAAGCAGGCACCCGTGGCGCCGATCTCTTCCAACCAAGCCCGTTCTTCCAGATAGCGGGCGCGGACGAATACTTTGAGCTGGGGATTCAATTCGCTGGCGGCGAGAATCACGACCGTACGGGTTTCGATATCGGGCACCGTGACTAACAGATACGAGGCTTGCTCGGTCCCGGCGGCGCTGAGAATATCGCGCCGTGTGGCATCGCCAAATACGGCCAACTCTCCCGCCTCCAGCAGGGTGTTGACCGTATCGATATTGAGGTCCACCACCACGGGCTGAACGCCAAATTCTTTCAGGATGCCAGCCGCCGTGCGTCCGACAGGGCCATAACCAACGATGATCGCCCGGCCGTTGGGAGGCGTAGTCTCATCCACCAGCGGTTTCACCACCCCACGTTTTGCCCGTGCTTCAGCCCGCCGGTTCAACAGCGCCCAGAGGCGTGGACGGCGACGGAGGCTCGCCTCCAGCGGCCCCACCAGGCGAAAGACGAGAGGGTTCAGAGCGATACTGCAGATGGCACACGCCACCAGCAGGCTCAATCCGTCTTCATTGAGCAGCTTATGCTCCTTGGCGAGTTCCGCCAGGATGAACGAAAACTCGCCGATCTGCGCCAAGGCCACGGACACGGTCAGCGCCGTCCGCACGGAATGTCCCAGCGCCCAAACGATACCCAGGGCTGCCAGCGGTTTGGCGACCAGGATCACCCCCAGCAAGCCGACGAACAGAAAGGGATGGGCCATTAGCACCTGCGGCTTGAGCAGCATTCCTACAGAGACGAAGAACAGCACGGCGAATGCATCGCGCATGGGCAATGCATCGACGCCCGCCTGGTGGCTGACCTTGGATTGGCCCACGACCATGCCGGCCAGAAACGCGCCAAGTTCCATCGACACGCCAAAGATGACGGCCGAGCCTGTGGCAACTGCCAAGGCCAGCACCAGAATCGTCAACGTGAACAATTCCTGCGTACGCGTTCGCGCCACCTCGGTCAGGATATAAGGAATAAGGCGGCGTCCTCCCCACAACACGATAATGCTAAGCGCCACAATCTTGGCGATGGCCATCAACAGCGACCAACCGATGTCCAGCGGCGCAATTTGTTCTCCATGGATGGCCGGGGCCAACGCGGGCAGAACGACCAGTACCAACACCGTGAACAGGTCTTCGACGATCAGCCAACCAATGGCGATATGACCCTGGCTGCTCTCCAACACATTGTTGTCTGTCAACACGCGGATCAAGACCACGGTGCTGGCCACGGACACAGCCACGCCAATCACCAGACCAGCGCCCCAGGTCCAGCCCCCCAACACCATCACCACCGCGCCTGCCACTGTGGCCACAAGGATCTGACCGACAGCGCCGGGAACGGCCGTTCGCCGCACTGCCCAGAGATCGCGCAGATTGAAGTGCAACCCGACGCCGAACATCAGCAGGATCACCCCGATGTGCGCCATGTCGGTGGCCATCTTGAGATTGGCCTCCAAGCCTGGCGTGTTGGGACCGAGCAAAACTCCGGCGATCAAGTAGCCCAGCAAAGGGGAAAGCCGCAACCTGTGGGTGATATAACCCAGCACCAGTGCCGTCCCCAGGCACAAGCAGAGCATCACAAGTATTTGGGGATGGTGCATGGCAGTGTCAAAACTGGAAGCTAATAGCCGCGTCAGAGCGGGGGCCGGGATTCTAACACAATTTCCAGGGTGGCCGGGACGCCCGTTGGAGTCCAGGCTTTAGCCTGCTTTTTGGAAAGCAGCCTGAAGGCTGGACTCCGCCGCGTGCTTGCCCCACGCCCCCCAGACCGTTAAATTCATGGGTTTGGACATTGCCAGCTATCGCATTGAAAGAGGCTTCTCGTGCCGGGTACTTGTGTCATCGGATTGCAGTGGGGAGACGAGGCCAAAGGGAAACTCGTCGATCTACTGACACTCAACCACGACATTGTGGTTCGCTACCAAGGGGGGGCCAATGCCGGACACACCGTGGTGATTGGCAACGAGAAATACAAACTCTCCCTGATCCCCAGCGGAATCTTCAATCCGGCAGTGCAGTGCGTGGTCACCGGCGGCGTTGTCTTGCACCCGGCGAGCATCCTGGCCGAGATCGACGGCCTGGCTTCGCGCGGAGTTAAGCTCGGCGAAAACTTGATGCTCAGCGACCGGGCCCATGTAATTTTCCCCTGGCACATTGCCGAGGACCGGGCCATGAACGACACCACGGCCGACGGCGAAGCCTTAGGGACCACGCAGCGCGGCATCGGCCCCTGCTATCGCGACAAGGTGGGCCGGTCGTATGCGATCCGCCTGGGCGATCTCTATCGCGACACGTTCCGCAGCCGCGTGGCCCACATCGTCGAAGTCAAGAACGCGATGCTGAAATCGACCAACGCGTTTGAGCCGCTGAAGGCCGATGAGATCTATGAGCAATATCGCGAGTGCGGCGAGCGGCTGCGCCCCCACGTCCGCGATACCACGGCCTATTTGCTGGATGCCGCCGAGCAAGGGAAACGCATTTTGTTCGAAGGCGCCCAGGGTTCGCTCTTGGATGTCGATCATGGCACGTTTCCGTTTGTGACCAGCAGCAACAGCTCGGGGCTGGGCGTGCCCGCCGGGGCCGGCGTGCCGGGGCGGTATATCAACCGCACCATCGGCGTGATCAAGGCGTATTCGACCCGGGTGGGCGGTGGACCCTTTCCCACCGAGCAGAATAATGACACGGGGCAGCAGCTTCGGGACCGGGGAAACGAATATGGCACGGTCACGCGCCGCCCCCGCCGCTGCGGTTGGTTCGATGCCGTAGCCGTTCGCTATACGGCTCGCCTAAGCGGCGTCGATGAGTTGGCCGTGATGCTGTTGGACGTGTTGAGCACCCAGAATGAGTTGAAGATTTGCACGGCGTACGAGATCGACGGCCGACGCGTGACCGATTTCCCCAGCCATGTAGACGATTTGCGCCGGGCGGTTCCCATTTACGAAACCGTGCCGGGTTGGCACGAGGAGATCAGCGACATGCGACAGATCGACGAGTTGCCCGCCGCCGCCCGGGCATATCTCGACCGGCTTAGCGCGCTGATTGGCCGACCCGTGTCGTTTGTGTCGGTTGGCCCAGAACGTCAGCAGACTATGTTCTCTCGGCCGGACAGCCTGGTCGGCGCGGCGTAGGAAAATTGTGGACAACGGCCCTCTCCAACTCGATGTCCCCCTAGATCAGCGCCCCCGCCACATCGCCGTCATCATGGACGGCAACGGCCGTTGGGCGCAGCGCCGCGGGCAGCCGCGGATCGAGGGGCACCGCCGCGGCGTCGATAGCGTCCGCTGTGTCACCGAAGAATGCGCCCGGCTGAAGATCGGCCAGCTTACGCTCTATTGCCTCTCCAGCGAAAACTGGAAGCGCCCCCAGGAAGAGCTCGACTTCCTGATGCATCTCTTGCAACAATACATGATCGACGAGCGCGATACGATCATGCGCAACAACATCCGTGTGAGCGTCATCGGCCGCCGCGAGGGGATACCCCAGCCGGCCCTGCAAGAAATGGACAAGACCATCAGCTTAAGCGCCGGCAACACCGGCACGCGACTCTGTCTGGCAATCAATTACGGCGGTCGGGCAGAACTGTTGGATGCGGTACGCCAAGTAGCAGAAGATGTCCAGCAAGGTCGCTTGGCCGTATCAGACCTTTGCGAGCAGTCCATCAGTGATCGTCTCTACACGGCCGGCATGGAAGACCCCGACCTGTTGATCCGCACGGCTGGCGAGATGCGGATCAGCAATTATCTGTTGTGGCAGATCAGCTACGCCGAACTCTGGGTCACCGAGCGCTGCTGGCCCGAGTTCCGCGAAGCCGACTTGCACGCCGCTATCCGCGACTTCGCCGCGAGAGAACGCCGCTTCGGCGGCCTGGGGCCGGCAGCGCCAGCGATTACGGAATCATAGCCCCGGGCTCCGCCCGGGGGTAGCGCCAAGTGACCGTGAAGCATCATATTCGCCAACCCTCGAGCCTGCACAGCAACGCAAGTCAGGCAACCCCCTGGCAGAGCCCGGGGCTATCGGCGCAGGACAATTCGCAGGTCGCCGACGTTGGTTTGCGTTGGCCCGGTGCGGATCAGTCCATCCACGACGTCGAAAAAGCTGTAGGCATCGTTATGGGTGAGGTAGTCGGCGGGAGCGAAACCGCGTCGCGTCGCCTCAGTCATCAATTCTAGATCCACCCACGCGCCGGCGGCGTCGGTTGGTCCGTCTTCACCGTCGGTGCCTCCAGAAAGGATCAGGCAGCCGGATGCTTTCTCGCGGAGCAATACTTCGCCAGCGGCCAGAGCCAATTGTTGATTGCGTCCGCCGCGCCCTCGTCGATCCGCATCGACCAGCACGACCGTTGGTTCGCCACCACTGATGAGGCAAACGGGGCCGGATTTATCCAACATTGCGATCGCCTGTTTCGCAAGTTGGCGTCCAACCTGTTCGGCTGGGCCTTCGAGTTCTTTCGCAGTGGAGCTGGTGGTTCGATAACCGCGCCGTGTGGCCTCTTCGCTTGCCGCGTCGACGGCTATCGCCAAGGTTCCGATCAACAGATTGGTCACTCGACACGCGCTCGGCTTCAGTCCCGGCCAGCCAACCATAGTATCCATCACGCTCCGCGTGATGTTGGCCTCACGCGGAGCGTGAGGAGTACTATCCGCTGCGCTTCGCTCCAGATGTGTGACGGCGCTGGGCGCAATTTCCAATCGCCGCAAATCAAAGGCGTCGAGAACTTCCAGCGCTTCTGGGGCCGTACTCTCGTCCTGTGCTGTAGGGCCGGAAGCAATCAAGTCCAAGGGATCGCCGATAACATCGGAGATAATCAGCGACACCAGCCGGCCTGCTTGGCAGGCGGCTGCCAGTCGTCCCCCTTTGATGCGGCTGAGGTGCTTGCGCACCGTGTTGAGTTGCCGGATGTTGGCACCAGCGGCGCTGAGTCGCTGCGTGAGTGTGAGTTTATCGTCGAGCGAGACACCATCGGCCGGTGCCGGCAACAGAGCCGAACCGCCACCGCTAATCAGACACAGGCACAAGTCATTCGGTCCCAGGCCGGCAACTTGTCGCAGAATCTCCTCGGCGCCGAACACACCTTCCGCCGTTGGCTCGTTAATCCCTGCAGGTCGGGCCGGGTGAAGATGAACATAGCGCGGCGCAGGGGTCATCGCATCGGCCGGCACATTGACCCAGCCGGAGAGTCGCTTGCTCTGACATACCGCATCACCCAAGGCTTGCTCGACAGCGACAGCCATTGCCGCTCCGGCCTTGCCGCCTCCTACTACGACGATCCGCTCCACGTCACCCAGCGCCAGCATCTCGTCGCGGACCCAGAGCGTCTCTCCTTCGACCCTCAGCACCGGGGGGATGAGCCGTCGCGGTTGCACTGCTTCCACACCGGCCTGCCAGATAGCCAGTGCATCGCGACGGAGTTGTTCAGGGTCTCGATTCTGCATGGGTTAACCGTAGCACCTTGGCCAAACCCCTGATAGGATAGTCGAAGCGGCGCAGGGGATCGCGGGTTTCTCGTCTGGAAGCGGTTTC
>JAIOPX010000251.1 GCA_021413705.1 Planctomycetota bacterium | reverse complement strand
AATCATCGCTGCTCGACCATGGATGAGCTGATGAACGAGACTCGCGGTTACCTCAGACGCCGAAATCAACAACTCAATCGTCCCAAACGCAAAGCTGGCTAGACGATACAACCATTCCCAGAATCACGAACGGTCATTTAGGAGCCAAGGCCACCACCGGCCCTTCCAAAAATGATTGCGTCGATCGACAAGTTTGGCGGCGACAATCTCGCCTCCCCCTCGCAACGCCAATTCGACACCGCAACCCGAGCAGCGGATCGTCTGCCCGACTTGGTTGTCGGGAGCCTCGTTGATGATTCCGCAACGGGAGCAACGGTTGAACATGAGGCTGTAGGCTTGAGGCTGTAGGCATGGATTGGGCTGAAAGCTCTAGCCTGCAGTCTACAGCCTACAGCCTCATCCCTAACCACCCGCCATTTCCTTATCCTGGCGGGCATATTCCTGGCTGGCATTGAGCACCGCCTCCAGCACGAACGGCTGCGGCATGGGACTGTCGTTTTGTTTGAGAATCCGTTGATACTTTTCCACGATCTGCATCAATTCCACGACCATCGCCTTCTCCGCTAGCAGGCGTGGGTATTTGTCGATCACCTTTCTCCATTCGGCCAGCCCGCGATTGTAGTGCTCCAGCGCAGCCTGTAGATTCGACTTGGCCAACGCCTCGTCACCCAAGTGAATTTCCTCACGGGCCTGGAGGGTTTCCGGCCGTCGCTCCACCTCGCAACGAACACGCCAGTATTCGTAATTAACCACACCGCGATTTGAATCGAGGATCGACAATCGTGCTTCCGCCGCGGCCAATTGATCGGCCAGTTTACTGGCGGCGTCGCGGTGCTGCTCGTTCATCGCCAAGGCAATATCGCGCGAGGATAACCGCAATCGGGCGGCGGCTTCTTCCGCGAGAGCTTGTTGCTGTCGGTTGCGGTCTTTCTCCTTGGTGTCCAGCGCCCCACGTTCCACCTCAGAGAGGGCTTCGCGCCGTTTGGCGATCAACTTCTCCTTCAAGCCGGGCTCGGTTGCCACTAGTTGATCGAAATCCTTGCGGAGCTGGTTGGTCTCATCGCGAAGCCGGTCGAAAGCCGCCAGTCGGATGTGCAGTCCCACCGAAGTGCGCAAGAGCCGAGTGCCGAACTTCTGCCAATCCTGGGCCGCCAGATTCCATTGCTCCAGCGCCTTGTCTCCAAACTGGCCATCTTCTTCCAGCGACTTAGCATATTGAATCTGGCTGTGGGGAGCATCGGAATGCACCACGGCGGGCGTGAGCCGATCGTATCCGGCGGCACCGGAGTCCAACAGCTCGTCGGCCCGCTCATACCACCATTTGCTGACTTGCCAATTATCGCGCAGAGTTTCGGGCCGACCGGCGTAGCGGGGAACCCCCTTCATTGGGTCGCGTTGGTGATAGTCGTCGTCATTGCGAAACATGGGGCGGAATAGATCGGCCTCGTCCGACTTCCCGATCTTGAATCCGATGAAGCGGGCTTCGTCGCGCACCAGGTAGGGGCTTCGCTCGTTATAGCGAATCCCCTGGGTGAGCATGTCGATCCCTTTCATGACGTAGTGATAGCGATCGCGGTAGTCGTCGAACTCGCAGGAGATATTGAACGAGACGTTGTGGGCCTGAAATTGCCAGACTTTGACCGAGTGGGGCTGGAGGTTCTTGATCTGCTCCAGCGAAGCTCCAAACGTCGTCCAATCTTCCCGCTCTTTGGCGTCAATAGCCGTGTTCCACAGACGACTCACCGCGAAGCCGTTGAGCCCAAACATTACCAGCTTCATCGTGGCGCTGGTTGGGTCGATCTCCCCCAGGTCGGCTTGGTGGAGCTTGTGCTGATTGCGGACCTGGGCCAGCGTCCCTCCCTGGCTGCGGTTCGTGGAGGGCATGCTCATCCAGAACAGGGGGAGTAGCAACACGCCGATGGCGAGGAAATAGGAAATCTTGCGAACAAACGTGCGTTGCATGGTCATGCCGCCACCTCGCGATATTTCAAGGCGAAGAACCCGGCCACGAACGCCGCCAGGCTGAATGCCAGCGTGGCTGCTATATGTTGCGCCAACCGGGATCCACTGATATTGTATCCACTGGCCAGATATTCCGTATCGCTAAACCGCCGAAAATCAGGCAGCACTTGCAACAGTGACTGCATGACATGCATCAACGTGTTGTCGATGCCCAGCATCGCCCTGACCATGCGACTGTGCTGCTGCCCTTCTTTCAATTCAGGTTCCAATTCGCTGGTCAAATTCATCTGCGTGATGAGGCGATAGAAAGCCTCACACGGCCCCCCTCCCCACACGCGATCCAGCACGTCCACCTGATCGGCTTTGGCCCGTAATGCTTTGTCGAGCCGCCCTTTGTCGTATTTCTGAAAGTTGGGTAAGCCTGCTCCTCGTTGAGTGGCGGCCATCCGCGCTACCCCTTCAGCTTCCAAATCGATGCGGTCAGCCGCCGCCTGTTGGCGGATGGCCTGGATGATTTTCCATTCCGCGGCATACTCGTGCGTGGCATCATCCTTCAAAGGGGTGCTGAAGGCTTTTTGTATGCGCTCGATGTCGATTTTATCGGCACCCTCGGCGCCGCTGTTCTTCCACTCCTCGGCCAACCGCAACACGCCGTCCCGCTCCAGGTCGAGGCCATTTTGGCCGGCCACCTGACGAACCGCCTCGATCACTTTAAGTTCTTCGCGATAGATGACGCTACTGGTGAGACGGCTGATGTCGGTGGTGGAGAAACCCATCACGACTGCCGTGACAGTGACCAGGATCGCCACCGGGCCGCTGAGGAATGCGCTGAACATCACCGCCAGCGATGTGACCAGCAACACCTGGAGCCAGATTTCGACAATCGCTTTGGCGAAGTTCAAGGCGAACGAAGCGTCCTGGCCTCGGATATAAACGTCGGCCCGGGCCATGCCAAAAGACTGTCCCGGTTCGACGCATTGCAGCCAGACTTCCAGCTTGCCGTCGGAGCTGACCAGATCCTTGAAAATATCCAGCTTTCCTTGCGGCCCCTCCAGCTCGCGCGGAATGTCGATGTGATCCAAGGTAAACTCTTTGGCCCGGAAAATCCGTTCCTTGCTGCGGACGCCGGTCTCAGGATTAATCAGCGTGAGACTGCCGGTGATCCCTTCAGCGACGTTTCCCTTCTGCAAGCGGTAGACGCGGATGTTCAAGTCCAGCGGCAGACCGTCGGGGAATTGTTCAGGGGTGACTCCTTCAAAAGTCCAGATGGCTGCGGCCAGTGTATTGCCTTGAATGTAGCTGCGATAGCCAAACAACTTGCCTACACTGATACCTTTGCGTTTGAACTTCCAGGTTCCGGGGTTCTTGGGATCTCCCTGGCGGTCGCGGAACTTGAGCGTCCCGTAATAGGGGATGCGCGCGGCCAGCGCCCCTTCGGCGCGACCGACTTCGTAATCGATTTTGCCGTCTCGATAGCGGGCCACCACGGCGTGGGCGTGCCCTTGCGTGATCTCGGTCATCGTTTGGGCTGTCAACCGCTCCAGAGTAGCGTCGCGCGGTGCGCCGCTGCGGCTGAGTGTTAGGCGCACTTTGCTCCCTGCCGCGCCGTCGAGCGATTTGTTCACTTCCTCTAGGCTCTTGCCGGTCGTCGATTCACCGTCGATTGCCGTCACCACATCCCCTTTTTCAACTCCCGCCTTGCGAGCGGCATCCGTCTTTTGAGTCACCGTCAGCGCGCCGTCGGCAGCTTCCGTTAATTCCACGCCGGGTGAAAATGAATCGGCCGGGATTCGCACCATGTGGCGGTGCCCGCCTCCCGAAGCGCGCGTCGTATGTCCGATGAATCCGGCCGAGGGGCGCGCGGGAGTTCCATCGTCTTCCACCACGAGCTGGTGCGTGTGCGAGACAGCGCGGATGACAAACAGATAGCCGGCCGCGCCCATGACCGCCAGCAACACGGTGCAGGCCGCGGTGAAACCGCAGATCCGCCCCAAGATTATTTCGCTGGGGCGCACCGGCTTGGTGACTACGGTGTAGATCGTGCGATTCTTGATATCCGCCGGCAGGCTCAACGAACTGAGATACAGCGCAATCGCCAGCATCAGGTAGGTAGTCGGCGTGATGACCCACGTGAGATAGAGTTTTGCCGGGTCGTCGCTCTTGGGATCGAGGAACCAGCCGGTGAACGCCAGCAAAATCAGGAACATCACCAGTGCCACCCAGATGTAGCGGCGAAACGCCTCGCGAAAGGCGAGCGTGGCCAAGCCGTAAACGCGGCGCGGCGAGATGCGGAGGATATCGACCAAGCCGCCCGCCAAGCCGTGCAGGACGACTTTGGCCCCCTGGATTGGCCCGTGGCGAAACGCCGCCACCAGATAGGCCCCCACGCAGGCAATGCCCAACAACGCCAAGGCCGTCAGCACAAAATGCAGCACCGCCGATTGGCCGTCCCCGGTGTCCAGCAGAAGCCACGAATAGAACGGCTCGACTTGAGTAGGAACGTCCATCGGGAAGGGATCAGGGGGTAGGGGTTAGGGATGAGGGGACGTCGGGAAGGGAGGGTTCAGTTTTTCGTTTTCTGATCGCTGACGCCCGAGCCGTGGCCTCCGGCCCTCATGCCTGGACGGGCCTGGCTTTCTCTGACAATCGACAGGAACAGTTCTTCCAGTGTCGTGGTGGGATTGTCCCAGGCCATCAGATCCACTTTGTGGCGCTCCAGGGTGGCGCGAATGTCGGCCTCTGCCGCTGGGGCGAGTTGCCGCAGTTGAATCTGCGTCACATCGCGCACCTTCAGCAGGCTGTCAACTCGTCCCAATTCTTTCAACTCACCTTGATAGAGAATCGCGATCCGATCGCACACGTCTTGCACGTCAGCCAACAGGTGGCTGCACAGCACGATCGTCTTGCCTTGGGCTTTGAGCTTCAGGATCAGATCCTTCATCTCTCTCGTGCCGATGGGATCCAGTCCGCTGGTGGGCTCATCGAGCAAGAGCAACTCTGGATCGTTAATGAGTGCCTGAGCGAGCCCAATTCGGCGGGTCATCCCTTTGGAGTATTCCTTCAGCGGGCGGCGTGCCGCCCAGCGGAGCCCCACCATGTCGATCAGTTCCATCGTCCGGCGGCGGCGCTCGGCGGCGGAAATATTGAACAGCCGGCCGTAGAAGTCCAGCGTTTCGACCGCGTTGAGGAACCGGTACAGATACGATTCTTCAGGCAGGTAGCCGAGCCGCTCGTTCTTAGTAACCTCGGTGGCGCTTTTGCCAAACACCAGCGCTTCGCCGCTAGTAGGGAAGAGCAACCCGAGAATAATTTTCAGCGTGGTGGTCTTGCCGGAGCCGTTGGGGCCCAGCAGACCGAAGATTTCCCCGCGCCGGACTTCCAGATCGAGGGATTTCAACGCCCGCACTTTTTGGCGGCCCCAGAAGTCGCGATAGACCTTCGACAGGTTCCGCGTCTCGATAATCACGTCCGATTGGGCATCGGCCGGCAGGAGAGCGGGAGCCGCGGCAACTGCGTGTGTCATTTCCAACCTTTCCAAGTACGTGTGCCAGCTTTGGGCTGCCTGGCAGGCAGGAAACCTGCGACGTAATTGCTGATTTGAAGGGGTTATGCCCCACGGAATGAGGGACTATCCCTTGATTAGCTTCTACGGTCACCCGCTCTTACAAACCTATCTCTTCCGCCTCTTTACGCCGCTAGCAGGCTGCTGGTTCAAATGAGACGGGCACTCAGAGTCGGCTTTCCGTGGGAAAAGCTCCACTATAGGGCCAGCCCCCCATGCCGGCAAGCATTGGCAAATATGCATGTATTCCCCGTATTCCACGCGCGGTTTTTCCCACGATCTGGTCATTGACACGCATCCGATCTCGACTAAAATCTCATGCTTCACTGAGATTGAGTCTCATTTACAGCAAGCCAGGTTACGGGGAACCCAGCCATGCCGAAGCATCCGCGCGTCCGTCATTTGAGAGTTGCTTTTACGCTCGTAGAAATGCTCGTCGTGATCGCCATCATTGGCGTGCTGATCGCACTGTTATTGCCCGCCATTCAGTCTGCCCGCGAAGCCGCTCGACGCACGGCTTGCGCTACGAATTTGCGGCAACTTGGCATTGCGATGAATAACTTCGAGAGTGGCCAGGGGCATTTTCCACCGAGCCGATATGGCGCGGGTAGTTGGTCTGCCTTGGCGCTGATCGTGCCCTACCTAGAGCAAGGCCATCTCTTTGAAGCGATGGATTTCACCCAGAGTTACTCCGTAGTGAAACTCAACGGGAAACCACTTCCGTCCTACCATGTTCCCGTCTACCTCTGCCCTTCTGAGACGCGAAAGGAACTGAAGAATGATAGCGCCGGTGTGCCGACCTATGTCCCGATCAACTACGGCCTGAACATGGGAACCTGGCTCGTATGGGATCCGGGCGCCAATGGCGGTAAAGGGCAAGGGGGCGATGGCGTATTCTTTCCGGGGCCAGGGTTGACCGCCCAACAAATTGGTGACGGGCTGAGTAACACGCTCTGCGCCACCGAAGTCCGCACCTACACTTCCTATTATCGCGGCTCCGCCGACCCCAGCCCCAACACCATTCCCACATCACCCGCAGACATCTGCGCGCTTGGCGGCAGCAGCACGTTCAAATCTGAGGGAGCCCATGTGGAATGGACTGACGGCAAAGTTCACGAGACCGGCTTCACGACGGTCTTTGCCCCCAACACCAATGTGCCTTGCAATGGATCGACGATGGTGGACTACGTGGGGTGGTCGGAAGGGAAGACCCCCAACCCAAGCAATATCAAGACCTACGCCGCAGTCACAGCCCGCAGCCACCATCCCGGCCTGGTGCAAGTGGTCATGATGGAAGGCTCGGTGCGCTCAGTATCCAACGATATCGACATCGCTAGTTGGCGGGCACTTTCGACGCGCAATGGCAAAGATACGGCATCCCAGTCGCCGTAAGTCGGGCCGTATTCCCGCCAATGCTCGCAACGGAAGTTCTGATTCAGCGATACGGAGTTCCAGCAACAATAGCCAGGTTTATGGGGAGCCCAGCCATGTCCAAGCAGTTGATTCCGTCGTTCCGCAGAAATGCATTTACTCTCGTAGAAATGCTCGTGGTCGTCGCCATTATTGGCGTCTTGATCGCCCTGCTGTTGCCCGCAATTCAATCGGCGCGAGAGGCTGCGCGGCGCGCAGCCTGCTCCAGCAACCTTCGCCAGTTTGGAATTGCCATCCAAAACTTTGAGAGTGGCAAGGGATCGTTTCCGCCCACGCGCTACGGCACGGGTGGTTGGTCGGTGTTGGCCTTGATTACACCCTACCTCGAGCAGGATATGCTGTTCGACAAGATGGACTTCAATGTCTCCTATGGGTCGATCAGCATCAATGGGAAGAAATTGTCGGCCCATCGAGTGCCCATCTATCAATGTCCGTCCGAACTTCAGACGCAACTTCGCGTTGACGGCGCCAATGAGTACATACCGAACAATTATGCGGTCAACGCTGGAACCTGGATGGTTTGGGATCCAGCAGGTGATGGGGGAAAGGGTGTAGGGGGTGATGGAGCATTTCACCCCGTCCACGGAGTGAGAGCCCAACAGATTGGCGATGGGTTAAGCAACACGCTTTGTGCTTCCGAAGTGAAAACCTACACTCCGTATTACCGCAACAGCGGCCCCCCCACACCCGACACGATTCCCGCCTCTCCGGCAGCTATTTGCGCGCTGGGAACCGCTGAGTTTAAGACCTCGGGTCATACGGAATGGACCGATGGTCGCGTCCATCATGCAGGTTTCACGACCGTCTTTACTCCCAACACAGAAGTCCCCTGTAATGGCGAAAAGTTTGTGGACTTCAATACCTGGCAAGAAGGAAAAACGCCAAACCCTGGCAGCAATAAGACTTACGCCGCTGTCACGGCGCGAAGCCACCACCCCGGCCTGGTTCAGGTGGTGATGATGGAGGCCTCCGTTCGCACAATTTCCAATGATATTGACTTGGCCACCTGGCGGGCTTTGTCCACGCGTAACGGTAGAGATACAGCGGCGCTGACGCCGTGAACCTGGCTTCGTGCGACGCTTGGTCATGATGGTGTGGGAGGGACGCCTGCGCCACATGACCTTCCAGCCAATTCTTAGTCCGTTGGGACTTAGGAGGAGAGCCGGGCAATGTGAGCATTCAAATCCCCCTCTTGCGAGTGGATTTTCGGGGATTAGAATAATAAAATCCTGGGGCAAAAGGAGGGTGGCAGTATGGGGCGTGAAAATGGGCACAGCAACGGGGCAACCATGGACCAGAAAAAGCGGCACCAGCGCCGACTGGCCATCGCGGCGGCGGTCCGAGAGGGTGAATCGATCCCAGAAGTAGCTAAGCGGTATGGCGTCAGTACGCACACCGTTTACCAGGCTTCGCGTTCCGGTCGTCCCCGCAAGCTGAAAAAGGGCCGCCCCAACGTCTACGCCATCATTGGCAGACTCTGCAGCGGTAATGAGCCTTTCTCCGACCTGGCCAAGGAGTTCCGCGTCAGCCGGCAGTATGTTCACGCCGTTTTCCAGCGAGCCGATAAAGCAAAGATACCCGTCCGTGCCAGACGCACCGATCGGTTTATCTAGGACACGGCCGAGAGGGACGCGGCACTCGCTGCGCGCCATGGCAGGACATAGAATAGAAGCCGCAACAGGCTTCTAAGAGGCCCAACGATCGGCCCGCCTTACGTCCTTGATTCGTCAATCTCGTCCCCATGCCAGCGCCTCCCGTAGCGGATGCTCTCGGTTCCCTATTGCATCCACGACTACAAGCTCGACCGAATGCGAGAACTGCTCACGCGGCTGGGCAATCCGCAGGAGCGGCTGCCGATCATCCATGTCGGCGGAACGAAGGGAAAAGGTTCCACGTCCGCTATGATCTCCGGCATCCTGATGGCAGCCGGATTGAATACCGGGCTCTTCACATCCCCCCATCTCGACCGCGTCGAGGAACGGTTGGCGATCAACGGAGCGCCGTGCCCAACACCACGTCTTGCCGAACTGGTGGTAGATCTCCGCGGAGTTGTCGATGCCATGGATGCCGAGGCCGCACGCAGCGGCGATGCGATCGGCCCAACTTACTTCGAACTGACCACAGCCCTGGCACTGATGCACTTCGCCACGGCGGGTGTGGACGCGGCCGTCCTGGAGGTAGGCATGGGTGGCCGGCTCGATTCCACCAATGTCTGCGATTCGCAACTGAGCGTGATTACCAGCATCAGCCTCGATCACACCCAGCAGCTTGGCGACACGGAGGAAAAGATCGCCCGGGAGAAGGCGGGCATCATTAAGCCCGGTGTGCCGGTCGTCAGCGGAGTGTGTCACGAGGGAGCGAGGAGCGTGATCCACGAAGTTGCCGCCGAGCGTGGCTCGCCCGTACTCCAACTCGGCGCCGATTTCGATTTCGACTATCACGCCGCGATCGCACTCGATAGCCCCGGGCTCCGCCCGGGGGCCGCCTCGGCGGTCAGCGGTCAGCTTGTCAGCAATCAGCCGAAAATGGATAGCCCCGGGCTCTTCCCGGGGATCGCCCCAAAAGTTGGTGCCCCCTCCTCCATCGACTTTCACAGCGGCGAGATCCGGCTCAACGGCCTAACGCTCGCCATGCTCGGCCGGCACCAGGGCGCCAACGCCGCCGTGGCGATCGCTGCAATTCAGCAACTCCAGCGACTCGGTTGGCCCGTTCCAGAGGACGCCATCCGCCGTGGCCTGGCCGCGGCCCTTTGCCGCGCACGCGTGGAACTGATTGGCCGGCAACCAAGCGTGGTTGTGGACGCGGCGCACAACGTGGCATCGATCGCCGCCCTGCTCGCCGTGCTGAAGGAGAGTTTTGGAGCCAAGCAGCGACGACTCGTGTTCGCCACCAGCCGCGACAAAGACGCTCGAGGAATGTTGCGATTGCTGTTGCCTGCTTTCGACGAGGTGACGCTCACCCGCTATCAGGAAAACCCCCGCGGGATGCCGGCGGAGGAACTGGATGCCTTGGCCCGGGAATTGGGCTCAGGGCACCACCGTGTCGCCTCCGATCCGGCCACGGCCTGGGCGTCGGCCACTGCCGACGCGGGGGCAGACGATCTGATCGTGGCGACCGGTTCGTTCTTCATCGCGGCCGAGGTGCGGCGGTTGGTTGTGGAAACACCGTCGTAGCATGGGCTTCCAGCCCGGGGTCTGCGTTGCAAGGACGGGCTGGGAAGCCCATCCTACGAATCCTACCCCAACTCCAAACCTGCGACATACGTTTCCATCTCGGCCTGCATCTTGGCCCGCTGCCCGCGGAGTTCTTCAATCTGGCCGCGCAGCTTCTCGACCGTGTCTTCCTGCTCGCTGAACTTTTTCACGTAGCGGCGGTAGAGGTCGGACGTGCGATCGAGCTGGCCCATGTTGGCCCGGATGCGGGCTTGCTCCACGTTGACCACGTTGATCTTTTGGTCCAACTCCTGTTGCTTCGCGTCGAGCTGTGCGATGGCCCTGCGACGCTTAATGACCTCTTCCAGCGCGGCCTTGACCTTGGGGTCGATTTCCTTGTTCGAGGCGATACCCAGCAGGAACTGGTCGTGCTGGTGGATGATGGCCCACTGCGGCTGCTCGACATGTTCCTCTTCCACTTTCAGATCGGCCGTCTTGCCGGCAGGCACCTGAACGGCGAAGCGGTACATGCTCCGCGTTTTTTCGGCAGGCTCCTTCGGGGCTACCAGCTTCCACTGCGAGTCGATTGGCTGCTCGATTAGCAGGGTGCGGTCTTTCTTGGCCGAACTCTTGATCTTGTAGTCTCGATATCGGCTGTACTTGGTGGTGGCTTTGAGCGTGCCGCCGACAATCTTGATGCTGGTCATCACCTGCGGCTTCTGTCCGCCGCTGGGGCTGACTTCCATGTCCAGGTCCAACGCATAACTTATCAGCCGTTCGACCTTGGGGGCCAGGTCCATGATCTGGGCGTCGCCCGCGTAGGCTCCGTCGTCGTACACCGTGATCGGTCCCTGCATCAGGTGTAGGTCGGTCGTGTTGACCAGCTTCAGCCCATGCAGCGGATGTTTTGGCTGCACGGCAGGATTGTAGATCGACACCTTCTGCCCCTCGACCTTCTCGTTGACGATCGGCAACATGGCCGACTGTTGGCGGCCGACGGTCACGGGATTGGAGATTCGATAGCGGAACAACTCCCCCACTTCGCCGGCGGTGGCCACGGAGGTGACACCGCGGCTGGGATCGAAAGCCGTATTCCGGTCTGCTTCAGCCGCTTCAGACACGACCAGTCCATCATCCGCCAACCCGTTTGCTGCGGCCCGCGGTGGGGCTGGGGCGGCAGCCGCTTTTCTGGCGGCAAACCCTCCGGGTGCGCCTCCCATGGCGCCACCACCAAATCCGCCCCCACCCAAACCCGCATTACCTCCGCTCCCGGCAAATCGGTCTTTTCCTGCTCGACCTTCCAAATCCTGGTCATACGTCCGCGGCGAAAGCGAAGCAAAAAGCTCCGGCACCACCACTGGGCGTCCCACGAACAGCGGCTGATAGAGGTCCATCACGAACGAGATCGGCCGGCCGCTCACGAACGTCAGATCCACATTCTTCCAGTCCTGCTCGGAGACGTTCTCCACGATCGCCCAGCCCTGTAGCAGCGGCTTCCCTTCGTCATTGAGAACTAGCCGATAGCTCGTCTTCCAAATCGGCGTTTCCTGAATGTAGCCGACGCGAAGGCTTCGCTCCCCTTTGCCCTGGTCGCGGATGGACACCGTTCGCTTGTCGCTTCGGTTGGCTTCGGCCAGGATCGCCAGAGCTTGTTGCAACTCGGCATTGAGTTTCTCGTCCATGAGCTTGGCCTGCGCGACGGTGTCGAGCGTGATGCTTCGTAACCCGGTCGGCGTAAGCAGGTTCAGCACGTCCACTTCCATCGTCTCATCCTTGCCGACCTTGATCTTGCGGCGCTCAATGCTGACGATCTTGCCCGTGATCGGCTGCGGAGCCTCGACCATCAGCGTCTCGCCGCGCACCTGCTTGAGCAGATCGGCCAGCGTGAGGTTCTTGGTCAGATCGATCGAAAACGTCTTGAGCGTTCGCGTGACCGGCTCGCGCGAGCCGTAGCCGACCGATGTGACGCGCCCGCCATCCTGGTCTTCCACCACCATGCTCTTGAGCAGATCGTTGACCTGCTCGACCGGAAACCGCAGTTCGACCGTGGCGTCTCCCTGCACCTTACCCTGGTGTTCGAAATAGCCGACGCCGGAACTGAACAGCACGACCCGCTTGATAGGCAAGTCGGTCGGCTTTTCGGCCACCTTGGCCGCATCCTTCTCCTGGGCTGGGAGCCATTGCGGGGAAACGGAAACTGCCACAGACGCAACAACGGCCGCCAGCATCACGAGTCGATGAAAAATCATAACGAAATCTCCTGCCTGGGTTGGAGTGCAGCCTTCAGACTGCGTTGTTTTTCGATGGGGGAGGCAGGCTAAAGCCTGAACTCCAACCCCCGATTATAGTTTCGCTCGCCTGCCAGTTTCGACTTGCATGGCCGAAATTCTTGCGTAAACTGAACGGGCCGGAGCCGGAACCGGCCTTTTCCGGGGGCTGTCGAACGTCGCTGATATGAGGAGGCATTGCCATGCGTTGCTCCGTGGCTTCGTGGCCCTGTTTTTTGCTGCTGCTCAATGCGCTGGCTGCCTTGGGGCCAATCGCATCTGCCACGGCACAAACCTCCGTTCTGGTCGGCACTCCGGCCGAGCACAGGGCAGAGGCCCGCATTCGGGACGCGCTTTTGACGCCGATCACCGCCGAATGGTTCGAAAATTCTTTGGATCGGGCATTGACCGATTTGCGGCGGCGGCTGGGGATTGACGTCAAATTGGACCTTCATGCTTTGGAAGCGATCAATATCACAGGCGATAGCATGGTCAAAATCAATGTTCGCGGCGTCACGGCCCGAGCCGCCCTGGACTTGCTGGTTCATAGTCTGGATCCGACGCTCGCCTGGACCATTCAAGATGAGGTGTTGTGGATCACAACCAAGGAAGCAGCCCAGCATCGAATGCAAACCAGGGTTTATCCTGTAGGCGACCTGGTGGTTCTCTACGAGGGGGACTATCCCGATTTTGAACCCTTGATCGAGTTGATCCAGAAGGTGATTGAACCGTCAACGTGGGATGCGGAAGGTGGGCCTGGTGCAATCCAGCAGTTTACGGCCAACACTTCCTTGGTCTGCACCCAGACCCGCGACGTGCATGAAAGAATCGAAGGGTTGCTGGAGGTTATGAGGCAGGTCCACGAACCGGGCAAGATAGTCTTGAAAGCGTATGTAGAGGCGCTCAAGTCAGAAGAATCCTCGGATGACGCGCGAAGCCTGGGTTATGGGTTTTCTTACGGCTCTGCGCCGATGATCGACGCCAATCCGGAACCCTGGCGCGTCCCACAGCGGTATGATGAATAGGCATTACGAGGAAGCCAAACCATGGCAGCAGGCCAAGCGATGCAGCCGAAGCTCCGTCGCCGCTGGTTTCAATACCGGCTGCGATCGCTCTTAATCGTGATGACGCTCTTAACGCTCCCCTTGAGTTGGTTCGGCTGGCGCCTCAACTATGCCCGCATTCAACGAGCGGCGTTTTCCGCTCTGCGGCTGAACGTCAATTTGAGATACGACTATGAGACGAATCGCCTTGAACAAATCCATTCGGAAAAAATATACGGCAGTTCACTCTACGGCGGAGCAGGTTACAGGTCGATTCAAAAGCCAGGACCGCAGTGGGTTCGTGACTTGCTGGGTATAGACTTTGTGGCGAACATTGAGTCGGCTGACATTTTCGGTCCTGGTCCTTTTAGTCAACACGATATCTCGCACACCACTGTTGATCCTGCCTTGCTCCGGCGACTTGCCTGTTTTCGTAATTTACGATCTCTCACTCTCTCCAACTGCTTGCCGAACGATGACGGCTGGAACGAGATCGTTCAACTCAAGACCTTAGAGGAGTTTGTCTTTGATTGGCATCGCTTGCCCGACTTCCCCGGACTGGTCCTCAATCCATCGCTTTCGGGTTTGCCGTCGTCCACCAAGGCACTCCAATCCCTTGGGCAATTGCCGAGGCTCACCAAGCTGGTCATCTTCAGGCAATTGACCGATGAAGACTTGCGTCACCTGGCGGGCCTGCGAAATCTCAAGTATTTGAGCTTAGCGGGTGCGGAGTTGAACGACGCAGGACTGAAGCACATCGCCGCGGTCCGTTCGTTAGAAACGCTCGACCTTTCCCGTACTCATGTGACTGATGAAGGACTCGTCCATCTGGCTCAACTGCCGAACCTGGAAGAATTGGTAATGCGTTTTAACCCTCAAATCACCGATCGCGGACTGGCGCACCTGCGACAATGTCGGAAACTGAGAGTCTTGTATCTCGACGGCACTCACATCAATGACACGGGTCTGGAGAATATCTCCACCTTGACTGAACTGCGCTATCTCCAGTTGTCTCAGCAGGCCGTCACCGACGCTGGACTTGCACAATTGCAGACTCTGGTCCGCTTGGAACGGCTTGAGCTTTTCAGTTCTGGACCGCGGGTTTTCACGGAAGCCGGAGTTGGCCGGATGCTGCGAGCCATGCCTGCGCTAGAGTGTGTACGCATACCCCTTCGTGATAATGAGGACCTAGCGCGACTCAAGGCAATCCGTCCCCACTGCGAATTCTTGGTACCTGGTGAAATATCAGGCAGGTCAAACTAAACACAATG